>NZ_JBIUSS010000003.1:311074-406925 GCF_044741445.1 Kitasatospora sp. NPDC088160 | reverse complement strand
CCGGCCCCCGCCGCCCCCCCCGCCGCCCCCGCCCCCCGCCCCCCCCCCGCCCCGCCCCCCCCCCCCCCGCCCCCCCCGCCCCCCCCCCGGCGCCCCCGACGGCTTTCCCGGACGTTCTCGGGCGCCGTCAGACGCTCTCCCGCCGGTGCGCCCCCGCCCGGGCGGCCGCCTCGGCGGCGGCCGCGGCGCGGTCGGCGGCGGCCTCGTCGAGCGGCTCGGCGGTGGTGAGCATCCGGTAGTAGAGCGGCGCGGAGACGGCCCGGACCACCTCGAACGCGTCGGTGTCCGGCGGGAGTTCGCCGCGTTCGACGGCCTCGGCGACGCACGGCGCCCACTCCTCGACCCGGCGCAGGTAGAAGTGCCGCAGCGCCTCGGCGGCGTCAGGGTCGCAGGTGGCGGCGACGATCACCGCACGGAACAGCGCTCCCTGCCGGGGGTCGGCCAGCGTGCGCTGGACCAGCCGGGCGTTGGCCCGCAGGTCCTCGGCGAGGGAGCCGCTGCGGGTGCGCGGCAGTGACTGCTCGGCCATGTCCGCGAGCAGGTCGGCGACCAGCGCGCTGGTGGTGCCCCAGCGCCGGTAGACGGTGGTCCGGCCGACCTCGGCCCGCTGGGCGACGTCGCCGAGGTCGAGCCCGCTGAAGCCGCGCTCGACCAGGGCGTCCTCGGCGGCCCGCAGGACGGCGGTGCGGACCCGGGCGGTGCGGCCGCCGGGGCGCCGCGTCCCGGGCGTGGGGGTCTCCGGCGCGTCCGGAGTGTCCGGTGCGTCCGGTGCGTCCGGCGCGGAGGGCTCGGCAGTCATTAACGGGATTCCTGTTCCATTAGGTCGATGGGCCCTGCTAAGGTCGAACCATCCTAACGGAATGGGAGTCCCGTTAAGGGCTCCGAGGGGAGAACTGCCATGGAAAGCAGCACGACAACCAGCACGGCAACCGCCATGGAATACCGCCGACTCGGCTCGTCCGGCCTCAAGGTCCCCGCGCTCAGCCTCGGCACCGGCACCTTCGGCGGCCGTGGACCGCTGTTCGGCGCCTGGGGCACCACCGACGTCCAGGAGGCCCGCCGCCTGCTCGACATCGCCATCGACGCCGGAGTCACCCTCTTCGACACCGCCGACGTCTACTCCGACGGCGCCTCCGAAGAGGTCCTCGGCCAGGCCATCCGCGGCCGCCGCGACCAGGTGCTCGTCTCCACCAAGGCCGGCCTGCCGACCGGCGACGGCCCGCAGGACGCCGGCACCTCCCGGGCCCGCCTCACCAAGGCCGTGGACGACGCGCTGCGCCGCCTCGGCACCGACTACCTCGACCTCTTCCAACTGCACGCCTACGACGCCGGCACCCCGATCGAGGAGGTACTGGCCACCCTCGACGACCTCGTCCGGGCCGGCAAGCTCCGCTACACCGGCGTCTCCAACTTCTCCGGCTGGCAGCTGATGAAGTCCCTCGCCGTCGCCGAGCGCTACGGCCGCCCCCGCTACGCCGCCCACCAGGTTTACTACTCGCTGGTCGGCCGCGACTACGAGTGGGAGCTGATGCCGCTCGCCCAGGAGGAGGGCGTCGGCGCCCTGGTGTGGAGCCCGCTCGGCTGGGGCCGCCTCACCGGCCGGATCCGGCGCGGCCGGCCGCTCCCGGCCGACAGCCGGCTGCACGACACTGCCGACTACGGCCCGCCGGTCGAGGACGAACTGCTGTACCGGGTGGTCGACGCGCTCGACGGGATCGCCGCCGAGACCGGTCGCACCGTCCCGCAGATCGCCATCAACTGGCTGCTGCGCCGCCCGACCGTCTCCTCGGTCATCATCGGCGCCCGCAACGAGGAGCAGCTGCGGCAGAACCTCGGCGCGGTCGGCTGGTCGCTGACCGACGAGCAGGTCGCCCGGCTCGACGCGGCCAGCGCCCGCACCGCGCCGTACCCGTACTTCCCCTACCGCCGGCAGGAGGCCTTCGCCCGCCTCAACCCGCCGCTCGTGGGCTGAACCGGGTAATCCGCTTGCCGTGCCGCCCGGCCTGCGGCAAGGTCCGCACCATGTCCGAACTGCACGAACCCGAACTGCACGAACCCGAACTGCGCCGGCTCGGCTCCGACGACTGGGTGCTCTGGCGCGAGCTGCGCCTGGCCGCGCTGACCGAGGCGCCGTACGCCTTCGGCTCCACCCTGGCGGACTGGCAGGGCGCCGGCGACCACGAGGCCCGCTGGCGCTCCCGCCTGGAGATCCCCGGCGCCCTCGACCTGGTCGCGGTGCTGGACGGCCGCCCGGTCGCGATGGCCAGCGGAGTCCCGGCCGACGAGGGCGGGGCGGTCGCCGAGCTGATCTCCCTGTGGGTCGGCCCGGCGGCGCGCGGCCGGGGCGTGGGGGACCGGCTGATCGGCGCGATCGCCCGCTGGGCCGCCGAGCAGGGGTTCACCACCCTCAAGCTGGCGGTGAACCCCGACAACGACGCGGCCATCGCCCTCTACCACCGCAACGGGTTCGCCGAGACCGACGAGCCCGGCGACCTGATGGCCGACGGCGTGCGGCGCGAACTGATCCTGGCGAGGAAGCCCTAGGTCCTGGCGGCGGCCTAGGTTCGCGCCGCGTCCTTCGAACGCGCGTGGGCCGGAAGGCCGTTGGCGAGGTCCTCGACCATCAGGCGCCAGGCGATGGCGGTCGCCGCGGTGCGCAGCTGGGGGCTGCGCGGGCGGCCGGCGTCGGCGTCCAGCCGGGCGTTGAGCCAGTCCGACCAGGCCTGGGCGAGGACGCGAACCTCCTGGGAGCCGGTCTCGGTGGGGGAGAGTCGGTCGCCGTCGCGGGTGAGGTAGCCCTCGGCGGCCATCCGGTCGAAGACCGGCTCCAGGACCTCGGGCGGCACCCGCTTGCGGGCGGCGATGAGGTCCAGGGAGGCCTGGCCGACGGCCTTGGTGTGGCCGGCGACCTCCATCAGCGCCCAGGCCCCGGCCAGGTCGACCCGGGTGTCGGCGTCGTCGACGATCGAGCGGACGGTGTCGAGGTCCACGCCGCGCACGAGCTTGCCGACGGCGTACTCCAGGTGCGGGTCGGAGTCGCTGGTGGTCGGCTGGGCGAAGCCCTCGCCCATGTCGGTGGAGCCGGCCCGGGCGGTGTCCCGCAGCTGCACCTGCTTGAGGAAGAGCGCGACCACGAACCCGACCAGGGCGACCGGCACCGTCCACAGGAACACGGTGTGCAGGGCGTCGGAGTAGGCCTGGACGATCGGGGCCGCCTGCGCGGCGGGCAGCCGGTGCAGGCCCTGCGGGCTCTCGGCGGCCCGGGTGAGCAGCGCCGGGTCCGCGCCGGTGAGGCGGGCCGAGGAGGCCACGCCCTGGGCGAGTTCGGTCTTGAGGCTGTTGGCGTAGATGGTGCCGAACACGGCGGTGCCGAAGGAGCTGCCGATGGTGCGGAAGAAGGTCACCCCGGAGGTGGCGGTGCCGAGGTCCGCGTAGTCGACGGTGTTCTGCACGGCGATGGTGAGCACCTGCATGCTCAGCCCGATGCCGACGCCGAGCACGAACATGTAGAGGGAGGCGAGCGCGGTGCCCGTGCCGGGTTCGAGCCGGGAGAGCAGGTAGAGGCCGACGGCCATCACCAGGGTGCCGACGATCGGGAACACCCGGTACCTGCCGGTCTTGCTGACGGCGTTGCCGCTGGCGATCGAGGCGAGCAGCAGCCCGATCACCATCGGCAGCGTCCGCACGCCGGAGACGGTCGCCGAGTCGCCGTCGACGTACTGCAGGAAGGTCGGCAGGAAGGTCAGCGCGCCGAGCATCGCGAAGCCGACGATGAAGCTGAGCACCGAGCAGACCGCGAACACCGGGTTCCGGAACAGCCGCATCGGCAGCATCGGTTCGACGGCCCTGCTCTCCACCCAGCAGAACAGCCCGAGGGCGACGGCGCCGCCGGCGAACAGGGCGATGATCACCCCGGAGCCCCAGGCGTACTCGTTGCCGCCCCAACTGGTCGCCAGGATCAGTGCGCTGGCGCCGATCGCGACCAGTGCGATCCCCAGGTAGTCGATCACCGGGCGCACCGCCGAGCGCACCGAGGGGATGGTCCGGGCGGCCGCGATCACCACCAGGATCGCGATCGGCACGTTGACGTAGAACGCCCAGCGCCAGGACAGGTGGTCGGTGAACAGCCCGCCCAGCAGCGGCCCGATCACCGTCGCCACGCCGAACACCGCGCCGATCGCGCCCTGGTACTTGCCGCGCTCGCGCAGCGGGATGACGTCCGCGATCAGCGCCATGGCCGTCACCATCAGGCCGCCCGCGCCGATGCCCTGGAGCGCCCGCCAGGCGATCAGCAGCGTCATGTTGGTCGCCAGGCCGCAGAAGAACGAGCCGGTGATGAAGACGACCGCCGAGATCTGGAAGAGCAGCTTGCGCCCGTACAGGTCACCGAACTTGCCGGCCAGCACGGTGGCCACCGTCTCGGCCAGCAGGTAGGCCGTCACCACCCACGACATGTGCGCGGCCCCGCCGAGGTCCGCGACGATGGTGGGCAGCGCGGTGCCGACGATGGTCTGGTCGAGCGCGGCCAGCAGCATGCCGAGCACGATGGTGCCGAAGACGACGTTGCGCTGCCGGGCGTCCAGCACCGGCGGGGCGGTCGGCGGGGTTTCGGTGGCGGCGTTCATGTCCTCAGCCTCCGGGGCGCCGGGGGAGGCCGCGATCGGGTTCGGCCGTCCGGGTGAGCGGCGGCGCGGGCGGCGCAGCCCGGCTGGCGGCTCCGGGGCCGCGCCGTCCACGATGGCCGTTCGGAGGGGGGCCGCGCGCGGCGGGCGGGCAGCCGGACCGGGAAGCCGGACGACGGCCGGCCGCCGGACGCGAAGCCAGACGACCGCCGGACGCCCGGAAGGTGCTCCCATGACGGCCCAACCCCCGTGCAGCACCCCGGAACAGCAGCCCGGCGCCTCCGCCGCGGGCCGGCGGGCCGAGGCGCGGCGCTGGCGGGCGCTGACGGTCTGCCTGGTCGCCGGGTTCATGACGCTGCTGGACGTCAGCATCGTCAACGTCGCCCTGCCGACCGTGCGGGCCGGGCTGCACATGTCCGACAGCGGCCTGCAGTGGGTGCTCAGCGGCTACGCGCTCGCCTTCGGCCTGGTGCTGGTCCCGTCCGGGAGGCTCGGCGACGCCCGCAGCCGCCGGGCCGTCTTCCTCACCGGGCTCGCCCTGTTCACCGCGGCCAGCGCGCTGGCCGGGGCGGCGCAGAACCAGGAGTGGCTGGTGCTGGCCCGGCTGTTCCAGGGCGCGGCCGGCGGGGTGCTGGTGCCGCAGGTCTCCGGCTTCATCCAGGTCCTGTTCCAGGGGGCCGAACGCGGCCGGGCCTTCGGCGCGCTCGGCGCCACCATCGGTCTGTCCACCGCCGTCGGCCCGCTGCTGGGCGGCCTGCTGATCCACCTGTTCGGCCCGCAGAACGGCTGGCGCTGGGTGTTCCTGGTCAACCTGCCGATCGGCGTGGCCGCCCTGCCCATCGCCTACCGGCTGCTCCCGCCGCCCCCGCCGGCGGCCTCGCGGGCCGGGCACCGGGACTTCGACCCGGTCGGGGTGCTGCTGCTCGGTGCCGGGACGGTCGCGCTGCTGCTGCCGTTCGTCCAGGCGCAGCAGTGGCACGGCTCGACGCGCTGGCTGCTGCTGCCGCTGGCGGCGGTGCTGCTGGGGGCCTTCGTGGGCTGGGAGCGGTACTACGCGCGGGGCCGGGAGCCGCTGGTGAGCATGGCGCTGTTCGCGGTGCGCCCGTACGCGGCGGGAGTGGCGCTGTCGCTGGTGTACTTCGCCGGGTTCACCGCGATCTTCTTCATCTTCACGCTCTACCTCCAAGCGGGCCTGCACTACTCGGCGCTGACGGCGGGCCTGGCGGTCACGCCGTTCGCGGTGGGCTCGGGCGTGTCCGCGGCGATCGGCGGACGGCTGGTGCACCGGCTCGGCCGCCGGCTGGTGCTGCTCGGCCTGGTGCTGGTGCTGGTCGGCCTGCTGGCCTCGGCCCTGGCGGTGCAGCTGTGGTCGGGGTCGGCGATCGGCTGGGCGACGGTGGCGCCGCTGCTGGTCGCCGGGGTGGGCAGCGGGCTGGTGATCGCCCCGAACCAGACCCTGACCCTCCAGCGGGTGCCGATCGCCCGGGCGGGCAGTGCCGGCGGCGTCCTGCAGACCGCCCAGCGGGTCGGCTCGGCGGTCGGCATCGCCATCGTCGGCTCGGTCTTCTTCGCCCACGCCCAGGGCCCGCACCCGGACTGGGCGCTGGCCTTCCAGCTGGGCGTGACGGTCGCGGCGGGCCTGGTCCTGGCGGCGCTGCTGGTGGCGCTGGCGGATGTGGCGGCGGGCCGCCGCGACGGGTGAGCACCGCTCCCGGCGCCGCCGCCGGACGGCGGGTCAGTGGTCGCGGCGCTGGACGACGGCCACGGCGACCACCACCGAGGCGAGCGCCCAGAGCGCGAACGTGGCCCAGGATCCGGCGACGGTGGCCGGGTGCGCCGAGGGCAGCGAGTGGGTCAGGTCGACCTGGGCCAGCCGGCGCCAGGCCTGGAGCGGCATGGCGTGCAGGAGGTCGGCCGACCAGCGGTAGCGCTCGTTGAAGAACGCCGGCAGGAAGAACAGCACCAGGACGGTGCCCACCACGGCTCCGGCGGTGTGCCGGATCAGCGCGCCGAGGGCGAATCCGGCGAGGGCGCAGACCGGGGCGAACAGGGCGGCGGCCGCGACGAAGCGCAGCGCGGCGGGGTCGGTGACGGAGACGCCGATGTGCGTGTCGGCGAGGACCGCCTGGCAGGCGCCGAAGGAGACGCCCGCGGTGACGGCGCCGTAGCCGAGCATGACCGCGGTCAGTACGCAGGCCTTGGCGGCGATCACGGCCCGGCGGTCCGGGACGGCCACCAGCGTGGTGCGGATCAGCCCGCTCGCGTACTCGCCGACCAGGACGAGCGCGCCGACGCTGCCCGCGACGATCATCACGACGTCGGCGGCGATCATGGTGAAGGAGTCGCCGAGCGCGACCTGCAGCATGGTCGCCGGATCGCCGTCGCCGACGGTGTAGTGGTCGTAGGTGTACCGGGCCGCCTTGAGGTTGGCGGCGATGACGAACAGGGCGCTCAGGCCCAGCACCCAGACGGTCGAACGCAGGGACCAGAACTTGATCCACTCGGCGGCGAGCAGGTCGCCGAAGCGGGCGCGCGGCCGGGGGAGGGGCCGGGGGCGGGACTGGGGGGCGGTGGTCGCGGTGCTCATCGGGGCTCTCCGGCCTGGTAGTCGACGCTGTCGGCGGTCAGTTCCATGAACGCCTCCTCCAGGGAGGCGGCACGGGTGGTCAGGGTGTGCAGCAACAGGCGCTGCTCCAGGGCGAGTTCGCCGATCCGGGTGGCGTCCAGGCCGGTCACGGCGAGCGCGCCGTCCGGGCCGGGGCGGACGGTGGCGCCCGCGGCGGTCAACACGGCCGCCAGCCGGTCGGGTTCGGCCGCCCGGACGGTGACGCCGGTGCGGTCGGCCCGGGCGGAGAACTCCGCCAGGCTCTCGTCCGCGATCAGCCGGCCCCGGCCGATCACCACCAGCCGGTCGGCGGTGTGCTCCATCTCGGCCATCATGTGGCTGGAGACGAAGACCGTCCGTCCCTCCTCGGCGAGGCGGCGGAACAGGCCGCGCACCCACAGCACGCCCTCCGGGTCGAGGCCGTTGAGCGGCTCGTCGAACAGCAGCACCGGCGGGTCGCCGAGCAGCGCGCCGGCGATGCCGAGCCGCTGCTTCATGCCCAGCGAGTAGCCGCCGATCCGGCGCCCGGCGGCCTTGGTGAGCCCGACTTCGTGCAGCACCTCCTCGACCCGCGCGGCCGGGATCGCGTTGGCGCGGGCCAGCGCCCGCAGGTGGGCCGCGCCGGTGCGCCCGCCGTGGACGTCGCCCGCGTCGAGCAGGGCGCCGACGTCGCGCAGGCCGCGCGTCCGCGCCCGGAACGGGCGGCCGTCGACGGTGGCGGTGCCGCCGGTCGGGTCGTTGAGGCCGAGGATCAGCCGCAGGGTGGTGGACTTGCCCGCGCCGTTCGGGCCCAGGAAGCCGGTCACATGGCCGGGCCGGACGGTGAAGGTGAGGCGTTCGACGGCGGTGGTGCGGCCGTAGCGCTTGGTCAGCTCGGTGACTTCGATCATGGGCTCCACGGTGCCGGGCGGGGCCGGGCCGCCGCATCGGACCGGCGCTGACACCGCGGGCCCCGGCTGTCACCCCCGGTCGTACAACCACGGTCCGATGACGGCGATTCAGGCCGCCGATACGATCTTCGTATGCTTGCGACGCCCTCTCCGCCCCTGTTCCGGCGCATTCCGCCCGAGGTCTGGGTCGGGCTCGCCTGGTGCGTGGCCGCCGCCTACCCCGCCGTCCTGCTCGGCGGCAACGCCCGGTACCACGGCGGGGCCGCCGCCCACGGCGGACTGGCCTTCACCCTGGCCACCACGGTGGTGGCCTTCGCCGGCGCCGCGCTGGTGCGCCGCCTTCCGGTGCTCGCGGTCGCCCTGCTGTTCGTCGCCGCCTTCACGGAGACCGACGGCTGGGCCGCCGACACCCAGGTGCCGCCGGCCTCCCTGCTGGCCGTGGACGTCGCGCTCTGCCTGATCACCGCCACCCGGCCGCGCCGCAGCTCGCGGACCGCGTTCGCGCTGGTGATGAGCCTGCTCGTGCTGCACATCGGCCTGGTGCACGGCAACACCGTCGGCATCTTCACCGGCACCCACATCGGCTCCGCCGACGGCGCCGCGCTGCTCGCCCTGGTCGCCTGGCTGGTCGGCCGCTCGATGCGGCAGAACCGCGAGCACGCCCGGGCGTTGAGCACCCGGGCGGCCACCGAGGCCGTCACCGCCGAACGGCTGCGGATCGCCCGCGAGATGCACGACACCGTCGCCCACACCATCGGCATCGTCGCGCTCCAGGCCGGCGCCGCCCGCCGGGTCATCGACACCCGCCCGGAACGGGCCAAGCAGGCGCTCGGCGAGATCGAGAACGCCGGCCGGGACACCCTGGCCGGGCTGCGCCGGATGCTCGTCGTGCTGCGCCAGGCCGACGGCGAGACGTCGGCGACCACCCCTCAAGGTCTGGCGAACCTCGACCGGCTGGCCGCCGCGACCACCGCCGCCGGCGTCCGGGTCGAGGTCCGGCGGCGGGGCGAACAGGGCCCGCTGCCACCGGAGATCGACCTCTCGGCGTTCCGCGTCATCCAGGAGTCCGTCACCAACGTGGTGCGGCACGCGGACACCCGCTCCTGCGAGGTCCTGGTCGACCGCCGCACAGCGGGTGAGGTGGCCGTGGAGATCACCGACCGGGGCCGCGGCACGGGCACCGGCACCGACCGGGACCGGGGCACCGGCACCGGTCGGGGCGGGGGCTTCGGCCTGGCCGGGCTGCGCGAACGGGTCGGCCTGCTGGACGGCGAGTTCGAGGCCGGGCCGCGCCCCGAGGGCGGCTTCCGGGTCGCCGTCCGACTGCCGATCCCCGGGGAGGTGACCGCATGACACGCGTCCTGCTGGTCGACGACCAGCCGCTGGTCCGGGCCGCGCTGGAGATGGTCATCACCGAGACCGCCGACGTCGAGGTGGTCGGCGAGGCCGGCACCGGTGCCGAGGCCGTCCGGCTGGCCGGTGAACTGCGGCCCGACGTCGTCGTGATGGACCTGCGGATGCCCGGTATGGACGGCATCGAGGCCACCCGCCTGATCACCGGCGGCGGTGGGCCGACCAGGGTCGTCGTGCTCACCACCTTCGACGACGACGACCACGTGTACGCGGCGCTGCGCGCCGGGG
Organism: Kitasatospora sp. NPDC088160; assembly: GCF_044741445.1. Taxonomy (NCBI): domain Bacteria; kingdom Bacillati; phylum Actinomycetota; class Actinomycetes; order Kitasatosporales; family Streptomycetaceae; genus Kitasatospora; species Kitasatospora sp. NPDC088160. The sequence continues at coordinate 397,167 of NZ_JBIUSS010000003.1, read as the reverse complement.
CGTCCGGCTTCCTGGTCAAGGACATGGCGCTGGACGACATCCTCGCCGCCGTCCGGGTGGTGGCCGCCGGGGACGCCCTGATCGCACCGAGCGTCACCCGCCGGCTGATCTCCTCCTTCGCGGACCAGCGGCCGGCCCCGGGCCCGGCGGCGGCTTCGGGCCCGGCCGCCGCGTCACCGACCGCCGCGTCACCGACCGGTGCGCCGGTGCAGGCCCCCGCGCCGACACCGGCCGCCCGGCGGCTGGGCGCGATCACCGGCCGGGAGCGGGAGATCCTCACCCTGGTCGGCCGGGGCCTGTCCAACACCGAGATCGCCGCCGAACTGGTCCTCAGCATCGCGACCGTGAAGACCTACATGACCCGGCTGCTCGCCAAGCTCGACGCCCGCGACCGGGTCCACCTCGTCATCCTGGCCTACGAGGCGGGCCTGGTCGTCGTCCCCGGCTGACGTCGGCAGGCTCAGCGCTTGATCGCCACGCCCGCGTACATCGCGATGTCCTGGTCGCGGATCGGCGCGGCCCCGGCGTCCGGGCGCCAGTGGTGGACCAGGGTGACGCCGGGGTCGAGGAGGTCGTAGCCGTCGAAGAAGGCCGCGGTCTCCTTCTGGTCGCGGATCTGCAGCGGGATGCCGCGCGCGTTGTACTCCCGGCCGACGCCGCCCACGCCCACCGGGTCGGTGTCCCCGGTGAACACGGTCAGGGCGAGGAAGCTGCCCGGTGCCAGGGCGTCCATGAAGCGGCGCACGATGCCCTGCGGGTCGTCCTCGTCGAGCACGAAGTGGACGATGGCGATCAGCGACAGCGCCACCGGCTGGGAGAAGTCGAGGACCTCGCGCAGCCGGGGGTTCTGGATGATCGACTCCGGGTCGCGGAAGTCGGCGTCCACGTAACAGGTGCGGCCCTGCGACGTGCTGGACATCAGGGCCCGCGCGTGGGTGAGCACGATCGGGTCGTTGTCGACGTAGGCGACCCGCGCGTCCGGGGCGATCGACTGGGCGATCTCGTGGACGTTGGGCGAGGTGGGGATGCCGGTGCCGATGTCCAGGAACTGCCGGACGCCGTACTCCTCGGTGAGGTGGCGGACGGCGCGCTGCATGAAGTCGCGGGTGGTGCGCATGGAGATCGGCAGCGACGGCCAGGCCTGCACCGAGGCGTGCGCGGCGACGCGGTCCGCCTCGAAGTTGGTCTTGCCGCCGATGAGGTAGTCGTAGACCCGCGCCGAGTGCGGTACGTCCATCCGCAGATCCACCGACGGGTACTCCTCCTGCGGACCGCGCCCTGCCCGGACCTCGTTCGACATGCTCGTCCTCCCGTTGCTGGGGTTCCGTCACCGGCCGCCCTGGTGGCGGGCCTTGGTGCGCATGGTAACGGTGTTTCGGGACGACAAGATGACTATCTCTTGGGGTTAAGGTCCCCTTGAGGACGCATCCTAGGGCTGGGCCGCCGGGCTGCCGGTGGCCGGGGAGCCGCTCTGCCCCGGGAGGAGCGGATGGTGTCCGTACGACCGACCGGCGGCGGCGAGTTCGAGCGCGGCGCCGGTCCAGGCGGCACCGAAGGCCCAGGTCGAGAACCACTCGCACAGGTACAGCGGGCGGACGGCCCAGTCCGTGCCGACGCCGGCCACCCCGGCGACGACGGCGAGCAGCAGGAGCGCCAGGATCAGCACCCCGGCCGCCAGGTAGGCCCGGCTGACCCAGGACGGCTGGGTGGAGCGCGGGTTGCGGAAGGAGTAGACGCAGAACATCGCCAGCACGAAGAGCAGCAGTCCGGCGAAGGCGTAGTGCAGCAGGCCGACCGCGCTCTGGAACGCGGTGGCGCCCTGCGGCGCGGTCGGGCACAGGGCGACCCCGAGCGCGAACACGCCGGCGGCGGTGCTCCAGCGGTCGTCCCGGCGGTCGAAGCGGTAGCAGATCAGGAACACCCCGAGCGCGCACAGGCCGCCCACGAAGAGGTTCCGGGTGCTGGTGTAGTACGAGCCGCTCATCGAGGCCGGCCAGAATCCCGCCGTGCTCTGGCCCCTGAGCTCGGCGAACAGCCAGTTCCCCAGGGGTAGTGCGAGCGGCAGCAGGATGCCGATCAGTCCGACGCCGAGTCGTAGGAAGGTGATGGTCCGTTCGTCCTGGTTGGTGCCTCCCCGGGCGTCGACCGCGTCGCGCTCCGGGTCTTCCGCCGTCCGCCGTTCGTGGGTCACGGACGCCTCCTTGCCCTCTGCACTTATGAGCAGCTGTCAGCTGGTGTACCCACGGTGCGGCCCCTGTCCACACCACCGGAACGGGCGGTTTGAAGACGGGCCCCAGCGGCGTGACGGGGGTCAGCCGGTGGGACTGGCGGACCTGGCGATGAGGGAGTTGAGCAGGGCCGCGCCGCGCTCGGCGTCGTCGACGCTCACGGCGAACTCGCGCCCGCGCCGGGTGCGGACCACCAGGCAGACGCCGCGGCGCAGCATCACGGTGGTGCCGAGGCCGTTGACGCGGTAGCCCCAGCCACCGGCCTGGGCGGGGGTGCGCAGCTCGGCGCGGGCCGAGTCGAGGTCGGCGGGGGACCAGCGCCGGCTGGGCCAGCCGAACGGGCCGAAGCCGACGGACAGGCCCTGCGCGGTCACCCGGGCCTTGACCGAGGCCGAGCACAGGACGATGGGGGAGGTGGTGACGAACGGCACGACCGTCGCCCAGCTGAACCCCATCAGCCCGCTGGCCGGGGCCAGCACGCCGACCAGCGCGCCCAGGGCGAGGACGGAGGCGCCCAGTTGCAGCCACGGGTTGGCGGCCTGGGAGAGCCAGACCAGCTGCTCGCCCGGCGCGGTCGCCGGCGCCGGGATCCGGGCCGCCGGGCTCGCCCCGGTCGGGGAGTCGATGCGCGGGCGGACGGCCAGCCAGGTCAGCAGGCCGGCCAGGCCCGCCGCCACGACCAGGACGACCACCTCGAAGCCCATCGGCGCGGCCTCCTGCCAGCGCGTGCGGTCCAGGTTGGCGTGCACGATGGAGGTCTGTGCCCCCGTCAGGAGCACCCCGACGGCCGCCAGTGCCGCCCCGGTGGCGCCGCCCGCCGTCCCGGCCCGGAACCGGCGGGCGGCCGCGGCGGCCAGCACCAGCACCAGCCAGACCCCCGCCGGGAACAGCGCGGACGCCGTCAACGACATGGAGCCGTCCGGGTCCTGTCCGCTCCAGTGGGTGGCGAGCGGGTCCGGCAGCCGGTGGCGCGCGGCCCACGGCAGCGCGATCAGCAGGGCCAGGACGCCCGCCGACCAGGCCACCGCGCCCCAGAGCGCGCCGCGCCCCGCCCCGGGCTCCCGGCGCTCCTTCGCTATGAGCTTCCCGTCCGTCACGACATCCCCCTGATCATGTCCACGAGATCGTTCCTGCTGTAGCCGGCCCGGGCGGCATCGGCAACCAACTGCCTTACCCGATCGGCGAGTTCGGAGCGCGCGTCGGCGCCTTCGGCGACCGTGACGCCACGGCCCCGGCGGAACTCCAGCACGCCCTCGTCGCGCAGCGTGCGCAGCCCGCGCAGGACGGTGTTGGTGTTCACGCCCAGTGCCCGGGAGAGCTCTCGGGCCGGTGGCAGCCTGTCGCCGGGGGCGCACTCGCCCTCGGCGACGGCCCGCCTGATCGCGCCCGCCACCTGCTCGTGCAGGGGACGGGCGTCACCGGTGTCCAGCTTCAGCAACATGGTGCTAATGACGATAGCACCATCCGGATCTTGCGGCGGTCCCCTCGTGCCCCCCGGCACCCGCCGGAGCGCCCGTCCCCTCGCGCACCCCGGCGTCCCGGCGGAGCATGGACACCGAGGAGGTGGCGGCACGGCGGTGAGCGGACGACTGCGGGTGTTCCTGGGGGCTGCGCCGGGGGTCGGCAAGACGTGCGCCATGCTCGCCGAGGGCCGGCGGCTGCGCGACGACGAAGCCCTCGACGTCGTCGTCGGACTGGTCGAGACCTACGGCCGCCGGGGCACCGAGCACCAGCTCGGGGACCTGCCCGTGCTGCCCCGCCGCACCGTCGGCCACCGCGGTACCACCCTCACCGAACTCGACGTCGACGCCCTGCTCGCCCGCCGCCCGCAGCTCGCGCTCGTCGACGAACTCGCCCACACCAACGCCCCCGGCGGCCGCCACCCCAAACGCTGGCAGGACGTCCGGGAACTCCTCGACGCCGGCGTCGACGTGGCCACCACCGTCAACATCCAGCACCTGGAGAGCCTCAACGACGTCGTCGAGCAGATCACCGGCGTCGCCCAGCGCGAGCGGATCCCCGACGAGGTGGTCCGCGCCGCCGACCGGATCGAACTCGTCGACCTCAGCCCGCAGGCCCTGCGCACCCGGATGGCCCAGGGCGCGATCTACCCGCCCGACCGGATCGACGTCGCCCTGGACCACTACTTCCGGGCCGGCAACCTCGGCGCCCTGCGCGAACTCGCCCTGCTCTGGCTGGCCGACCGGGTCGAGGAGGAACTCGCCGACTACCGCGCCCGGCACGGCATCCGGGCGCCCTGGGAGACCAAGGAACGCATCGTCGTCGCCCTCAACGGGGCCCCGCAGGGAGAGCACCTGATCCGCCGCGGCGCCCGCACCGCCACCCGGGTGCACGGCGACCTGATCGGCGTGCACGTCCGGCCCGACGACGGCGCCACCGTCCACGAACCGCCCGCCCTCGCCGGCCAGCGCGCACTGCTGCACGAACTCCACGGCGGCTACATCGAGGTCGACGGCAACGACGCCGCCCGCGCCCTGGTGGACTTCGCCCACGCCGAGAGCGCCACCCAGATCCTGCTCGGCCCGACCAGCCGCAGCCGCCTGCGCGAACTGGTCTCCGGCTCGGTGATCAACCGCGTCATCCGGATGGCCGGCCCGATCGACGTCCGGGTCGTCCCCCCGCCCCAACCCGGCCTGCTGGCCGTCCCGCCCGCACCCCGGCGCCGCCGCCCGGCCGCCGTCCCGCCGCGCCGCCGGCGCCTGGCCTGGCTGGCCGGCCCGGCCGCAACGGCCGCCCTGGCCTGGGCGCTCTCCCCGCTGCGCGACTCGCTCGCCCTCCCCGGCGCCCTGCTCTGCCTGCTGCTGGCCGTCGCCGCCACCGCCCGGCTCGGCGGCCTGCCGCCCGCCGCCGCCAGCACCGCCGCCGGGGCGCTCGCCGCCGACTACTTCTTCACCGCGCCCTGGCACAGCCTCGCCGTCACCCGGGGCGCCGACCTCGCCGCGCTGCTGCTCTTCCTCGCCGTCGCCGGGATCATCGCCCACCTCATCGACGGCCTCACCCGCCGCTCCCAGCAGGCCGACCGGGCCCGCGCCGAAGCGGCGGTGCTGGCCCGGCTGGCCGGGGCGGCGGTCGAATCCGGCGCCCGCGCAGTGCCCGACCTGGTCGCCGACCTGCGCCAGGTGTTCGGCCTGGAGGGCGCCGTCGTCCTGGTCCGCACCGGCCAGCTGTGGCGCCCCGCCGCCGCGTCCGGCACCGCCCTCCCGCAGCGCCCCGAAGAGGCCTCGCTCGCCGTCGACCTCGGCCCGGACGCCGTCCTGGCCCTGCGCGGACCGGCGCTCACCGAGCAGGACACCCGACTGCTCGGCCCCTACGTCACGCAGCTGCGACTGGCCCGGGAACGCGAACGGCTGGCCGCCCAGGCCGCCGCCGCCGAGACCCTCGCCCACACCGACGCCCTGCACACCGCGCTGCTGGAGGCCGTCGGACAGGACCTGCGCGCCCCGCTCGCCGCGCTGCGTCGCGAGGCCGCCGACCTGCCGGGGCCGCCGGGGCGGCGGATCGCCGCCGAGGTGCGGCGGATGGAAGGCCTGGTCGCCGACCTGCTGGACCTCGACCGGCTGCGGGCCGGCGAGCAACCGGTGCTGCTGCGTCCGACCGCGCTGGCCCCGGTGCTCGCCGCCGCGCTGGCCGCCCTGCCCGCCGAGCAGAGCGGCGAGCAGCGCGACGTGCGCCTCGCCCTCCCGGACGGCCTGCCGCCCGTGCTCGCCGACGCCGGCCTGCTGGAACGCGCCCTCGCGGACGTCCTGGCGGGGGCCGCCGGGCCCGCCCTGGTGGACGCGGGCGCGGTGGGCGGGCGGATCCACCTCCGGGTGAGGGCCCCGGGCCCGGCCGCCGACGGCACCGGCCTCACCGTGGCGCGGGGCTTCGTCGAGGCGATGAACGGCGAACTCACCGTCGAGCCGTCCCCCGCCGGCGGCACCGCCTACACCCTCGACCTCGCCCGCGCCCCGGCCTGACGTTACGGCTGATCGCCCGTGATCCGGTATCCGGGGTACCGCGTCGCCTCCCGGTTCCTGTCTCCTGCCTCCCGGCTCCCGTCCGCCGAACGGGTGAAACCAGGTGCCGGCGGGAGGCAGGCGTATGGAGCGCGTTGGGAAGGCGGCCCGGCGCGTCAGGAAGGCGTCAAGGACGGGCGGCGGCCGGCCGGCGCGGCGGTTGGGTGGAGGACGACACACCAGGTGACGCGCCAGGTGAGACACCGGGCGACACGCCGGGTACCGGAACGACGACGCGAGGACGGACCATGCACGGCAACGGGCGGCACCAGGGCAGCGGCACCGGCAGGGTGGTGGTCGGGGTCAGCGGATCGCTCGGCAGCCTCGCGGCCCTGCACCGCGGCGTGGCGGAAGCCCGCGGCCGTGGCGCCGAACTCGTCCCGGTACTCGCCTGGGAGCCGCCCGGCGGTGAGTTCGGGTATCGCCGGTCGCCGTGCCCGCCGCTGCTCGCGGCGGTGCGGGAGGCGGCCGAACAGCGGCTGCGGGACGCCCTCGACGCGGCGTTCGGCGGCGCCGACCCCGGCGTGCCGCTGCGCCCGCTGGTGATCAGGGGCGAGACCGGGCCCGCCCTCGTCCAGGCCGCCGACCGGACGGACGACCTGCTGGTCCTCGGCCGGAGCGGCGGCCTGCTGCGCCGTCGGCTGCGGCGCTCGGTCACGGCGCACTGCGCGCGCGAGGCGGGCTGCCCGGTGCTGACCGTCCCGGTGCCCGAGCTGCTGCACGAGCTGGAGGCCATGACCCGGCGCGCCCGGTGGCACCTGCCGGTCGGCCCGGCGCCCGAACTCGTCGCCGCGAAGGGGTAGGGCGTGCGGATGTACGCGGCCCGGCCGGGCGGGCGGCGCTACCACCCGGTCCTGGAGCGGCTCTCCGCCCCGACCTCGGGCACGGTGGCGCTGCTCGCCGGCGGCGTCCTGGCGATGGGCCTCGGCGGGCTCGGCGAACTGCACTCCGGCGGGCTCGCCCACGTCGCCTACCTCGGCCTGTGCGCGATGCTCGGCGCCTTCTCCCGGCCCCGGGCGGCGCCGCTGATCGGACTGGCGGCCTGGCTGTGCTGCAACGCTTTCGCCGAGCACCGGCACGGTGAACTGGGCTGGGCCGGGACCTGGCCGGAGGGCTCGCACTTCGCGATGTTCACCGCCACCGCCCTGCTGGTGGCCCTGCCCACCACCCTGCCGCGCCGGACGGTCCGGGTGGCGCGGCTGCGCCTCGACCAACTCGGGTGAAACCCCACAGACGGTCCCTCACCGGCCTTCGGGTCGGCGGGCGGACCACGCCGAGACCAGGGCTCCGGCCGGTACTCCGGAGCCCTCGGCAACCGGTGGAAAACAGGTAGGAGGCGCGCGGCGCCGTGGCGGCGGAGCGGTCGCCGTTCGGACAGCGGGCCCGCCGAGCCAGGCGGGCACCGCCGCGACCGCACCACGGCCCGCGCCGCGCGTCGTCCGTCCAGCCCAGCAGCCCAGCAGCCCAGCAGCCCGGCAGCCCGGCAGCCCGGCAGCCCGGCAGCCCAGCGGCCCAGCGGCCCGGAAGTCCTGCCCCCGGGCCGCCCGCCGAGGGCGGCGTTACGCTGAGACGACCAGATCCGTCCTCGCGGCCCCCGCTGCGCACTCAAGGGGGTGGGGCCAGTGCCGGCGTCCCCGACCAGCCCCCCGACCGGCGGTCCCCGTGACCGTCCGACGGGTTCCGGGGCGGGCGAGAAGGGCCTGAAGAGCGGCGCCCTGGGCCTGCTGTCCTCGGTGTGCATCGGCCTCGCCTCCACCGCCCCCGCCTACAGCCTCGCCGCGACCCTCGGCATCGTCGTGGTCGGGGTCGGCCTCCAGGCACCCGTCGTCACCGTCCTGGCGTTCATCCCGATGCTGCTGATCGCCTACGCCTACAAGGAGCTCAACGCCGCCGACCCGGACTGCGGCACCACCTTCACCTGGGCCGCCCGGGCGTTCGGCCCGCGCACCGGCTGGATGGGCGGCTGGGGCATCGTCGTCGCCGACGTCATCGTGATGGCCAACCTGGCGCAGATCGCCGGGGTGTACGGCTTCCGGCTGGTCGGCCTGGACTCGCTCGCGGACAGCCGGGTGTGGACGGCCACCGCCGGGGTGGTCTGGATCGTCCTGATGACCGCGATCTGTTACGTCGGCATCGAGCTGTCCGCGACCCTGCAACGCCGGCTGCTGGCCGTCGAGGTGGTGATGCTGGTCGCCTTCTCGGTCACCGCGCTCGTCAAGGCGTACGGCTCCGCCGCGCCCCCGACCGCCATCCCCGTCGACGCGTCCTGGTTCAACCCGTTCAACGTGCCCTCGACCTCGGCGTTCACCGCCGGCATGCTGGCCGCGGTCTTCATCTACTGGGGCTGGGACACCGCCGTGTCCGTCAACGAGGAGACCGCCGACTCCGCGCGCACGCCCGGCCGCGCGGCCGTCATCTCCACCGTGCTGCTGCTCCTCATCTACGTCCTGGTCGCCACCTCGGCGCAGTCCTTCGCCGGGGTCGGCGCGGACGGCATCGGGCTCGGCAACCCGGCGCACTCGGGGGACGTGCTGTCCGGCCTCGGTGACGCGGTGTTCGGCACCACCGGGATCGGCGCGGTGCTCAGCCGGCTGCTGATCCTGATGGTGCTGACCTCGGCCGCCGCCTCCACCCAGACGACGATCCTGCCCACCGCCCGCACCACCTTCTCGATGGCCACCCACCGGGCCATCCCGACCGGCTTCGCCCGGGTGCACCCGCGCCACCGGACCCCGACCTGGTCGACGGTCGCCATGGGCCTGGCGTCGATCGCCTTCTACGTCCTGCTCACCGCGATCAGCGGCAACGTGCTGGCCGACTCGATCGCCTCGGTCGGCCTGGGCATCGCCTTCTACTACGGCCTGACCGGCTTCGCCTGCGTCTGGTACTACCGCCGGGTCCTCACCCGCAGCGTCCGGGACTTCGTCTTCAAGGGCGTGCTCCCGCTGGTCGGCGGCCTGATGCTGCTGTACTTCTTCGCCTACGGCGCCTTCGACGTCTACGCCGATCCGGACTACGGCGCCACCTCGATCGACCTGCCGGGCGTCGGCCGGGTCGGCGGGGTGACGGTGATCGGGCTGGGCGCGCTGCTGCTCGGCGCGGTGCTGATGCTGGTGCAGCGGGTGGTGCAGGGGTCCTGGTTCCGCCACCCGGACGTCCCGGTGAGCGCCGCCGACCCGGCCTCCGCGCCCTGAGTTGCCGGTGCCCCGAACCGGCTGGTTCTGACGTTTCCTTGACGCGCAGTCACGTGTAAAGGACTAGCAAAGCAGGCATATAGTTCGGGCAAAGCATCGTGGTGGGAGGGGCCGGATGGAGACGACGCTGGAACCGGACTGGCGCACGCTCGGCGTCCTGGGCGCGGCCCGGGGCGCGCGCGGCGGGGGCGACGGCCGCCTCGGGACGGAACACCTGCTGGCCGCCGTCGCCGGGGCGAAGGGCCCGGCCGGCGAGGCCCTGACGGCCGCCGGGGCGACCGCGACCGCTCTGCTCGCCGTCCTGCGCGACCGCCAGGGCGGGGCCGACGCGACACGCTGGGACTCGGACGACGGGGCCGGTGCGAGCGTGCCGGCCCGCGACGCGCTCGGCCCGACCGGGGAGCGCGGCGTGCTGCTCAGCGGCGCCGCCGCCCGCGCCCTGACCGGTGCCATGGAGCGGGCCCGACAGGACGGCGAGCGGAAGTTCAGCGCCGAACACCTGTTGCGCGCCCTGCTCGCCGATCCGCGCGCCCGGGCCGCCGAACTGCTGCGCGCGGCGGGCGTCGCGCCGGGAGCGGTGCTGGAGCGACTGGCGGCGCCCGCCGGCCCCGACGCGCCGGACGGTCCCGGTGCCCCGGGCGCCCCCGACGACCGCGACGACCTCGACCCGCTGCTGCGCCCCACCCGGGACGCGCTGCTCGGCCGCACGCCGTACCGGCTGCCGCGCTGGAAGCGGCTGCTGGTACCCGGCTTCGCCAAGGTGAACATCGCGGCCGCGCCGATGGCCTGGGTCCGGCTGGAGGCCGACGGGCAGGCGCAGCGCCTCGGCCGCCGTGCGCCCGGCACCGAACACGTGCTGCTGGCCGTTCTCGCCGTGCACGAAGTCGCCTGCCGGCACCCGCAGTTGGCCGGCGAGGGCGGCGTCGACCCGGCCGAGCGGCACGCGGGCGGGGTGCGGCTGGCCCGGCTCGGCCTGGACTACGCCCGGGCCCACGCCGCGCTCACCGCCGGGCGGGTGCCGCTCGCGGCCGACCCGCGGGCGGTCGAGGCCTACCTGTCCGGCGCGGCGGACAGGCAGGGAACCGGGCCGTTGGTGGAGACGCTGCTCTCGGAGGAGACCCGGGCCCGGCGGCTGGTCGAGGCCCTGCGCGGCGACCGGCCCGATCGCCCCTGATTGCTGTAACTGAATGGCGTTGGGACTAGGGCGTGTTTCATAATTCGCGTCGGATCAGCGCGCGGCGTTGGGCGCCCGGCTGGGCGTGCCGGCGAAGCGTCCTCGTACTGGGCCGTACTTGGACGTTTCGCCGGTGCGTCCAGGCGGGATGCCCGGCGTCGCGCGCCCGGCGGGAATTATGAAACACGCCCTAGACCGCGGGGACCATCCCGAGCAGCTCGCTCAGGCGGCGGACCGTGGCGGGCGACTCGCGGTGCAGGCCGGCGACGTCGAGGCCCTCGTCTCCCAGGATCATCAGCAGCGCCTGCTCCCCGATCGCCAGCACCACGACGTAGCCGCTGTTGCAGCGGGTGACCACGTCACGCAGGCCGCCCACGCCGACCTCGGCCGCGGTGCGCCGGCCGAGGCCGAGCATGGCGGCCGACAGGGCGGCGGCCGACTCGGGGTGGACGGCGGCCGTGTCGGCGGCCACCAACAGGCCGTCGGTGGTGGAGATGACACTCTCCGAGATGCCCATGACCCGGTCGCGGAGGGACTTCAACTCGTCGACCAGTACGGCGGTCGGTGTCTGGCTGCTCATGGTGCGCTCTTCTCACTCTGCTCGGTCGTCTCGATACGCGCGGTGTGCTCGGCGCGGTGTGCGTTCGGTGGGCCGTCGGAAGCCGCCGCCGCTCCCTCGGATCGGGCGGGCAGGCCGCCGGGGCCGCCCGGACCACCCGCGCCGCGTCCGCTGCGGACGCGGCGCGGCAGCGGCCCGGTGTCGGCCGGCGGCGGTTCGCTCGTCGCTATGCGCGGGGCCACGCTCGGTGCCAGGGGAGCCGGGTGCTTCGGTTCCCGGTGGAGCAGGTGCCGGGCGTCCATCCGTACGACGTCGAGGAGTACCGCGAACACACCGCGTCCCAGGGCGAAGCCGAGGTCGCGCGCGGTGCGGCGGCCGGTGGCGGCGGCCAGGATCTCCCGGTAGCGGACCGGGATCCGCAGCGCGCCGGATTCGGCCCGGGCGGCAGGACGGATCCGGATGCGGGCCAGTTCGCCGGGCGGTCCCCAGAGGCGGGTCAGCAGGGCCGTCCGCCGGGCGGTCTCCGCGAAGAGCCGCTCCGGCTCGATGCCCGGGCGCAGCGCGATCCTGGCAGGCGGCGCCGCCTCGGCCGTCTCCCAACTGCCGGGCGGGCTCAGCACCAGGGCGAAGGCCCCGTCGAAGGCGGCGGCGGCGCAGACGGCTTCGAGCTCGGCGGCGCCGATCGACCCCTGAGCCACCAGGGCCGCGCCGAGGTCGCCGCCCCAGGTCGGGGGAGCGTCGGCCGGCCGGCCGACGGACGCGGCCACCTCGGCGGACGCCCACTCCTCCTCGCCGACGCGCCGTGACTTCAGCAGCAGGGTCGCGGCGGTCGGGGCCCCGGGGGTCTCGATCGCGGTGACCAGACCCTGCTCCAGGTGGATCGTGCCGCCCGGTGCGCTGGAGACGGTGACCGAGCCGGTGAACTCCGTCCGGCGCAGCGCGAGCAGCAGCGCGGGCACGTTGCGCGCGGTGGGCGGAGCCGGCGTCGTGGGAGCTGCGGGGATGGCGGGCGGCGCCGTGTCGTGGGACGGGTCGGTCATGCCAGCAAGTCCTGCGCGCGGTCGGCGGTCTGGCGGACGGCCAGCGCCAGGTTGGTCCGTTCCCGGTCCAGCACGGTGGCCAGCAGCAGGGGGTCGCCCTTCCGGGACACCACCTGGACGACCTGGTGATGGCGGGTGCTGGTGACCACCAGGCTCTCCAACTCGCTCTCCGCCCCTGCCTCGTACAGCCGCTCGCCGATCAGGTTGGTCAGCTCGGCGAGTTCGGCCCCGGTCCCGAGCAGCCGGTGGTCCCCGGCGGACTGGTAGCTGAGACCTGTGACGGCGTCGACGAGCGCGGCACCGACCACTCCGGGGGAGCCGAGCACATCGGAGAGGGAAGCTTCGAGTGCGCGCACCAGTACCCCTTCACGTTCTGAACCCCGGTAGCGTACTTTATTCCATCATTTTCACGAGGCGACCACAACCGGTGACTTCTTGCTATTTTGTTCCTGCACACGGGAGTTCTGCCCGGAAGTCACGCAAAGGACGAACAGCGCATGAACATTGACGACGCACTCAAGGACGCGATGGCCATCGAGGGGGCCATCGGAGTGGCTGTGGCCGACTACGATAGCGGCATGTCGCTCGGGTTCCTCGGCGGGGGGCAGCAGCTCGACCTGGAGATTGCGGCCGCCGCCAACACCGAGGTCGTTCGTGCGAAGATACGCGCCTTGGCCGCGCTGTCGATCGACGATGTCATCGAGGACATCCTGATCACCCTCGGCACCCAGTACCACCTGATCCGCCCGCTGACCCGCAGTCACGGCTCGCTCTTCCTCTACCTGGCGCTGGACCGCTCGCGCGCCAACCTCGCGCTCGCCCGGCACGGTCTCAAGCGCATCGAGGCCGCTCTCGACGTCTAGCCGAGGCCGGGCCGACGGCCAGGGTGTCCGCGCCCCGTCCGGAAGGCCTGCGCGGAAGCCCTGCCTGAAGGACTGCCCAAAGGACTGCCCGAAGGCCCGCCCGGAGGGCCCGCGCGGGCCGCGTGTCGCGCGTGGAATTCCGGGCGGAGCGAATGCGGGACGTGACGAACCGGCTACGGAGATCCGTCCGTGGGAATCGGGCCTCGAATATCGCGGGTGTGCGCCGACCATGAAAATGCGTGACTTTCTGATGACTGCGCGTCATATTCGCCCCGGCTGTTCCGGCCGGCGCCGGAGCGCCGGAATACCGTGGTCGAACCGCCGGAGCGCCGGTGTTTCGGCGGTGCCGCGGAATCGGCTCGACCACGCCGCGCGCGGCACGAAGGCGCGCCGCCGAGATCCGGCGGCGGGAGCGTCCCCGGACGCGGACGACGGGTGTGTGTGTCCGCGCTGGCCCCAGGTGCGGGCGCGCGGCGGCGTCATCGCGAACCCGGCCTCGTTCTCGAAGACGATTCAGGCGGGCAGCCTCACAGGACGGCGACCGCCAGTGTGATCGCGGCCAGCACCATCAGCAGCCCGAGCGCCACGAAGCCGTACTCCAGGGGTCTGCGCTCGCGGCCTTCCACCAGGACCTGCCGGGGGTCGGCTGGATCGTAGCGGACCTGCACGTGGCCGCCGTCCGGCAGCGGGTGGCGCGGGGTGGATGGGACGGGGGAGAAGACCTCCACCACCCGGCCGTCCTCGGTCTCGAACTGCAGCAGCGGGCGCGGCGGCAGCGCGCGGTCCTCCGGGGCGGGGACGCGGGCGCGCACCAGGGCCAGGGCCGGGACGCCGACCCGGTGCAGCCGCCGGAGGTCGCGTAGGCCGACCACCCCGGCGAGGTAGGCGACCACGCCGCCCAGGCCGCCGAACACCACCACGGCGAATCCGGCCGTCCCGCCCACCGCGCCTCCCTGTCCGAATCGCCCCCGGACACCCCAGTATTGCCGACCGCAGGGACTCCTGACGCCTGGAACCCGCCCAGTTCACGGCGGAGCCCCGCCACTCCGGAAAAAGGGGTGACGGGGCCCTCAGGGCGCCGCGCGTACGTCAGACGTCGCCGAACTCGCCGGTACGGACGGCGGCAACGAAGGCCGCGAAGCCATCGGGGGAGAAGGCGAGGGCCGGGCCCTCGGGGTCCTTCGAGTCGCGGACGGGGACAACACCGGGGACGTTGGCGGCCACCTCTACGCAAGCGCCGCCGTTGTCGCTGTACGAAGACTTGAACCGCTGAGGCTCGGTGGTCGCGGTAGATCCTCTCTTGGATTCCTGCCTGTGTTGAAACACCAGGATGAGACCAGGGTGGCCTACGACGGGATCGTCGAGCTCTGTACGTTGATGTTCACTGGCCGACGGTCCAGAAGAAGTTGATCAGCGTGACGGCCGCTCCGTACAGGATCGCGGCACCGTACGGTCTTGCCCGGGACGCGCGGTTGGGGTCAGTATCGATCACGGCTTGGTCCTCCTGTCGGCGTGTGGACGTGGCTCGTCCGACAGACAGGTGCACCGACCGAGTCCCTCCGCGACCGCAGACGGCGACCCCATCGGGACGGGGCGATGCGCCGGAGGTCGGGAATGGCCGCGACATACCATCGCAGTGAATACGAAGCGCCAGGCCGAGATTCCGGCACCGGTGTGAGGGAGGGCCAGGATGTTCGGTTCGCAGAAGAAGCTCAACGATCTGATGGCGCAGCTCAGGCCCGACCTGAGTCGGGAATCGCTCGGTGTCGGGCCCGACTTCCCGGGCGTCGCCCCGAACCCGTTCCTGAGCAGTGATGCATGGAAGCGCAACGCGGAACTGCGTACGGGGGCGCTTGCGCTCGGCGTTCTCGTCGACTGGCGGGAGGTCAACAGCAGTCCACGCGTGGTCCTGATGCTCGACGTGGAGACCGCCGACGGCATCTCGTTCCGCGGTATCGCGGACGAAGGCCTCACGATCACCGAGCTCACCCGACTCGCCCCAGGACAGACGTTCCCCGTGCGCTACCGGCCGGCCGTCATGGACCACTACGTCGCCCTTGCCCGGGACGCGGACCCCGTCCACGTGCAGCAGCTCGCTGACGAGATCGCGAGCCGCAAGCGGACCTGACCCGAAGCCATTGGCCGGATCCCTGGAAGCCTCTTGAAGATCCTGCTCCGACTGCCCGACTCACCCCGGATTGCCGGTAAGTGTCGATCAGGTCGAACTGGTACAGGCCGGGCGTGCTTTCAACAGCTTCATCAGGGAGCGGTCGGCCAGGAGACCCCGCCACTCCGGAAAGGGGTGGCGGGGTCCCAGGGCAGCGCGCGTACGTCAGACGTCGCCGAGCGGGGTGTCCGGGTCGGCCAGCGCCTTCGGGTCCACCACCCGCCTGGAGCGCACCAGTTCGCGGATCGGGTCGGTGACGTCCCAGACGTTGACGTTCATCCCCGCCAGCACCCGGCCGTCGGCCAGCCAGAAGGCGATGAACTCGCGGTTGGCCGGGTCGCCCCGGAACACCACCTGGTCGTAGCCGTCCGGTTCGACGTAGCCGACGTACTCCAGGCCGAGGTCGTACTGGTCGCTGAAGAAGTACGGGATCCGGTCGTACACCGCGTCCGGGTGCCCGAGCATCGCGCGGGCGGCGGTCTGCGGCTGGTTGACGGCGTTGGCCCAGTGTTCGACCCGCAGGTGCGTGTCGAACAGCGGGTGGTAGGCGTTGGCGACGTCGCCGGCCGCGTAGACGTCCGGGTCGGAAGTGCGCAGCTGCTGGTCGGTCTTGACGCCGTTGTCGATCTCCAGCCCGGCGGCCTCGGCCAGGCCGGTCGCGGGGGTGATGCCGATGCCGACCACCACCGCGTCGGCCGGCACCGTCGTGCCGTCGCCCAGCCGCACGCCGCTCACCGCGCCGCCGGAGCCGGTCAGTTCGGTGACCTCGACGCCGAACCGCAGCTGGACGCCGTGGTCGCGGTGCAGATCGGCGAAGACCTGCGCCACCTCCCGGCCCAGCACCCGCAGCAGCGGCAGTTCGGCGGCCTCCAGCACCGTCACCTCGGCGCCGGCCTCCCGGGCCGCGGCCGCCACCTCCAGGCCGATCCAGCCCGCGCCGATCACCGCGACCCGCGCGCCCGGGCGCAGCACGGCCTTGATCCGGTCGCTGTCCTCGACCTGGCGCAGGTAGAGCACGCCGTCCTGGTCCGCGCCCGGCACCGGCAGCCGGCGCGGGGTCGAGCCGGTGGTGAGCAGCAGCTTGGCGTACTCGATCCGGCCGTCGTCGGTGAGCGTCACGGTGTGCCCGGCCGGGTCGATCGCGGCCACCGCCGTGCCCAGCCGCAGCGTGACGTCCTGCTCCCCGTACCACTGCGGCGGGTGGACGTAGATCTTCTCCCGGGGCGTCTTGCCGAGCAGGTACCCCTTCGACAGCGGCGGCCGCTCGTACGGGCGCTCGTGTTCGTCGCCGATCAGGACGATGCCGCCCCGGTACCCGGCCTCGCGCAGCGCCTGGGCGGCCTTCGCGCCGCCCAGGGACGCCCCGACGATCACGATCGGCCGCTCGCGCCCGCCGTCCTCCGCCGTTCCCGCCGTGCCCGTGCCCATGCTGAACTCCTCGCTCTCCGGCCGGAATCAGGGGCCAGCCTGCCGCCGTCCGGGTGGCGTGTCGAGGGCGTGCCGGGCGCGCCGCGCCATGCTCCCCCTTACGGGTGAACGCGAACCGCTACGGGCGCGGTCAAGGAATTCGCTACGGGGTCATGGCCTCCCGGACCAGCGCGGTGTCGGCGAACTGCTCGAATCGGACGATCCGGCCGCCGCGCACCGTGAAGTGGTGGGCGACCCGCACCGCGAGCGGCTTTCCGGTGATCTTGTGGACGGCCGTGTAGCGGGCCAGCACCACCACGTTCTCGCCGTCGACCACGTAGGTGTCGTCGTGCGCCGTCCAGTTCTCCCAGGCGGCGGCCAGGCGCTCCATGACGTTGGCGGTGACGCCCTTCGGGGTGCGGTAGGTGCCGGCCAGCGGGAAGCCGGCCATCTCGGTCCACTCCACGTCGTCGGCGAGCGTGGCGCGCAGCGCGGCCAGGTCGCCGTGGGCGGAGGCCAGGTACTGGCGGCGGACCACGTCGGCCGGGGCGGAGGACTCGGCGAACGAGGCGGTGTCCCTCGGGATCTCGATCATCGTCGCTCAGCCCCAGGCCATCTCGCCCATGGCGACCTTGGTGCCGAGGTCGACGGCGATCTTCAGCCCCAGGTCGGGGAAGCGCCGTTCCAGCGCCTCCTTCGCGGCGGTCGCGTCCGGGGCCCGGCCGATCTCGGTCTCGAAGGCGCGCAGGTAGTCCCGGGTGTGACGGACGGAGGTGAGGTCGGTGGCCGCGCCGGCGGTGCGGTGGCCGGCCGCGACGAACTCCGGTTCGAGTGCCTCGATCCCGTCCAACAGGTCGATCCAGGCGGCGCGTTGGGCCGGTTCGGGGGTGTCGGCCGTCCACACGTGCAGGCCCTCGAAGAGCAGCACGCCGCCGAGCACGGCGCGGTGGTGGTGCTGCCAGAGGTAGTGCCGGTCGGGCAGGTGGAAGTCGGCGCCGCGCAGCTCGAACCGGTGCCCCTCGAAGACGAGTTCGTCCCCGTGCAGCAGCTCGGGCCGGACCAGCCGGGTGGGCAGCTCCGGGCCGAGGTGGGCCCAGGCCTTGAGCTTGCCCTCGAACGTCTCCTGGATGTGCTCGACGGTGGAGGCGGTGGCCAGGAACCGTGCCTGGGGGAAGGCGTCCTGGACCTCCTGGGCGCCGAAGTAGAAGTCCGGGTCCCCGTGGCTGACGAAGACCGCGGCCAGCCGCTTGCCGGCGGCGCGGATCCGCTCCACCAGCCGGCGGCCGTCGGAGCGGGTGAACCCGGCGTCCACCAGCAGGGCGTCCTTCGGGCCGGTGACCAGGACGGAGGTCTTGTTGAGCGAGCTGTCGGGGCTGTCGATGATCTCGAAGTCGAGAGCACTCATGGGTCTGTTGTCCTTCCTGCTGCCGGGCACGCCTCGCGGCCAGCATCGGCCTTGCGGGTGCGCTCCGCATCCGGAGGAGGGGCGGGGCCGGGCCCGATCCGACCCGCGCCGTGGGCGTCAGGTCCTCGGGGCCAGTCGCAGCACCGCCAGCGCCCCCAGCAGGGTCGCCCCGGCCAGCACCGGCCACAGCACCCCCGGACCGGCCGCGAGCAGCGCCATCAGCGCCGCCGGCGCCGCCGCCCGGCCCACGCCCGAGGACAGCTCCCAGCGCGCCAGCGCCCGCCCCAGCAGGTGCGGCGGGGCGGCGGCCGTCACCAGGGCCGTCCCCGCACCGGTGTAGAGGATCTCGCCCAGCGTGAACACCACCGAGACCGCCGCGACGCCCGCCGCGCCCGCCGTGCCGCCCAGCGACCCGACCGCCCAGTACCCCAGGTAGGCCAGGGCCAGCGTCACCCCCGAGGCGGCCAGCACCGCCCGCCGCGAACGGTCCGCGAGCCGCAGCACCAGCACCAGCTGCAGCGCGATCACCAGCACCGTGTTGCCCACGAACACGCCCGACGACCACGCCGGGGAGGCGTGCAGGTGCAGCACCAGCAGCGCCGGCAGCGCCACCTCCAGCACGTCGAAGCAGAACGCGTACGGCAGGTTGGCGAGGCTCAGCAGGCTGATCCGCCGCAGCGACTCGCCCTGCTCCCGCACGTCCACCGCCCGGTCGGCGGCCCGCTGCGGCGCGCGCACCCGCAGCGACAGCACCAGCGCGGCGGCGGCCAGGCAGGCCGCGCCCGTCACCCCGGCCAGCACCCTGATCGCGCCCGCCCCGCCGGTCACCACCAGCGTGGCCAGCAGCGCCCCCGCGCCCAGTCCCGCGTTGCGCAGCGACCGCCCGGCCGCCAGCGCGGCGTCCCGCAGGCGGCCCTCGGTCAGCGTGCTGACCACCGCCGCGTGCGTGGTCGGCCAGGACTGGCTGCCCACCCCGATCAGCACCGACGCCGCCACGAACCCCGGCAGGCCGTCCGAGACCAGCAGCGCCAGCGCGCCCGCCGCCCGCACCGCCAACGTGGCCGCCGCCGGCAGGGTCCGGGCGCCGCGGTCGATCCACCGGCCGGTCAGCGGCACCACCAGCAGGCCCGCCACCATCCCCGCCGACATCGTCAGCCCCGCCGCCGCCGCGCCCAGGTGCAGCACCCCGATCCCGTACAGCAGCAGGAACGGCCGCAGCAGGCCGGAGCCCACCGCGTCCACCACCAGCGCGGCCGCGTACCGGGGCCCGCCCGCTGCGGTCAGCAGCCGCAGCAGCGTGGACGGGCCCCCGCGGCTCGCACCGATCGGCGGGGCCGGCGGCACGCCGTCGCGGACGGCGGCGTGGTCATGGACGGACTTCTCCTGGATCAGGCTCATGGCCGGTACCGTCCGCCCTGCCCGGCCCGCCGGGCACGTCGATTGACGCTAACCGTCAATCGACGCGGGAGCGGATCCGGGCGGGTGGCAGGATCGCCGTCGTGAGCGAACCGATCATCGAGAGGCGCGGGTGGGCGAACGCCCCTGCCGGCAGGAGCACGGCGGGCGCATGAGCGTGACCATCGACATCACCGGCCTGCCGGACGAGCGCCTGCTCTTCACACCGTCCCCGCTGGGCGAGCTGACCGCGATGCTGGACGTCCTCGCCGAGCCCGCGCACCACCCCGCGCTGCACGGCTGGGCGTCCAGCACCGCCGCGACGATCCCGCCGGAGCTGTCCGAGCGGCTGCTGGAGGCCGACTTCCTCTGGCGCTCCTCCCGTGCCGACTTCCTCGTCCCCGGCCTGCCCGGCGCCACCCTGGCCGCCGAGCTCGACGCCGTCGACCGGATGGACGACGAGTTGTACGTCGCCGCCGCCCTCGTCACCACCTGCGGCGCCTCCCGGCCGGCCCGCCGGGCGCCCTCCCCGCTCACCGACCCGGTGGCCAACGAACGGGCCCGCGAACTCGCGCTCGCCCGGGGCCCCCGGCAGGCCGCCTTCGCGGACCGGCTGCTCGCCGACCCGCCCGCCGTGCGGGCCCTCGTCCGGCGGATGCTGGAGGACTGCGAGTCCGCGTTCTTCGCCGACGCCTGGCAGCGCGTCCTGCCCGCCCTCGCCGCCGACGCCCGGCGCAAGGCCGATCTGCTGGCCCGGCGCGGCCCCGCCGAGGCGCTGGCCGCGGTCTCACCCTCCGTCACCCTCGACCAGAGCGCCGACGGGCGGCGGCGGATCGTCATCGACAAGCTCCAGGACAACGCCACCAGCGGCACCGAGGGCGGCGGCGTCACCCTCATCCCCACCGCCTTCGGCCGGCCCCACCTCGTGGTGGTGTACACCCCCGGCTGGCGTCCCGTCCTCCAGTACCCCGTCGCCGAGGCGGGCATCCCCGAACCCGTCTCGCTGGCCCTCGTCCAGCAGCGGCTGGAAGCCCTCGCCCACCCCGTCCGGCTGCGCCTGGCCCGCACCATGGCCCGCGGCGCGCACACCACCGGCGAACTCGCCTCCACCTGGCAGCTCAGCGCGCCGGAGGTGTCCCGGCACCTGGCCGTCCTGCGCAAGGCGGGGCTGCTCATCACCCAGCGGCGCGGGCGGTACATGCTCTACCAGCTCGACCTGTCCGGCAGCGCCCGGCTCGGCTCGGACTTCCTGGAGGCGTTGCTGCGGTGACCGGTGTCGTGGTGACCGGCGGACCGGCGGACCGGCAACGGGTGAGCGGCAACGGGTGATCGGGAACAGGTGAGCGGGAACAGCGGGGGAGCGGAACGCGTTCGTCCGGGCATGACCGACGACGCCTCACCCCGCATCCTGCGCTACGCCGCCTTCACCACCCGCCCCGAGGGCGGCAACCCGGCGGGCGTCGTACTCGACGCCGCAGGCCTGACCGACGAGCGGATGCTCGCCATCGCCGCCGAGCTCGGCTACTCCGAGACGGCCTTCCTGACCGCGGGAGCGACCGAAGGTGCCTACGGAGTCCGGTACTTCAGCCCGCTCACCGAGGTGCCGTTCTGCGGCCACGCCACGGTCGCCTCCGCCGTTGCGCTCGCCGCCCGCACCGGCCCCGGGCAGTACGTCTTCACGACGGCCGCGGGCGAAGTCCCCGTCCAGGTCGACCAGGACGCGGAGGGCGTGCTGCGCGCCACCCTGACCAGTGTCGAGCCGCAGGTGGAGGACGTGACCGAGGCCGACGTCGAGGAAGTCCTCGCCCTGCTCGGCTGGGCCCGCACCGACCTGGACCCGACCCTGCCGCCCCGGATCGCCTACGCCGGCGCCCGCCACCTCGTCCTCGCCGCCGCCACCCGTGACCGCCTGGCCCGCCTCGACTACGACTTCGACGGCCTCGCCGCCTACACCCGGGCCCGCGACCTGGTGACCCTCCAACTCGTCTGGCGCGAGGCCGCGGACGTCTTCCACGTCCGCAACCCCTTCCCGGTCGGCGGCGTCGTCGAGGACCCGGCCACCGGCGCCGCCGCGGCCGCCTTCGGCGCCTACCTGCGGGAGCAGGGCGCGGCGGCGGCCCCGGCGGTGCTGACCCTCCACCAGGGCGAGGACCTGGGCCGCCCGGGCGTGCTCCACGTGGAACTGCGGACGGCGGACAGCCGGATCCGGGTGTCCGGCGCGGCGGTGGCGATCCCGTAGCGCGAACGCGATCGGCCCGGTCCCGGCCCGAGGCGTCCGGAAATTCGCTCGCGTACCGGGCCCGGGTGGGCGAAGCTGCCCGGATGCAGCGAGCGAGCGAACGCACCGTCACGGTCCATCTCACCCACGGGGCCGAGTACTTCGGCCCCGTGGGCCCGTTCCAGGCGGCGGGCGGGTGGTGGTCGTCGGTGGACGGGGTGGGGGCGCGGACGGCCGAACTCGCCGGGGTGCCGGTGCTGGTGCTGCGGCTGGTGGAGGGGCGGGGCGAGCAGGGCGGGCGCGGCGGGCACGGTGGGCAGGTGTGGTACCACGCCGAGGCGCTGGAGCGGCCGACAGCCGTCGAGGCCCGGCCGCTGGACGCCGGGACGGCCGCGCTGCTCGGCCCCACCGAGCGCCGCGCGGCCTGGGCCACGTCGGCCGGGCTGGGGGAGGCGCTGGCCTGGGCGGAGGCGGAGCTGGCCGGGGCGGGCCGTCCGGTCGCCGGCCCGGCGCGGCAGATCCGGACCTGGAACCTGTCGGGCCTCCTCCGCCTCCCGACGGCCACCGGCCGTGACGCCTGGCTGAAGACCACGACGCCCGCCTTCAACGCCCGGGAGGGCGAGGTGATCGCGCTGCTCGGCGGCGTCGACCCGGGCCTCGTGCCGCCGGTGCTGGCCGCCGACCCGGCGGGCGGGCGGCTGCTGCTGGACCACGTGCCCGGCGAGGACTGCTGGTCGCCGTCCCTCGACACTGTCGAGGAGGTGGTGCCCCGGCTGGTCGCCGCCCAGGCGGCGCTGGCCGCCGACGGGCGCGCGGCGAAGGTCGGGCTGCGCGACCGGACGCCCCGCACCCTGCTCGCCCAGGCGCAGGCGCTGCTCGACCGGCTCCCCGGCGAGACCGACCTGACGCCCGGGGAACTGGCCGACGTCCGCCGACTGGTCGCCGAACTGCCTGCGCTGCTGGAGGAGTTGGCGGCCTGCGGCCTCCCCGAGACCCTGGTGCACGGCGACTTCCACCCCGGCAACTGGCGCTCCGACGGCGAGCGTCCGGTGGTCGTCGACTACGCCGACTCCTGCCTCGGCCACCCCGCCCTGGACGGGCTGCGCCCGCGCGCCTACCTCGCGCCGGAGCGCTGGCAGCACCTCGTCGAGGTCTGGCTGAAGGCCTGGAGCGAGCACGCGCCCGGATCCCGGCCGTGGCGCGCGCTGGAGCTGGTCGAGCCGCTGTACCACCTGTCCTACGCGCTGCGCTACCAGGAGTTCCTGGACCACATCGAGGAGAGCGAACGCCCGTACCACGCGGGCGACCCGGCCGCCGAGCTGCGCGCGGCACTGGCCTGCGGCGTTCCCGACCTCACAGGTCGGAACACCTAGACTGCCGGGGTGGATCGGACGACGCCAGGCCCCGTGCTCCCGGAGCTGCCGCTCCAGGAACTGGAGTGCTTCTCCGTCCTGGTGCGCCAGTTGCACTTCGGGCGGACGGCGCAGCTCCTGGGCGTCTCGCAGGGCCGGGTCTCCCAGCTGATCAAGCGGCTGGAGGGCCGGGTCGGCGCCCCGGTGTTCGAACGCACCAGCCGGCGGGTCGAGTTGACCGAGCTGGGGCGCGAGCTGGCCGAGCAGGTGGTGCCCGCCGTCGACCGGCTCCGGGAGGGCTTCGAGGCGGCCCGCGCCCGGGCCGCCTCGACGGACCGGCCGCTGCGCCTGGGGTTCCAGTGCGCCGTGTACGAGCCGGTGGCCAGGGCGATCGCGGGCCTTGCGGAGGGGGCGGCCCAGCTCGTCGAACTGTCCTGGGGCGATCCGTTCTCCCACCTGGGCCGGGGCGAGGTCGACCTGGCCATCGTGCTGTCCCCGTGCCGGGAGGACGGCCTGCGGGTGCTGCTGGAGTTCTCGCGGCAGCCGATGTACGTCGCCCTCTCCGCCGGGCACCGCCTGGCCGGGGCGGCGAGCGTCTCGGCGGACGAACTGGCCGGGCTGGCGCTGATCGAACCGCGTGGGCCCGCCCCGGACTACTGGCGCCGGGCGAACGCCCCGCGGCGGACGCCGGACGGGCGGGAGCTGGCCTACCCGGCGGGCGCGGCCACGCTCCAGGAGGGGCTGTCGACGGTGGCCAGCACCCGCCTGGGGCTGCTGCTGTGCGAGGCGAGCACGGCGTACGTCCAGCGGCCGGACATCCGCTATCTGCCGGTGCCGGGCCTGGAGCCGTCCACGCTGCTGGTGGTGCAGGGCGAGCGGCCGCCGCACCCGCTGGCCGGGGCCTTCGTGCGGGCGCTCACCGCCGTGGGCGCGTGACGGCGGCGAGCAGCAGTCCGGCCGCCGTGATCAGCGACGCCGTGAGGAGCACGGCGTGGGTCCCGGCCCGGTCGATGACCAGGCCGCCGGCGAACGAGCCCAGCGCGATGCTCGCGTTGAACACGCCCGCCCACAGCGCCGCCGAGGCCTCGATCCGGGTGGGGTCGGCGATCCGGACCCAGGTCTGGGTGGAGATCGAGACCCCGCCGTACGAGGCGCCCCAGACGACGAGCGCGATCAGCACCGCCACCACGCTCCCGGTGAGGAGCGGCAGGAGGGCGGTGGCGAGCGCGACGCCCGCGAGGGCGGTGGTCACGGCCGCCTTGGGGCGCCGGCCGGCCGCCGGGCCGAGGGTGAAGTTCCCGGCGACGCCGGCCAGTCCGTAGACCAGCAGGCAGGCGGCGATGACGCCGCTGCTCAGGCCCGCGTCGAGTTCGAGCACCGGCCGTACGTACGTGTAGCCGGTGAAGTGGCCGAGCACGACCAGCGCCGTGACGGCGAGTCCGGCGGCGACTCCCCGGCTGCGCAGCGCGTCCGCGATCCGGTCGAGCCGGCCGCGCTCGTGGACGGGGAGGGCGGGGAGCGTGCGGGCGAGGACGGCGGCGGACACCGCGCCGAGCAGGGCGAGGGCCCAGAACGCGGAGCGCCAACCGAGCAGCGCCGCGAGGTAGGTGCCCAGGGGGACGCCGAGCACCGAGGCGATGGAGACGCCGGAGAAGATCAGCGTGGTGGCGAGCGCGATCCGCGGCCCGTCGGCGAGGCGTGGGCCCAGCCCCGCGGTGATGCCCCACACGACGCCCATCGCGAGGCCGAGCAGGACACGGCCGGCGGCCAGCACGGGGTAGTCGGGGGCGAGCGCGGTGAGCGCGTTGGCCAGCGACAGCAGCAGCATGAAGGCGACCAGCATGTGCTTGCGGTCCCGGAGCCCGATGAGCGCGGGAACGAACGGGGACAGGGCGGCGGCGAGGAGCCCGGTGATGGTCAGGGAGAGCCCGGTGACGCCGTCGGAGACGCCGAGGGTCTTCGAGACGGGGGTCAGCAGCCCCACGGGCATCATCTCGGCGGAGACCACGGTGAAGGTGGCGAGGGCCACGGCGGTGATCGGTGCCCAGCGGGGCGGGCTGCCGGGGGCGGTCGGGGGCGCGAGGGTGTCGGCGTCGGTCATGGAGCCAGCCCATCAGCCGCGCCGAGGGCGGAACAAGATCGATGAGCTCATCCGTCGATTAGCCTGGCTCATCGATCCAGGGATGCCCCCGGCGCCGCCGGCCGTGGTGCGGCAGGCGGCGCCGGGGCGCGGTCACTCCGGCGGGGCGATCCGGTAGCCGCCCGCGGCCGAGTAGAGGGTCAGCGCCTCGACCGGGCAGAAGTCGACCGCGTCGGCCAGTGCCTCCGTCAGCTCGGCGCCGTCGGCCGCGTAGTCGGCCACCGGCTCGGCCAGCCCGTCGGCGCCGAGCACCAGCGAGCCGGGGGCGCTCAGGGCGCACATCCCGGAGCCGATGCAGCGGTCCCGGTCGACCCGCACGACCACCGCGTCGGCGCCCGTCCCCGGGGTGGCCGTCACCAGGCGACCTGGAGGGTCTCGGGGCTGCGGGTGAGCAGGCCCTTCCGCCAGTCGATCTCCTCGACGGGCCCGGTCAGGCGCAGCGAGGGCAGCCGGCGGGCCAGGCGGTGCAGGGCGAGTTCGAGCTCCATCCGGGCCAGCCAGGCGCCCAGGCAGTGGTGCGGCCCGGCCCCGAAGGTCAGCATCGGCGCGGCCAGCGGGGAGAACAGCTCGGTGAGCAGGTCCCCGGTGAAGACCGACGGGTCGTGGTTGGCGGCGCCGGTGTCGGCGGCGACGACGCTGCCGGCCGGGATGACCACCCCGCCGATCTCGACGTCCTCGATGGTGCGGCGCAGCAGGCCGGGCAGGTGCTTGGCGTCGCCGAGCGGGACGGCGCGCAGGATCTGCTCGGTCGCGGCGGTCGCGCTGGCCTCGTCGGCGGCGAGCCGCTGCCAGGCCTCGCGGCCGTCGGCGAGCAGGTAGACGAGCGCGTTGCCAAGGCTGGTCATGGTGGTCTCGTGGCCGGCCACGACGAGGCCGATGACCAGCGTGACCAGCTGCCGCTCGGTGATCGATCCGTCCTCGGCGGCGGCCGCGAGCAGGCTGCTGACCAGGTCCTCGCCGGGGTCGGCGCGGCGCTCGGCGATCACGGCGGCGCCGAAGCCGGCGAACTCGGCCATGGCGGTGGCGATCTCCTCGGCCGTGTAGGCGGTGGCGGAGAGCGCGTGGTCGCTCCAGTGCGCGAGCTTCTTGCCGTCCAGGTTGTCCAGCCCCATCAGCCGGCTGATCACGTGGACCGGTAGCGGCCGGGTGTAGCCGGCCACGATGTCGGCGGGGGAGCCGTGGTCGATCAGCTCGTCGATCAGGGCCTCGACCACCGAGGCGACCCAGGGCCGCCAGCGGGCGATCGCGCGCGGGGTGAAGGCCCGCTGCACGGTGCGGCGCAGCCGCTGGTGCTCGGTGCCGTCGATGTTCAGCAGGCCCTGTGGGTCGTCGAGGATGTTGGGGATGGCGGTGATCGGCGGCGCGTCCGGCTCGTACAGCGGGGCGCGGCCCAGACGCGGGTCGGTCAGCACCTGCCGCACGTCCGCGTGGCGGCTGACCAGCCAGACGGGCGTGCCGGTGGGCAGCGCGGCGAGCCGGGGCGGGCCGGGCTCCAGGCTGCGCAGGCAGTGCAGCGGGATGAGCGGGACGGTGCCGGTTCCGGCACCGGTCGCACTGTTCTCGGCGGACATCCGTACTCCAGACTCCAGGGCGGGGGGCCGCGCGTGACGGCCCGACGGGGGGTGGAACCGGGATGGTGCGGGGACGGGTGGGGCGGGCCGGCGGGCGGCTCGGCCCGGGCCGGGTCCGGCGGACCGGGACGAACGGCGGATCGGGTGGGGCGGCAGATCGGGACGAACGGCGGATCGGGTGGGACGAACGGCGGATCGAAGGCGGAAGCGAAGGCGAACGCGGACCGGAACGGGGGATGGCGCGAATCGTGCGACGGCGTACGGTCGGTACGCCTCGGCGCGGACGGCGCGCGGTGGCGCACCGTCGGGTGGGGCGGATGTGCTGAGCGTGGTCGCGTGGACCGCTTCTGCTACGACCGTACGTGGGCGGTGGCGCGCGCGTCAGCGGCACTTCCAGCCAACGGCGCTCCTTTCCGGGCACTTCGAGGCACGCTGACGGGCGCTCGGCGCCGCCCGCGCGCCCTGTCCTGCGGGCCGCGCCGGGGGTCCGGCGGATATCTCGACGGCATATGACGCCCTCGCGGCCGGTGCGGTGAGCCGGATCACCGGGCCCGCCCCGTCGGTGCCCGTCGCTACGGGCGCTACGCTTCGTGGGCAGTCGTTTGTCGCAGGTCACGCCGGTGCAGAGCCGCATCGGCCGACGGAGGTGGAATCGGATGGCCCAGCAGGTCAAGGCAGTCATCGCGCGCGCCAAGGGCGCGCCCGTGGAGGTGACCACGATCGTGGTGCCGGACCCGGGGCCGGGCGAGGCGGTGGTCAAAATCCAGGCCTGCGGGGTCTGCCACACCGACCTCCACTACCGCGAGGGCGGCATCAACGACGAGTTCCCGTTCCTGCTCGGGCACGAGGCGGCGGGCGTCGTCGAGTCGGTCGGCGAGGGCGTCACCGAGGTCGAGCCGGGCGACTTCGTCGTCCTCAACTGGCGCGCGGTGTGCGGCCAGTGTCGCGCCTGCCGGCGCGGCCGCGCGCAGTACTGCTTCAACACCCACAACGCGAAGCAGAAGATGACGCTGCTGGACGGCACCGAGCTGTCCCCGGCGCTGGGGATCGGCGCGTTCGCCGAGAAGACCCTGGTCGCGGCCGGTCAGTGCACCAAGGTCGACCCGGCGGTCTCGCCGGCCGTCGCCGGCCTGCTGGGCTGCGGTGTGATGGCGGGCATCGGCGCCGCCATCAACACCGGGGGCGTCGGCCGCGGCGACTCGGTCGCGGTGATCGGCTGCGGCGGCGTCGGCGGCGCGGCGGTGATGGGCTCGCGGCTGGCGGGCGCGGCGAAGATCATCGCCGTCGACATCGACGACCGCAAGCTGGAGACGGCCCGCAAGCTCGGCGCCACCCACACCGTCAACTCCCGCAGCACCGACCCGGTCGAGGCGATCCGGGAGCTGACCGGCGGCAACGGCGCGGACGTGGTGGTCGAGGCGGTCGGCCGCCCGGAGACCTACAAGCAAGCCTTCTACGCCCGCGACCTCGCCGGCACCGTCGTCCTGGTCGGCGTGCCCACGCCGGAGATGACGCTGGAGCTGCCGCTGCTCGACGTGTTCGGCCGCGGTGGCGCGCTGAAGTCCTCCTGGTACGGCGACTGCCTGCCCTCGCGGGACTTCCCGATGCTGATCGACCTCCACCTCCAGGGCCGACTGGACCTCGGCGCGTTCGTCACCGAGACCATCGAACTCGACGCGGTGGAGCAGGCGTTCGAGCGCATGCACCAGGGCGACGTGCTCCGTTCGGTCGTGGTCCTGTGAGCGAGCGTAGCGAGCGAACCATCGAGAGGTGCGCATCGGGCGAAGCACCTGCCAAGCGAAGCGAGGTGGGCGCATGAGTCCGCGCATTGACCGGCTGGTGACGGCCGGGACCTTCGAACTCGACGGCGGCAGCTGGGAGGTGGAGAACAACGTCTGGATCGTCGGCGACGACGAGCAGGCGGTGGTGATCGACGCCGCGCACGACGCCGACGCGATCGAGGCCGCGCTCGGCGGGCGCCGGCTGCTGGCGATCGTCTCCACCCACGCGCACAACGACCACATCGACGCCGCCCCGGCCCTCGCCGCCCGCACCGGCGCGCCGATCCTGCTGCACCCGGACGACCTGCCGCTGTGGAAGCTCACCCACCCCGAGCGCCTCCCGGACGGCGAACTCGCCGACGGGCAGCGGATCGAGGTGGCCGGCACCGAGCTGACCGTCCTGCACACCCCGGGTCACGCCCCGGGCGCGGTCTGCCTGTACGCGCCGGAGCTCGGCACCGTCTTCACCGGCGACACGCTGTTCCACGGGGGCCCGGGCGCGACCGGCCGGTCGTTCTCGCACTTCCCGACGATCATCGACTCGATCCGTGAGCGGCTGCTGTCGCTCCCGGCCGAGACGGTGGTCCGCACCGGCCACGGCGACCCGACCACCATCGGCGCCGAGGCCCCGGCCCTGCCGGACTGGATCGCCCGCGGGCACTGACGATGAACGGCCCCCGGAGCACGGCGCGTGCTCCGGGGCCGTAGCATCGCGATCATGGCCCATGATCCCCGCGACCTCGACGACGCCTTCCTCGCCTTCTGGCGGGAGCGTCACATCGCCACCCTGACCACCGCTCGCCCGGACGGCTCGCCGCACGTGGTGCCGGTCGGCGTGACGTACCAGCCGGAGACCGGGACGGCCCGGGTGATCACCAGCCGCACCAGCCGCAAGGCCCGCAACGTGGCGGCGGCCGGCCCGCAGGGCCTGCGGGTCGCGGTCTGCCAGGTGGACCGGGCACGCTGGTCGACCCTGGAGGGCGTGGCCGTCGTCCGGGACGAGCCGGAGCAGGTCGCCGACGCCGAGCGGCGCTACACCGAGCGCTACCGCGAACCCCGGGCGAACCCGGACCGGGTGGTCATCGAGATCGCCGTCGACCGCGTCCTCGGCCGGCCCTGAGAGCCCTGCTCCCGGGCTTCCTCACGCGTGGCCCGCGCCCATCCTGAGCGCGAGCTCGCGGGCGTGGTCGGCCGCCGCCGGGCCCCGGCCGGCGTCGGGCGCCTCGGAGAGGAAGACGAGCGCCAGCATCAGCGCGGCGTCCAGCCGGCCCACGACCAGGCACGGATCGTCGTCGGCCGGGGCGGTCGCCGTCCTCGCGTACCCGCTGCGGACCGCCGCCGGGTCGAGGTCGTTCTCCGGGTACCGGGCGTACTCGACGAGCCGGCCGAACTCCAGGGCCGGGGGCCCGAGCAGGGCGTTCGACCAGTCGAGCAGGGCGACCGCCCGCCCCTGGTGGCGGCGGATGTTGGCGCTGCGCACGTCGAGGTGCAGCAGGCTGTCCTCGGTGAAACCGGCGAGGTGGCCGGCGATCAGGGAAGCGGCCGGCGGCTCGGGCCAGTCGCAGACGCGGCGGCCGATCTCGGCCCAGCGGCGCCCGATGCGTGCGGCGATCGCCGCCGCCGTGCCGGTTCCCTCCGCCGCGACGGGCCTCAGCTGCGGCGGCGGCACCCGGTGGAGCCGCGCGAGGAGGTGACCCAGCTCGAAGGAGTCGAGGTCCGAGCCGTCGTCGGGGACGTAGGCGGACAGCAGTACGTCGGGGGCGGCCGGGTCGTCCGCCAGGACGAGCTCCCTCGGCTGCGCGACCGGCAGGCCGTGGGCGGCCAGGTGCTTCGCGATGGCGTACTCCTGCCGGAGCAGGGTCCGGGTGTCCACGTGGGGGTCGTTGGCGTTCGACTCGAACCGCTGGCGCGCGAGCCGCACCGCGACGGGCTGCCCGTCCCGCGCCTGCGCCCGGAACACGGAGAACTCCAGTCCCTGGCCGACGAGTTCCAGGCCGCTCAGGCCCCACCGCTCGGCCAGGTCGTCCAACGCGGCGAATCGCTCACTCATGTGCACCTTCGGGGTTTCGCGGTCGCAGGTCGGCCTGCGTCTTTCACCACCAGTGTGAAGGCGCCGGGCGGGCACGTCAGGCGTTCACCGGAGACAGCGCGGGATGGCGCGGGTGCGGCTCCTGCCCGGCTCAGCCCCGGTTGTGGTCGCCGGCCGCGCCGTCGAGGAGTTCGCGCAGGATGTCCATGTGGCCCGCGTGCCGCGTGGTCTCCGTCACCATGTGGATGAGCACCCAGCGCAGCGACACGGCGTCGCCGAACCAGGCCTTGCCCAGGTCGTCGAGGTCGAGCTCGCCGATCATCTGGTCGGCGGCGGCGGCGGCGGCGCGGGCGCGGGCGTAGTACGCCAGGACGTCCTCGGTGGACTCGTGCGGCTCCACCCTCATATCGGAGGTCTCGTCGGCCTCCAGGTCGAAGGGCAGGGGCCCCGTCCCGCGGCCGAACGCCTCGCAGAACCAGCCCGGCTCGGCACCCCCCGGGTGCTTGACCAGGCCCGGCAGGTTCGTCCCCGACGGGGTCATCGGTCGCCGCAGCTGCTCGTCGTCCAGGCCGTCCGCCCGGGGTGGCGCCGCGTCAGGCGGAGCGGTGGTAGGAGGTGAGCGAGATCCGGACCGGGCCGTCGTCGGCCGTGGCGAGGATGCGGATGATGGCGATGTCCTGGCCACCCTGGGCGCGGACGCAGAAGCTGCGGTCGGTGCGCAGGGCGTTGAAGGGCAGGGAGGAGACCGGCTGGGTCTCGACGCCCTTGACGCAGTCGGGGAGGGTGAGCCGGCCGGTCGGCGCGACGTAGGCGTCGCTGTCCTCGGGGATGGAGAACTCGCCGGCGTGGCGGCCCAGGTACCAGGTGGAGGCGTCCTGGGCGGTGACCTTCCCGGCCTTGAGGTCGAACTCGTAGGTGGGGTCGGGGGAGGCGAGTTCGAGGTTGGTGTGGACGGCGGTGTACCCGGCGGCCGTCGTGGTGGTGGCGGCGGCGGTGGTGGCCTGGCCGGGGGCCGGGGCGGTGGTGGCGGCGCCGGCGGACGGGGCGAGGCCGGCGGCGACGTTCTGGTCGTCGAGGTCGTCGAGGTACTCGGGATCGAGCAGGACGAACGCGGCCGCGGCGCCGACGAGGAGGGCGGCGGTGGTCAGGAGCACGGTGCGGGTGCGGGTGCGGGTGTGCCGGCGGGCCGGGGCGGCGGGCTCGGGTCTGTCGGGGGCCGGTTGCAGCCGGGTGGGCGGCGGGGCGGGGAGGCCGAGCGTGGTCGGGGCGTCGGCCGCGGCCCGGGCCGGGGAGAGGACGGTGGCGGGCGGGGCGGGTGTGCCGGGCGTGGTCGGCAGGTCGCTGTGGCGGCGGATCGCGCTGCTGACCCGCTGGGGCAGCCAGTCGTCGGAGAAGCGGAGCTCGCCGCCGGTGGCGGGGTGCCGGCGGGCGGCCTCGATCAGCTGGGCGGTGCCCGGCCGGTCCTCGGGGCGCTTGGCCAGGCAGAGCCGGACCAGTTCGTGCAGTCCGGGCGGCAGCTGGGAGAGGTCGGGCTCCTCGTGCACCGCCCGGTACAGCGAGGCGGGCTCGGGCCCGTCGCCGAAGGGGGGAGTGCCGGAGCCGACGTAGGCGATCAGGGCGCCCAGCGCGAAGACGTCGGTGGCCGGGGCGGCGGACAGGCCGAGGGCCTGTTCGGGGGCCATGAAGCCGGGCGAGCCGATCCGCAGACCGGTGCCGGTGAGCGGGCTGGCGTCGGCGGCCCGGGCGATGCCGAAGTCGATGACGCGGGGGCCGTCGGTGGCGACGAGGACGTTGCCGGGCTTGAGGTCGCGGTGGACGACGCCCGCCGCGTGGATCGCCTGGAGGGCCTCGGCGATGCCGGCGAGGAGCAGCAGGACGCTCCGTTCGGGCAGCGGTCCGTAGTGCTGGACGACCTGCTGGAGGGAAGGACCGGGCACGAAGGTGGTGGCCAGCCAGGGAGTGGCGGCGTCGGTGCCCGCGTCGACCACCTGGGCGGTGTAGAGGCCGTGGATGCGCCGGGCGCTGGCGACCTCCTGGGCGAAGCGGTGCCGGAACTCGGGATCCTCGGCGAGTTCGGGCCGGACGACCTTGAGCGCGACCGGCCGCCCGCCGGGGGTGTAGGCCAGGTAGACGAGGCCCATGCCGCCTGCGCCGAGCCGCGCGCAGAGGCGGTAGCCGCCGACCTCGCGGGGGTCGTCCGGGGACAGCGCCTGGAACGCCGTGGGCGACGGGGCGCCGAAGGGCTCTGCGGTCATGCTGGCTCCCAGCGGGTCGTGCGGGTGGGACGGGGGAGTGGCGGAGCGGGGGCGGGGCAAGGCGGGGCGGGGCGGGGCGGGGCGAGGGTGCGGCGGGTGGGCCGGGGCCCGGGCGGACGCCGGTGTCGTGAAGCGCACCGGATCATACCCCGACTGGGATTTCAGTCAGGAATGGGGTCCTCCGGTCGGTCGGTGCCCCGTCCGGGTAAGGTGATTCCTTGTGGCTGACCGTCGAACCTTGATCATGGAAGCGGCTGCGCGGGTCATCGCCCGGCGCGGCGTCCGCGGGCTGCGCGTGGAGGAACTGGCGGCGGAGGCGGGTGTGTCCACCGCGCTGATCTACTACCACTTCAAGGACCGCGCGGGGATCCTCCGCGCGACGCTGGAGTTCATCAACGACCGGGCCGAGCGCTACACGACGGAGCGCGCGGCGGACGCGCCGCCGCTGGACGCCCGGGGCGAGCTGGAGCAGACGCTGCTGCTGGAGCTCCAGGACACCCCCGAGGTGCGGGAGAACAGCACGGCCTGGGGCGAGCTGCGGGCGAGTGCGGTGTTCGACCCCGAGCTGCGGGAGGACCTGGCCCGGGCCACCCTCGTCTGGGTTCAGGAGGTCGCGGAGTTGCTCGGACAGGTGCGGCCGATGAACGGGGCCGCCGCCCTGGCGGCCTCGGCCGAGCGGCTGACCGCGCTGCTGGAGGGGCTGAGCGTCCGTTGGCTCAGCGGCAGCCTGCCGGTGGCGCACGCGCGCGAGCTGATGGCCGGCGCGATCGAGGCCGAAGTGGAGCGACTGCGCGGGTAGCGCGCGTCGCGTTCCGGCCCCGGGCGAGGCGGCCCGGGGCCTTCTCGCGTGCCGGGGCCTTCTCGCGCGCCGGGCCTCTTCCCGGGCCGGGCCTTTTCCCGTGTCGGGGCCGGCTGGGCAGTTCCATGATCTGGAGCTTGACTGAAAATTCAGTCAATGTCAGAGTTGCGGCTGCGGGGCCACCGGTCACTCGGTGGGCAATACTTGATTCGGAGATCGTCATGAGCAACACCCACGGTGACAACCGCTCCCTGTTCGACCGCCTCTTCGGGGCCCCGCCCCCGCACCAGGCGGAGCACGGGCTGCCGTACGCCGGCGAGGCCGGGCTCCCGCAGTGGTGGGTGGACCGCGACGACGTCCCGCACGCCCGCACCTGGATGTCCTGGCCGTCCTGCAAGTCCGTCTGGGGCCGGCAGCTGGCGGGTGTCCAGCAGGACATCGCGCTCATCGCCCGGACGATCGCCCGATTCGAGCCGGTGGTCATGTGTGCCCCGGACGACTACAGCGTCCGGGAGGCCCGGTCCCTGTGCGGATCCGCCGTCACCGTGACGGACGCCGTCCCCACCGATGACCTCTGGATGCGGGACACCGCCCCGGTGTTCCGGCGCGACGGCTACGGGCGGCTCGACGCCGTCGGCCTCAACTTCAACGGCTGGGGCGGCAAGCAGACCCACCGCGACGACGCGGAGGTCGCGCGCGGCATCGCCGAGATGCTCCGACTCCCCTTCTCCTACGCGGAGTTCGTCGGCGAGGGCGGCTCGGTCGAGACCGACGGCGACGGCACCCTGATGGCCACCGAGAGCAGCCTGGTCAACAAGAACCGCAACCGGGGCATGAGCCGGGACGAGATCGAGGAGGCCGTCCTGGAGGTGTACGGCGCGGACAAGATGATCTGGGTCCCCGGGATCAAGGGCCGGGACATCACCGACGACCACATCGACGTCACCTCCCGGTTCGTCCGGCCGGGCGTCGTCCTGGTGCAACTGCCCCCGGCGGACCGCCACGACGTCTGGGCCCGGGACGCCCGCGAGCAGTTCGACATCCTCTCCCGGGCCACCGACGCCAGGGGCCGCCGGCTCCGGGTGATCCGGGTGGACGGCCCCGACACCGTCCGCTCGCGGGACTCGAAGTTCGTCGACTCGTACCTGAACTTCCACGTCGTCAACGGGGGCGTGATCGCGGCGCAGTTCGGCGACGTGTACAAGGACGAGGCCGCCCGGCGCACCCTCGCCGAGGCCTTCCCCGGGCGCGAGGTCGTCCAGCTCGACGTCGACCGCCTGATGGCCGGGGGCGGCGGCATCCACTGCTCCACGATGCAGGAACCGCTGCCTTAGGGCCTGTCCGGTCGGCCCGGGAGACGTTCGGCCCGCCAGCCCGCGATCTCCGTGCCGATCGCCTCGCCGAGCAGGCTGCGCGCGCGGTCGAGCGGCAGCGAGCCGCTCAGCCACCGGATGGAGAGGCCCTCCAGGAGTGCGGTGAGGCGTTCGGCGGAGGCCGCGTGCGCGGGCGCGGTGCCGAACGGGTGGGCGCGGCCGAGCAGGCCGGCGATCTCGTGCACCCAGGTGTGGGTGGCCCTGGCCAGGTCCTCGCGGAGGCGGGACTCGAAGACCGCGCTGGCCCGCAACTCGCCCCAGGCGGTGCTGTTCTCGCGGACCTCGGTGGAGTCCTGGAGTTCCAGCAGCAGGGCCTGGGCCAGTTCGCTCCAGGGGTCGTTCGCGGGCGCCCCGGGCTCCGGTTCGGCGGTGTAGCGGTCGGCCCGTTCGCCGATGAACTCCAGGGTCTCGCGGAGGATCCCGGCGCGGTCGGTGAAGTGGTAGTAGATCAGCGAGGTCGACACCCCGGCCGCGGCCGCCAGTTCCCCCACCCGCAGTCCGCGTACGCCGCGTCGCGCGATGAGTCTCGTGGCCGCTCTCAGTATCTCTGTTCGACGGTCTGGCACGGTGGTCCACTGTACTCGAATTATTGACTGAACTTTCAGTCTCTCCCGGGAGGCGCCCACCCGGCCCACCCGGCCCACCCGGCCCACCCGGCCCACCCGGCCCTCCCGGCCCGGCGGATCGCCCGATTCGCCCGATCGGCGCCGCGCGGGCTCGCCGCCGGACCCGCCGGCCGCCCCTACTGTCGGATATCGCCCGTTTCGGGGTGGAATCCGTGTCGACGAGGGGACCTGCCGTGAGAGAACCCGCCCTGTCCCGCCGGGCCGTGCTGCGCTCCGGGGCGGCCGTGGCCGTGGTCGCGATGGTGGAAGGCTGCGGTTCGTCGGGGGCCTCGTCCCCGAAGGACGAGCCGACCACGGCCGCCGGCACGGGCACGGGAGGAGCCGCGAGCGCCGCGGCGTCGTACGCGATGCCGGCCGAGTGGCGTCCGCACACCAGGACGTTCATGGCCTGGCCGGCCCTCGACTCGGTGTGGGGCGACCAACTGCCCGCCGTCCGCCAGGACATCGCGCACGTCGCGCAGGCCGTCGCCCGGTTCGAACCGGTGGTGCTGATGGCCCGACCGGACCAGAGCGCCGCGGCCCGGCAGCTGTGCGGCTCCAGCGTCGAGGTCCTCGACCTGGCGGTGGACGACCTGTGGGCCCGCGACACCGCTCCGACCTTCGTCACCGGCCCGGCAGGGCTGGCCGGCGTCGACCTCAACTTCAACGGCTGGGGTGGCAAGCAGACCCACGACAGCGACGCCAAGGTCGCCCGGAACCTCCTCGACCACTACGGGATCCGGCGCATCCAGGCGCCGATCACCGGCGAGGGCGGCGCGATCGAGGTCGACGGCGAGGGCACCCTGATGGCCACCGAGAGCTCGTGGGTCAACTCGAACCGCAACCCGGGCACCAGCCGCGACCAGATCGAGGGGGCCCTGAAGGACCTGTTCGGCGTCCAGAAGGTCATCTGGTTCGCCGGCGTGGCCGGGCAGGACATCACCGACTGCCACATCGACGCCCTGGCCCGGTTCGCGGAGCCGGGCGTGGTCGTCATCCACCGCCCCGGCCCCGACACGCCGCCGGACATCTGGTCCCGCGCCTCCGACCAGGCCTTGCAGGTGCTCGGCTCCACCACCGACGCCAAGGGCCGCAAGCCGCGGATCGTGGAACTCGCCGAACCCGACCTCACCGGGCAGCCGGACCGGGGCAAGGACTTCCTGGCCACCTACCTCAACTACTACGTCGTCAACGGGGCCGTGATCATGCCCCAGTTCGGGGACAAGGCCTCCGACGACCGGGCGGCGGGCGTGCTGGCCGACCTCCACCCCGGCCGCGAGATCGTCCCGGTGAGCATCAACGCCATCGCGGCCGGCGGTGGCGGCATCCACTGCTCGACCCAACAGCAGCCCGAGGCCGCCGGGGCCTCCGGCGGCTCCTCGGGCCCGGCCTGACCGATCGGTCCGAGCGGCCGGGCCCGACCGGCCGACCAGGCTTGACCGAGCGGCCGGGCCTGACCGAGCGGCCGGGCCGCGCCGAGCCCGGAAAGCAGGGGCGGCGCAGCACGGCCGATCGGGCCGTTCCCGGACGGTCAGCCCGTGATCGGCCGGCTGTCCAGGCGGACGTGGTCGACCGCCCAGTACCAGTTGTTGCCCGCGTCGTACATCCGGAACTTCAGCGTCACCGCCTGCGCCCCCGCCGGGACGGCGAGGCGGCGGGTGACGAGGGTGTTCTGGACGTCCTTGCCGGCGTTGTCGTTGCCGGTGGCGTCGGCGCTGTAGAAGACCAGGCGGGTCTCCGTGCCGTTGTCGAACACGGCGGTGACGGACGCCTTCTGCGGGGCCTCCTGCCGGTAGTGCGAGTCGAAGGCCAGGTACAGGGTGTCGGCGCCGGCCGGGAGGCGGACGGCGGGGGAGACGAGCGTGGAGTCGAAGACGCCCTTCCGGGAGGGGGAGCCGGTGTCGTCCCAGTCGTCCGGGTCGGCGACGGCGAGGACGCCCAGGCCGCGGGTGAAGTTGCCGCGGTCCTGCCCGGCCGGGGTGGACCACTCCCGCTTGGTGTGGAAGGTCCAGCCCTGGAGACGGACGGTGCCCTGCGGCATGCCGGGGGCGTTGACCACCGACCAGCCCTGCGGCGCCTGAGCCGTCCAGCCGAGCACGCCGTCCTGCGGCTGGAGCACGCCGGCCAGCGACTCGAAGTCCTCGCCCAGCAGGTGGCCGGCCATCACGGGGGCGGGGCGGGCGGCGAGTTCGCCGTCGGCGATCGCGAAGCGGTCGCCGGCCAGCGCCCGGGCGGTGACCAGGATCCGGTGGGTGGCGCCGTCCGGCAGCTGGGCGGGCGGGGTGACCTCCCAGACGGCGGTGGCGGTGGCGCCGGCGGCGAGCGAGGCGGGCGGCGCGGTGACGGCGGTGACCGTCCAGCCCGGCGGGACGATCGGCTGCGCCTCGACGGCGGTGAGCGCGGTGGTGGCGGTGAGCACGGCCGAGACCCGGGCCGGGCGGCCGGGCAGCAGGACGGGTTCGTCGATGGTGCTGGAGGCGGCCCCGAGGGCGACGTCCACGGCGAGCGGGTCGGCCAGGCCCAGGGCCGGGTCGGTGACCGTCCGGTCGTCCCAGGGGAAGCGGCCGGCGATCCGGCGGCGGAAGGTGAGGTCCCCGCGGACGGCCACCGCGACGTCGTACCAGCCCTCGGGCCGGACCGCGAGGTTGACGGTCCGGTCGTCGCCGGCCGCGACCCGCACCTCGCGCAGCCCGTCGCCGTAGGCGAGGTCGCCGACCAGGAAGGTCTGGGCGGTGCGCGAGCGGTTGATCACGTCGACTTCGAGGACCTTGCCGTCGCGCTCCTCCGACAGCGACACCTCGTACGTGGCGGCGGCATCGCCGCGCAGGTGCCACAGCGCGCCGTTGGGGCCGTGGACGCGCAGGTCGTAGCCCTCCGGGCCGACCGTCCAGACGTCGGAGAGCCGGCTCTTCGCGCCGACGGTGTAGTGCCGGGGCGCGCCGCCCGGTGCCGGGTAGACGGCGAACACCGCGCCCTGGCGGCCCTGGTTGACCAGGTCGAGGGTGAGCTCGCCGCCCTTCAGCCGGGGCTTGACCAGCAGGTCGTAGGGCGCCGGGCGGGCCGAGCGGGTGCCGCGCTGCTGCTGCGGGAAGGCCTGCGGGCTGGGCACGGTGGGGGCGGGGAGCTTGCCGGTGTCGACCACCTTCTGCCGGTTGCCGCTGGTGTCGGGCAGCTGCGGCCAGACCGGGTTGCGGCCGGAGAAGTCGAAGACGTTGGTGAGGTCGCCGCAGACGGTGCGCCGCCACGGGCTGATGTTGGGCTCCTGGACGCCGAAGCGCTGCTCCAGGAAGCGCAGCACCGAGGTGTGGTCGTAGACGGTGGAGTCGACGACCCCGCCGCGGGTCCACGGCGAGACCACGACCATCGGCACCCGCACGCCCAGACCCATCGGGTACGGGCCGGAGACCAGGGTCTCGCCGGCCGGCAGGGTGTCGGACCAGGTGAGCGAGCCGTCCGCGGCCTTGACCCGGTACTTGCCGTCCTGACCGACGACCCGGTGGTAGGTGGCGGAGCCCTTGCCGACGCGGACGACGACCTCGCCGTCCACCGGCACGGTCGACTTGCCGCGCCCGGTGGCCAGCGGCGGGACGGGCGGCAGCTGGTGGTCGAAGAAGCCGCCGTGCTCGTCGTAGTTGAGGATGAAGACGGTCTTCTGCCACACCTCGGGCTTCGCCGCCAGGGCGGCGAGCAGCCGGGCGGTGAGGTGCTCGCCGTTCGGCGGCGCGTAGTTGGCGTGCTCGGAGAGCGCGGCCGGGGCGACGATCCAGGACACCTGCGGCAGCTGGTCGGCCTGGACGTCTGCGGCGAAGGCGTCGACCAGGGCGTCGCCCATCGCGAACGGGTCGTTCTTCTTCGCCGGGTCGCCGACGGCCCGCATGCCGCGCTCGTACAGCGGCTCGCCGGGCTTGGCCTTGACGAAGGGGGCGAACCAGGCGAGCGCGTTGTCGTCGAAGTTGTCCAGCGCCTGGTAGGTCTTCCAGCTGACGCCGGCCCGCTCCAGGCGCTCGGCGTAGGTGGTCCACTCGTAGCCGCCGGGGATCTCGGTGTTGTCGGTCACCGGGGTGTCCCGTACGGTGCCGCCGCTGGTCCCGGTCATCAGGTGGTCGCGGTTGGTGTTGGTGTTGCACTGGACGGACGCGTAGTAGGCGTCGCAGGTGGTGAACACCGAGGCGAGCGCGTGGTAGAAGGGCATGTCGGCGCTCTCGTAGTAGCCCTGGCCGAGCCAGCCGCCGGAGCGGCGGGTGACCGAGCCGTCGGCGAGGCCGTCGTTCCAGGCCTTCATGGAGTCCACGAAGCCGAAGGCGGGCGCGCCCTGCTGGTAGGCGCTGGTGTGCGCGGCGTTCATCGGGAAGGGCAGCAGGTGGCCCTCCTTGCGGCCCGGGTCGGGCTGGTGGAACACCGAGCGCCCGTTGATCCCGCGCACCGCCGTCCGGTCGCCGAAGCCGCGGACGCCCGCCAGGGTGCCGAAGTAGTGGTCGAACGCGCGGTTCTCCTGCATCAGCACCACGACGTGCTGGATGTCCGCCAGCCGTCCGGGCTTGGCCGGCGCGGCGAGCGCCTCCTGGACGCTGATCGGGAGGGCGGACAGCACGGCGGCCGCCGCCGCGCCGCCGAGCAGGCTGCGGCGCGACAGTTCGGGCATCGGACTCATCGGGTGGGGCTCCTTGCTGACGGGCGCCGGACCATCGGTTCGACCCGGACCAGTCATGTTTCTAAGTGACCGAGGTGACCGGGGCCGGGGAGTTCGATGACGATCCGATGGCCGCCAAGGGGCCCGGAGCTGTACAGACAACTTGACTTGACGCCGAGCCACGGAGAACCGCGGTCGACGAAGCCCGGTGAACTCTCGCGCCCCTCCGGGCCGTAGCACCGGGGTGGGGGCGCGGAAGCGGCGCGCCCGGACACCGGGGAGGAACTGGATGCAGTCCCGACGCGACCAGGTGCAGGCGCACCTGTTCGTGATGAGCAGGCTGGCCTCCGGCATGCTGCGGGCCGAGCCCGACGCGCCGGACACCCCCACCGGGCGGACCACCCGGGGCACCACGACCGGACTGGCCGTGGCCGTCCTGATCGGGCTCGGGGTCGTGGTGTACGGGGTCATCAAGCCCGGCGGCGACGCCGGCTGGACCAAGCCCGGCACGCTCGTGGTGGTGGAGGAGACGGGCGCCCGCTACCTGTTCGTGGGCGGGCAGCTGCACCCGGTGCTGAACGACACCAGCGCCCGGCTGGTGGCCGGCGACCAGATGGCGGTGGCCCAGGTCGGCCGGGCGTCGCTCGCGGACGTGCCGCGCGGCGCTCCGGTCGGGATCGTCGGCGCCCCCGACGGGCTGCCGCCGGCCGCCGAACTCGCGGGCGGCACCTGGCTGGTGTGCGGGACCGTCCAGCCCGGCCCGACCGGCGCCCCCGCGCCCCGGCTGGGCCTGCTGATGGACCCGGTCAAGGAGGGCAAGGCGCTGACCCCTGGTCAGGCCGTGCTGGTCTCCCTCCCGGACGGGACGGTGCACCTGCTCTGGCAGGGCCAGCGACTGCGCGTCGACACCGCCAACCAGGCCCTGCAGGCACTCGGCTACGGCGGAGCGACGCCCTTCCCCGTCCCGGCCGGGGTGCTGAACGCGCTGCCCGCCGGACCGGATCTCGCCTCCCCCGCCGTCCCCGGGCGCGGCGGCGACGGCCCGGTGCTCTCCGGGAAGCCGACCCGCATCGGCCAGCTCTTCGACGTCGCCGGCGGTGCGCACTACCTGCTCACCAAGGACGGCCTGGTCCCGCTCACCACGACCCTGTACGAGCTGCTGCGCGGCGATCCGCGCACCCAGAAGGAGGCGTACGCGAACAACGCCCCGGCGCCCGCGCTGATCGGCCCGGTCGACCTGGCCGCCCACACCGCGCCGGGCGGGGCTCCGGCCACGGGACTGCCCGAGACGCCGCCGACCCTGGTCACCCCGCTGCACGGCGAGGGGGTCTGCGCCGACCTGCACACCGGCGCCGGCTCCCCGGTCACCGCGATCACCCTCCTGGACGCGGCCGCGGCGGACACCGGCCGCCCGCCGACGGTCCCGTCGGGTGCGGCGGGCGGCACCTGCGCGGTGGCCGACCGGATCTCCGTCCGGCCCGGGCGCGGGGCCCTGGTCAAGGCGGTCTCCGGCGCGGGCACGGGCAGCACCGAGTACCTGGTCACCGAGGCCGGGGTGCGGTATCCGTTGCCCTCGACGGCCGTCGCCAAACAGCTCGGCTACGGGGGCGCCACGCCGGTCTCGGTGCCCGCCCCGGTGGTCGGGCTGCTCCCCGCCGGGCCGCTCCTCGACCCGGCGGCGGTGGCCGACGGGGCCGCCGCCACGCCGACGGCCGCCTCGACGGCCGCCGCCGCGGCCGCCGCGCCCGGTTCGGCCCCGTGCAGCTGAACCACCCGGTCTCGCGGGCCCGTTGAGTCGGTCAGGAACGTGTGCGGGGTCGCAGTCGCGCCCCCGCTCGTGCAGGGAAGGGAGCATGCCGTGGGCACACCGTCCATGTTGACGAAGGAAGACGAGGCGATCCGCCAGGTTCTTTCGAGCCTGGAGCAGCAGATCGAGAACATGGTGACCGCCGGCCGCACGGTCGAGCGGATCAAGGAGGAGCTCGCCGCCGGCTACATCTCCGGGGCGAGCAGCATGTTCCAGTCGAGGGTCGACGACTGGATGCAGCGCTACCAGCAGGTCATCGGTGCCTTCGAGCACTTCGTCCAGTCCACCCAGGGCGCCAACCAGATCCTCACCCAGGCCGAGGACGACGCCCGGGCACACGCCGCGGACGGCATCTACAACGGGCTCCAGGGCGCCTGAGGGCGCGTCGGAAGAGCAGGAAGACTAGGGAAAGCGAACCGATGGACTTCGGAAACATCCAGCTCCACCACGAGACGGTCGAGCAGTCGGCGGCCGAGCTCCGGCAGGCCGGCAACCTGATGCGCAGCAACCTGGACGAGCTCATGGGCAAGCTGAGGGGCGTGATCGACGGCGGGCACTTCCAGGGTGTCGCCGCCACCGCCTTCGAGGAGCTCTCCCGGGTCGTCGCGGCCAACGAGTCGAAGATGGACGAGGACATCGAGGGCGCGGCGGGCACGCTCACCAAGATGCACGACATCATGATCGAATCGGACTACAACGCCGGCAAGCAGTTCTAGTCCGGGCGGGGGCACGCGACCATGGGTGAATCGACGATCAAGGTGACGGTCGAGGGTCTTGAGACCTTCGTGAAGGACCTGAACGCCTTCGAGCAGGACGTCAACGGCCAGAAGACGTCCTGGAGCGAGGTGCCGGCCCTGAAGCCGGGGCGGGAATCGTTCCCCGCGACGAAGGCCTTGAAGGCCAACTTCGACG
Organism: Kitasatospora sp. NPDC088160; assembly: GCF_044741445.1. Taxonomy (NCBI): domain Bacteria; kingdom Bacillati; phylum Actinomycetota; class Actinomycetes; order Kitasatosporales; family Streptomycetaceae; genus Kitasatospora; species Kitasatospora sp. NPDC088160. The sequence continues at coordinate 354,247 of NZ_JBIUSS010000003.1, read as the reverse complement.
CCTTCTCCAAGAGCGTGGGCGAATCGATCGAGGCCATCCGGGGCGACGTCGACAAGATCGTGCTCGACCTGATCAAGGCGCGGGAGAAGCTTCACCTCGGAGACGGTGAAGCCCTGACGGAGGCCCAGATGATGGACGTCCTCAAGGACGTTCTCGGCGGAGTCACCGGAGCTCCCGCCCCGCCCAAGTGAGGGCCGTCGTCGGATCGGACGGTTGTGGGGCCGCCCGATCCGACGGCACACCGATGTCCTGACCCGTGTCACCGCGTTCGGAGGAAACCATGGCGGACGAGCCGCCCAAGACAGAGCCGCCCAAGGTCACGTACACCTGGGAACAGATGCTGGAGGCGTTCGCGGGGTCGGACCACAGCGCCATCGTGAAGCGGGGGGACGTCACGGGGCAGCCGTGGATCACCGGGCAGGAGCTGGTGACGGACTCCCGGTACAACAACAACCTGCGCAAGAAGAAGGACGGCCTGTCCACCCACAACGCCGGCTACGACATGTGGGCGGAGTGGGACTACGGTGACGGCAACGCCACCACCGCGTTCACCACGATCCTGGGTGTGACCTACAACTGGCCCTTCTTCGACGACAAGCCCTCCGGTAAGACGGGGAGCGTGCTGCACCTGTTCCATACCGACCCCGGAGAGATCCTCGGCGGGGCCATCTTCCAGGGGGGCCCGGGTAACGACAACACGAACTACAAGACGCTGACCGAGGCGGCGCGGATCCTCGCCCTGGTGGACACGTTCTTCGCGGACAACCGGGCGAAGATCCACCAGTGGGCCGAGTCCGTGGACGGCGCGGGCAGCGATTTCCAGGGCAGTGCGGCCGGCCGGTTCAAGGAGGTCCTGGTCGGGCTGCAGAACGAGTTCAAGACGCTGCACTACCGACTCAGCGGCGACCTCGACGCGTTCAAGGACGACGCCCCCGCGCCGGCCGCGGGCAGCAGCATCGCCGACAAGCTGAAGGCGGCAGGCGATGCGCTGGTCAAGGTCCAGCAGGACATGTACAACAACGGGTACAACCCCTGGCGCGGGTACAGCGCCTTGACGGACCCCACGGGCTCGTGGGCGTACAAGAAGAACGACGACCCGGACAAGCACGCCACGTACGCCTGGCCGGACCTGTGCATCCACTACGCGTTCACGCAGGAAGTCCAGAAGCTGACGGCGACCCGCTACCCGACGAACGACGCCTCAGGGGATTCGTACGAGGCCACGGTCACCGGCGGCTCTACGACCATGACGAGCGGTTCCACCGGAACCGCGTCGGTCGCCGCCTTCGCCACGGTCCTGAACAACGCGGCGACCAAGCAGTGGACGGACGAGGTCGTCAGGGTGCTCGACAAGGCGGCCACCGACGCCGGGACCGCCCTGGCGACCGCCTACGAGGCCGCGGCCAGGGTCCTGATGTCGTTCGCGGCCCCGGGCATGGACCTGGCGCCGGACAAGGTGGACCCCCCGAAGGACGGCCCCGACAAGGGGCCCGGCGGTCCTGACGGCCCGAAGGACGACACCAAGGGCCCGCCGAAGGGCGGCGCCGGTGCTCCGCCGCCGGGCATCGCGCCGCCCCCGCCGCCGAAGCCCGGCGGGATCGGCGGCGGGGGCGGTGGCAAGGGCGGCGGCACCGGGACCGGTGGCATCGGCGGCATTGGTGGCATCGGGGGGATCGGCGGAGGCAACGGCCAGGCGCCGCTGCTCGACAAGAACGGCAAGCCGGTCCTCGACAAGGACGGCAAGCCGATGTACGTCCCGCCGGGGACGACGGTCAACGGCAAGGGCGAACTCATCGGCCCCGACGGCAAGCCGCTGCTCGGCCCCGACGGCAAGCCCCGGCACGTGCCGGTGGGCACCGTCGTGGGCCAGCCGACCACGGGGTCGGGCGGCTCGGGCGGTTCGGGCGGTTCGGGCGGGTCGACGTCCAATACGCCGTTCAAGGTGCCGCCGGGCTCGAAGATCAACGACGACGGCACGGTCACCACCCCCGAGGGCAACCTGCTGAAGGACTCCAACGGCAACCCGGTGGTGCTCCGCAAGGACGACAAGATCGACGCGGACGGCACCGTCCGCACCGCGAGCGGTCGGCCCGTCTCGCAGTTCGAGCAGCTGCTGTCCGACGAGGAGCACGCGCTCTCCGGGCGGGGCGGCGGGCTCGTCGTCGGTGGGGGAGGTGGCAGCGGCGGCAGCGGCAGCAGCTGGACCGGCCTGCCGAGCTCGCTCGGCGGCGGCGGAATCTCCTTCGGCGGTTCCGGCGGTTCGAGCTCCCTCAAGAGCGGCACCGACCTGTTCGGCGAGCCCTTCAGCGGCCAGGGCTCCGGCCCCAAGACCATGGGCGGCATCGCCGCTCAGGGACCGCCGCGCATCGGCGTCAGCGACCGCCTGGCCTCCGCCCTGGGCATCGACAAGGGGGCGACGGCCGCCGAGGAGGCCATGGCCTCCCGCACCATGGCGGCCGAGCGGGCGTCAGCGGCCGGGCTGGCCGGCGAGGAGGCCCAGCTGATGGGCCGGGGGGTCTCCACCACCGGTGGCGGCGGCCCCATGATGCCGCCGATGGGCGCCGGTGCCGGCGCGGGCGCGGGCGGTCAGGGGGAGAAGGAACGGCAGCGCACCACCTGGCTGGCCGAGGACGAGGAGGTCTGGGGCACCGACTCGGGCGCCGTGACGGGCGTCATCGGCCGCTGACCGGGCGATTCGCGTCGGCGGTCGAACCGCAGGACCCCGCCCATCCGTAGAGAGAACCGTACGACCCCACGAGCCGGCGCGTCCCGGGCCTCACCCCCGTAGGCCCGGGACGCGTCATCGGGATTCGGGACGAGACGGAAGTGCGGGTGAAGGCGTTGTCGTACGCCGAGCAGATCGAACAGGCCATGGCCGCTCTGGAGGAGCAGCAGGCCAAGATGGCGGTGGCCGCCAAGGAGTTGCAGGCGGCCACCGCCTCGGTGACGTCCAAGGACCGGATGGTCACCGCGACGGTCGGGGCGCAGGGGCAGGTGGTGTCCCTGGTCTTCCACACCACCGCGTACCGGTCGATGGCACCGGCCCAGCTGGGGCAGGTCCTGGCTGACGTGCTGAACACCGCGCGGGCCGACATCGGCGAGCGGGTCGCGGAGACCATGGGCGCGTTCAGCGGCCTGGGCGAGGCCCTGCGGGCCTCGATGACCGGCGGGACCGAACTCGACGACCTCTTCGCGCCGCTGCGGGACATGCGGCCCGGCTACGCCGACGAGGCCGCCGCGGCGGACCGCCGCAAGCGCGACCGGCAGGAGGAGTTCCGTGGCTAAGCCCCAGCTGACCGCGATGGCGGACCTGAAGGACAAGTTCGCCAAGTTCGGCCCGCTCTCGGACACCATCGAGGAAGTCCGCCGGTGGACCGACGAGATCAACGAGTTCAACAAGAGCTCGGCGGGCAACGACGACATCGGCAAGGAGTACCACAAGAACGTGGACGGGCCGACCGCCGATCTCGACGACCTGTTCAAGAAGGTGCGCGACCAGGTCGAGGGCGCCGGAACCAAGGGTCAGAAGACCTCCGAGATGCTGAAGAACGCCGACGAGGAAGCCAAGAACCAGAACTGACGATCCGTCAGGTTCTCGGTCCGGCCCGCTTCGCCCAACCCTCGACGAACGCCAGGAGTACGCCCCCGTGTCGATCATGCTTCCCCCGGCCCTGGCCAAGCTGTTCGGGTTCGTGACCGGCATGAAGTGGCCCGAGGCCAACGAGGACCGGCTGCGCACGGCCGGTGACGACTACCTGGAGATCTACAAGAAGGTCCCCGAACTCCGCTCCTACCTGCTGGAGTTGGTGAACTACGTCAAGGAGGAGTTCGAGGGCGAGGCGGCCGACCGGTTCGTCCAGCAGATGGGGCAGCTGATCGGCGCCGACGGCGGCACCGACTACGTGACGGCCTCCGGGGATTCGGCGAAGGAACTCGGCGACTACGCCCACAAGACCGCCAACCAGGTCGAGTACGCCAAGTGGATGATCATCGCCCAGCTGGTCCAGCTGGCCGCGCAGATCGCCTGGGCCATCGCCAACATCCCGCTCACCTTCGGGGCTTCGCTGGCCACCATCTTCGCCGCCGAGGTGGCGACCAGGGAGCTGGTCAAGCAGGTCTTCATCTGGCTGTTCAAGCAGATCGCCCTGCACGAGTTCCTGAACATCACCACCTCCATGATCATGGACGGGATCATCCAGGGCATCCAGATCGGCCAGGGCCACAAGGACCACTGGGAGAAGGACACCTTCCTCCAGGCGATCGAGTTCGGCGCGATCAACGGCCTGCTCACCGGCCCGCTGGAACTGTTCACCTTCGGTTTCGGCAAGCTCTTCGGGAAGATGTTCGGCGGCGGCATCGGCAAGGAGCTGCAGAACAACCTCAAGAACCTGGCCGGCGCCGAGTTGAAGACCGCGGCAGACCTCGCCAAGGGCGCGGGCCGCTCGCTGGAGAACGCGGGGCTCAACACCCTCAAGAAGACCGGCGAGGGCGGGCTGGCGGGCCTCGGCAAGACCGGGGTGAAGGACGGCCTCAAGGGCGCGGCGGAGGGTGCGGCCAAGACCACGGCCAAGGACGCGGTCGAGGGTGCGACGAAGACCACGGCCAAGGGTGCGGCGGAGGGTGCGGCCAAGACCACGGCGAAGGACGCCGTGGAGGGTGCGACGAAGACGACGGCCAAGGGTGCGGCCAAGACCGCAGGCAAGGACGCGGCCAAGGGCGCGGCGGAGGGTGCGGCCAAGACCACGGCCAAGGACGCCGTGGAGGGTGCGGCCAAGACCGCAGGCAAGGACGCGGCGGAGGACGCGGTCAAGGCCGCCGAGAAGAAGCTGTCCAACGTCGAGAAGTTCACCCAGGAGATGGGCAAGTCCTTCGAGGAGCAGCTCGGGAGCCTGGGCATCTCCAAGGACCTGGCGAACGAGGCCGGGCGGAAGGTCGCCGAGACGATCGCCGGCAGCGGCGCCCGCTACGCCGTGGACCTCGGGACCGTCCGCAAGCTCCTGGACGCGGCGGTCAAGGACGCCGGCAAGGGCGGCGAGCACCAGGCCGTCAAGGACCTCGCGGACCGGACGCTCCACCTGATGGACGGTCTGCGGCCGCAGACCGGACTGCAGATGCTCTACAAGTTCGGCGAGGGCATCGGCGGCTACCTCAAGGGCGGCGTCCAGAACATCCTGACCGAGGGCACCTACAACTCGATCTTCGGCGACGGCTCGTTCTCGGTCACCGCCGAGACCTTCTTCGCTGGCGTCGCCATGGGCGCGATCGGCCACGCCGGGCACACCCTCACCGGCCCGGCCCGGCTCCGCTTCCAGGACAAGATCCGCGCGTGGGACGAGGAGTCCAGGAACACCAGCGACGCCACGTACTACGGCCTGGGGCATCCGCGGACCCTGCTGGCCATCGCGTCCACGCTGATGGGGCACCCGACCTCGCTGCTGATCCCCCGGCCGGAGGGGCCCAAGGCCCGCGAGGCGCGGCTGGCGGCGGAGGGGAACTTCGAGCACGCCACCCAGCCGAAGGACTTGCCCACCAGTTCCGACGGCTCCAAGTCGCAGCCGTCCACGACGGGGGAGCGGCAGACCAAGGACGCTCCGACCAAGACGGAGGCCAAGGCCCCCGAGGAGACGTCGAACAAGCCCGAGCCGCCGGCCAAGGTACCGACGTCCGGCGGCGGCTCGCACGAGCAGGGGCAGAAGTCGACGCAGCAACCCCCGGCGCACGAGACGGTGCCCGCGCCCGCCACGACGTCCGAATCCAACGTCCTCGCCCCCGCCCACGTCCCGGTGACCGGCGGGCACGAGCAGCCGAACCCCCGGGAGCAGCAGAACCCCCGGGGGAACGAGAACACCCGCGACAACGAGAACCCCCGGGAGAACGAGAACCCCCGGGAGAACCCGAAGACCCCCGAGCAGCAGAACCCCCGGGGGAGCCAGAGCGCCCACGAGAACCAGAAGACCCCCGAGCAGCAGAGCGCCCACGAGAACCAGAAGACCCCCGAGCAGCAGAACACCCACGAGAACCAGAACACCCACGCCCGCAACGAGGAACTGCAGTACCTGGAGGTCGACGAGTCCAACGCCCCGAAGGAGCACGGCCACCACCTGCCGTCCGCCGGCCCGGAGCGGCAGCCCGGCTGGGTGCTCGGTGACAGGCCGTCCCAGGAGACGTTGAAGGCCCTGGAGCGCCTGCCCCTCGACCCGTCCCGCTTCGCCCTGGTGATCCACACCAACGAGCACGGGATGCCGATGCACAACGGCCGCGAGCTGTCGGTGGAGAAGCTGGCCTCCGTCGTGCGCGGGCTCGCCCAGACCGGGCACCTCGGCGGGGACCGGCGCACGATCGAGTTCGTCGCCTGCGACCTGAACGGGCCGCTCAACTCCCGGTACGTCCAGGAGGTGATGGAGCACGTCTGGGCGGACCCGAAGCTCGCCGACGTCAAGGCGGTGGCGGCCGACGGCCCGGTCTGGGTGGTGCCGGGGTTCGACTCCCCGACCGCGATGAAGGAGGGCCCCGGTACGGGCCACGTCGTGGTCGCCGCGAAGGTCGGCTTCGGCCGGGACGGCAAGCCGGTCGTCGAGGGCGGCGGGAACTGGTACGAGTACGTCAACCCCGCGTCCGAGGAAGGCCGGGCGCGCGTCGAGGCCGGCGAGCCGCTGGTGCGCTCGTACCCCTCGCCGCTGCCCGAGCACTACACGTCGGGGCCCAAGCACACGGACATGGCGGAGGCCGCGGTCTTCGGCGACGCGGCGAAATCCGCGCAGGAGCACGGACAGCCGGCCCCAGGACAGGAACCGCCACCGGCCTACCACTACACCGACGCGCCCGAACACGTCCGCGCCGACGAGGACGGCCGGCGCGAGGAGCAGTGGCGCCAGGCCCAGCGGGACCTCCAGGACGCCTACGACGCCAAGCTCGCCGAGGCGGCCGACAAGCTGCGCCAGGACCCGGACGGCAGCGGCCACGTCCATGACGCGCAGGCCGAGGAACTGCTCCGCGAGTCCTTCACCGAGGGGCCCGTCCGCTTCCCCGACGACGCGCCGCCGGGCCTGCCCACGGCGGTGTGGAAGCGCGCCAAGGACCTGATGTACCAGGAGCTGACGGCCCGGCCGCAGGACCGCGAGCAGATCCTCGACGGCCTCGACGGCCTCACCCACCTCGCCGCGGTCCGCGAGGCGGCCGTCCGGGTGGCGATGGAGCGCTTCGACCGGACGGTGACCGAGTGGAGCGCCCCGCCGCGCGCCCTCGGCGACGGCCCCGTCACGGTTTCGCACGCCGACCTCCCGGCGGTGACCCGGGACCTGATCCGCAGCGAGGCGCGGGGCGGCTTCAGCGCCCGGGCCGAGGCCGAGGTGGCCCGGATCTACGCCCGCCCGGAGGACCTCACCGGCGCGGGCAACGCGCAGGCCCAGCACGCCCTGAACCGGCTCACCGAGCACCTGCGCGGCGAGCTCGACTTCCGCGCCGACCACGAGACCGCGCTCGCCCAGGCGGAGCACCTGGTCGAGCGGGCCACCGCCGACTGGTACGACCGCCTCTCCCCGGCCGACCGGGAGCTGCTCGCCGCCGCCGGGGTGACGGAGCGCCCCGAGCTGTCACCCGACAGCGTGACCCTGATCAGGGAACAGCTGCGGGACCGCCTCGGCACCGACTTCGAGGAGGTCGCCGGCCCCGTCGACACGGCCGCCGGACCGCGCCGCGAGCGTACCCAGGCCGCGGACCTCTTCGGCCTGGCGCTGGCCGGCCGCGCCCAGGGCCTGCCGCACGAGTTCGCCGTCCAGGCGGTCCGCGAGGCGGCGATCCGGCGCGCCGCCACGGAGGCGGAGAAGGCGACCGAATCCTGGAACACGGACGCCGGCGCCGAGCGCAAGGACCGGGCCACCGCCTTCGGGGCGACCGAGCACGACGTCCAGCAGGCCCGTGGCACCGTCACCCGCGAACTGGCCCGGGACGTCGACCGGCTGGTCGCCGACCACCTCAACCGGAACACCGAGGACACCGAGGCGTTCGGGCGGGAGCTCGACGAGCTCACCGGCACCGGCGCCGTCCACGACCGGCTCACCCACCAGGCCGCCCGCCTCGCGGCCCGCCGCGCCGCCGAGGAGGCCGCCGAGAAGGCCGCCCAGGAGCACGGCGGCCTCACCGGGCACGGCATCGGCCGCCTGAAGGAGGGGCACAGCGGCCGGATCGCCTCGGCCTTCGACGAGGTGTTCGGCAAGCCCGAGGACCTGAAGGTCCGCCAGGAGGAGTGGGACGCACGGCACCGGGAACTCACCGAGGAGCTGGCCGAGCACGCCGCCTTCGAGGCCGAGGCCGCGCCCGCCCTGCACGACGCCGCGGCGGGGTTCGAGGACCGGGCGGCGCCGCACGTCCTCACCGACGACGTGATCGCCTTCCTCAAGCGCGAGTACGGCGACGAGTTCTTCGAGCGGTACCGCGAACTGTGGAAGCTCGCCCACCTGGACGCGGCCGGCTGGCGCGCCCACGAACGCGGCCACGAGGACGCCTTCGCCCGCCGCCGGGAGGAGGAGGCCGCGGCCGCCGAGGAGCAGCTCGCGCTGGTCCGGACGACCGCTCGCCCCGACACCCCGGAGGGGGCGGGCCACCACACGGATTTGCGCGAGACGGATTTGCGCGAGACGGATTCGCACGAACGCCCTCGGCAGGACGACCTCCCCGAGTCCATCGAGACGGCGCTGACCGGCGCCACCACCCGGCCCGAGGAGCAGCCCGCACCGTCGCACACCGAGGCCCCGTCCGACCTCACGCTGCGGCCCCGGCCCGACGGCGAGGCGGTCGTCCACACCTCCGACGAGACGGTGGTCGTGCATGAGTCCGTGGAGTCGCCGGTGTCGGCGCCGCGGATGGTGGTGGATCGGACGCCGCGTTTCGTGGTGCAGTCGTCGTTCGAGGCGCGTCGGTTCGATCATGAGGGTCCGGTGACGGATCTGACGGTGCGGATCGATTTCGTCGAGGGTGGTCGGGGTCACAACACGGCTCTGGTGTGGGACAAGGTCGTTCGGGGTGTGGAGGAGTACCTCAACGCGCCTGGTTACCGGTTGGCCAATGGTGACCGGATGCATGTCACGGTGTTGCCGGCCAGGCTGGGTGAGCGGGCGCATCTGACGGTCGACCTGGTTTCGCGGGGCCGGGAGATGGACCAGAAGTCCTGGTGGCTGGACGCGGATCCGATCGACTACGCGCACGAGTTGGGCCACCAGATCGGTCTGCGGGACGAGTACCGGGCTTCGGGTCTGTCTCATCGTCCTGCGGTCGAGGGGAGTCTGCTGGGTGACCACCGGGCTCCGGCGCCGGAGGGGTTGCGGCAGGGTGGTCTGCGGGAGCGGCACTTGCAGCTGATCTCGTCGGTGGTGGGGCACCTGGACCCGGCTGCTACGCATGGCCGGACCTGGGATGAGGCCTGGTCGTTGGCGGCGGTGCATGACCGTGAGCATGTCTGGGTGGACCCGGTGTCGGCTCCGCTCGGGATCGGCTCGCACGAGGGTGGCCCGCTCGACGTCGCGCCGAGGGCGAACATCCATGAGGACAACCTGCCGGCGGAGCACAAGCGGCTCATCAAGCAGCCGGGCTATTCGTCCGGTGACCAGTTCGGGATCTCGGTCGCGCTGCTGAACGACCCGAATCTGCATGTTCTGATCGCGCGGGGGCCGCGGACGGCGGAGGGTCATGCCGTCAATCCCAAGGACAAGTCCCAGGAGATCGAGGCCTTCTACCGTTCCATCGGGATCTCCGACGACCGTATCCACACCGTGGACGTACCGAGCATGGAAACGAGTCATCTCTACGCGGTGATGGACGCGGAGGCTCATCGCATCGTGGCCGAGGACTGGGAGGTCCTCTCCGAGCAGGACCAGGAGGCGGTGGTCAAGAGCGTCACGTTCGGTACCGACAAGGTCGCCAAGGTGTTCTCGGAAACCCTGCGCGAGACCGTCCGTGACGCCTGGAAGATGGACCCCGCGCGCGACCAGCAGGTCGCGGGCTGGCTGGGGGAGCGTGGGATCACGCTTCCTGCCGAGGGTGCGAAGGTCCTGGTGCTGTGGTCCCGTTTCACCGGCAAGGTGACCCAGTGGGCCGACCTGGGTGGCCGGATGGAGCACGACACGAGCTTCCAGGGCGTGCGGCAGATCCTGCGGGAGGTCGCCCGTGAGCAGGGCATGGTGCTCATCACCGGTGACCCGCACCCTTCTCGGCAGAACAAGTGGAACGAGTTGGTCGCGGAGATGCGCGCGGAGCTCGGGATCGACACCATCCACCACATCACCGGCTTCTGGAAGGACGGCGGACCGGACCCCTCGGTCTGGACGGAGAACCTCAGGACCGGGCAGTTGAGGCTGTACGACTTCCTGGACCGCCACTACGACATGAACCACCTGGGGACCCGCTCCGGAAACCTGGAAGCCGCCGCGCTGCTCGGCCACAAGGTCACGTACCTGGAGGAGAAGGGCTCCAGCGGACGGGAGCGGATGGAGAAGTGGCACGAGCAGGACGCAGGCAAGACCAAGGCCGGAGGCATGGCGCCGGGCTACGAGCGTGTGGTGATCCCCACCCCGCCCACCGCGTCCGGCCGGTTCACCGTCCCGTTCGATCAGAAGCACGGCGGCCGCCTGGCGGCGGGTGAACGAGACAACGGTCTTGCGCCGGTGGGCAAGGGCAATGGCCACCAGCCGCTGGGCATGGTCGACCACGGGTTCCAGCCGCCGGGTGGGACCGTCCTGTGGCGCAAGCCCGCGGCGGTCTACGGCAAGGAACGCGGCTTCGGCTTCGAGGCACTGGCCAAGATCCGGGAGCAGTTGGGGTTGTCAGGTGACCGGCCGCTCGACGCCGGGCAGTTCGCCGCCGACCGTGCCCAGCACCTGCAACGCCGGTACGACAAGCTGCGCGGCGACATCGTGACGTACTCGGGCGGCGGACCGGAGGTGGAGAAGTACCTGGACACGTTCGACGAGGTCTTCCACGCCGACAGGCCGCGGTACGCCGAGAGCGCCCCGTGGCAGGTGTACCGGAGGATGGCCGAGGAGGGGCTGCCCTTGCTGCCCGAACTCTGGACGTACCACCGCAGCCTCCGCGACCGCTCGGACCTCTACCAGCTGGGCTACCAGATCCACGAGGTGCCCCGCGACGGCGACTGTCTCTACCACTCCGTCAACCACCAGCTGGGGACGGCCGTCAGCCCGCAGGCAGTGACGACGCTGCGCAACCGCGTCACGAGGTGGATCAGCCAGAACCGTGACCTGGTCACCGTCTTCGCGACCGAGCGCGGGTCGACCTTCAGCGACCTGGCCTGGATGGCCAAGACCAGGGGGTGGTGGGCCGGGTCCAACGGGGACCTGATCCCGACGATCGTCGCCTCGGCCCTGGGGGTGCGGCTGCACATCTTCGACGGGGTCAACTGGCACTCCTTGGCGCCGGTACCCGGTGCCCCCGAGGGCAACAGGGATGTGTCCCTGTTCCTCTCCGAGAGCCACTACTCCCCGCTGAGTCCTGTCCCCGCTCCGGAAGAGGCACCGGCTGCCGCCAGCACCCAGGAGGGCGATGGGGCCCCGAAGCGGCCGCTTGAGCACAACAGTGACTCGGAGCCGGAGGATTCGGCGGAGAAGAGGCTTCGGCCGGCGCCTTCGGGGGTGTCGGAGGAGTCGGTGGTGGTGAATCCGCTGGCGGTGGAGCACGGTGGTGGTATGCCGGTTCCGGGGCCGTTGCATGAGCGGGTGCAGGCGTTGGAGCACCTCGGCCCGGAGGCCCGGCGGGAGCTCGCGGCCGATACCGCTTTTGTGGAGAGCCTGCGGTCGGAGTTGTCGGCGGAGGACTTCGCGCAGGCGGCGGCGCGGTTGGTGATCGACGTCGATCCCCGTGTGCATCAGCCGGTTGCTTCGCGGCGTGAGGCTGAGTTGCAGGTCGCGCGGATGTTGCAGGACAAGGAGGTCGCGGCCAGGCTGGTGGCGGCTGGTGTGCGCGTGGTGGTGGTGCCGCGTGATGTGCCGTTGACCGGTGTTGCGGGTTTCGAGCGGCTTCGCGGTGTCCTGGTCGATGGTGAGGCGGGCAACGGGCGCAGTGTTGACCAGTTGCGGGGGGCGAACGACGAGCTTGTGGTGGCGATCCCCGAGGAGAACCTGCTCGGTGAGCGGACGACGGTCGGTCCGCATGCCACGCAGCCGGAGGGGTATTCCTCGGCGACTCATGAACTTGCGCACGCGGTCCTGGAGTTCGGGCTGAGTCGTGAGCAGAGGGCGCTGGTCGAGGAGGTGTACCGGGGCAAGCGTCTCGCCGACGGTCTGGCCGATCTGTTCGGTGACGAGTCCGTGACGGTCTGGCCCGATGGATCGCGGCGCAATGCTGCGGGTGAGTTGGTCGGCAACTATTCGTCGGCGGATGTGCATGAGTTCTTCGCTCAGTTGAGCAACACGTATCTCGGGACGAATCACGGGAACGATCCGCAGACCGGGAAGCCTCGCAATAACGGTGTCGACTGGGTCCGTGAGAACGAGCCGGAGCTGCTGCCGCTGCTGGAGCACCTTTACGGCACCGACCCGCAGTCCGTCCAGGCGCGGCCCTCGAATCAGGTCAGCCGGGCCCGGGCCGAGGAGGAGATGTACGAGGGCTTCCGTGAGTTCATGGAAGCGACCGGAGAGGAGCGGCACACCGTCTCCCACGAGGAGTCCATGCCGCAGGAATCGGTGGTTGTCCACGAGTCCGTGGAGTCGCCGGTGTCGGCGCCGCGGATGGTGCTGGATCGGACGCCGCGTTTCGTGGTTCATTCCTCGTTCGAGGCGCGTCGGTTCGATCACGAGGGTCCGGTGACTGATCTGACGGTGCGGATCGATTTCGTCGAGGGTGGTCGGGGGCACAACACCGCTCTGGTGTGGGACAAGGTCGTTCAGGGTGTGGAGGAGTATCTCAACGCGCCCGGTTACCGGTTGGCCAATGGCGACCGGATGCATGTGACGGTGTTGCCTGCCAGGCTGGGTGAGCGGGCGCATCTGACGGTGGACCTGGTTTCGCGGGGCCGGGAGATGGATCAGAGGTCCTGGTGGCTGGACGCGGATCCGATCGACTACGCGCACGAGTTGGGCCACCAGATCGGTCTGCGGGACGAGTACCGGGCTTCGGGTCTGTCTCATCGTCCTGCGGTCGAGGGGAGTCTGCTGGGTGATCACCGGGCTCCGGCGCCGGGTGGTCTGGGGCAGGGTGGTCTGCGGGAGCGGCACTTGCAGCTGATCTCGTCCGTGGTGGGGCACCTCGACCCGGCTCCCACGCATGGTCGGACCTGGGATGAGGCGCGGGAGTTGGCGTCGCCGCATGACCGTGAGCATGTCTGGGTGGACCCGGTTTCGGCCCCGCACGGGACCGGTTCGCACGAGGGCGGCCCGTTGGACGTCGCTCCGAGGGCGAACATCCACGAGGACAACCTGCCGCCGGAGCACCGGCGGTTGGTCAAGCAGCCGGGTTACTCCTCCGGTGACCAGTTCGGTATCTCGGTGGCGCTGCTGAACGATTCGAACCTGCACGTCCTGATCGCGCGGGGGCCGCGCACGGCGGAGGGCCACGCCGTCAACCCCAAGGACAAGTCCCTGGAGATCGAGGCCTTCTACCGCTCCATCGGGATCGACGGGGATCGCATCCACACCGTGGAGGTGCCGACCATGGAGACGGGCCGCCTCTACGAGGTGATGGACGCGGAGGCCCGCCGCATCGTGGCCGAGGACTGGGAGGTGCTTTCCGAGCAGGACCAGGAGGCGGTGGTCAAGAGCGTCACGTTCGGTACTGACAAGGTCGCCAAGGTGTTCTCGGACGAACTGCGCCAGACCGTCCGCGACGCCTGGAAGATGACTCCTGCGCACGATCAGCGGATCGCCGACTGGCTGACGGGCCGTGGGATCACGCTGCCTGCCCGGGGTTCGAAGGTCTTGGTGCTCTGGTCCCGTTTCACCGGCAAGGCCACGCAGTGGGCCGACCTGGGCGGCCGGATGGAGCACGACACCAGTTTCCAAGGCGTGCGGCAGATCCTGCGGGAGGTCGCCCGTGAGCAGGGCATGGTGCTCATCACCGGTGACCCCCATCCTTCTCGGCAGAACAAGTGGAACGAGCTGGTCGCGGAGATGCGCGAGGAGCTCGGGATCGACACCATCCACCACGTCACCGGCTTCTGGAAGGACGGTGGATCGGACCCGTCCGTCTGGACGGAGAACCTCAGGACCGGCCAGTTGAGGCTGTACGACTTCCTGAATCGCCAGTACGACATGAACCACCTCGGGGCCCGTTCCGGCAACCTGGAAGCCGCCGCACTGCTCGGCCACAAGGTCGCGTACCTGGAGGAGAAGGGCTCCAGCGGACGGGAGCGGATGGAGAAGTGGCACGCAAACGACGTGGGGGAGACTGGATTCGGAGGCAAGGCGCCGGGCTACGAGCGGGTGGTGATCCCGACCCCGCCCACCGCGTCCGGCCGGTACACCATCCCGTACGACGAGAAGCACGGCGCCTCCAAGCAGTCGGGGGCGGGCGGTAAGGGCAAGGAGAAGAAGCAGTCGGGTGGGGGCGGCAAGGGCAACCAGCCGCAGGCCAAGCCCAACCACGGTTTCCACCTGAGGGGCGACATCCTCCGGTGGCGCAAGCCCGTCGACGTCTACGGCCAGGAACGCGGCTTCGGGTACGACGCTGTGGCCAAGATCCGGGAGCAGCTGGGGCTTTCGGGTGACCGGCCGCTCGACGCCGGGCAGTTCGCCGCCAACCGCGTCCAGCACCTGCGGAACCGGTACGGCAAGCTGCGCCAGGAGGTCGTGACGGCCTCGGGCGGCGGACGGGCGGTGGAGGATTACCTGGGCAAGTTCGACGAGGTCTTCGCCGACGGGCCGCGGTACGCCGACAACCCCCCGTGGCAGGTGTACCGGAGGATGGCCGAGGAGGGGCTGCCCCTGTTGCCCGAACTGCAGTCGTACCACCGCAGCCTCCACGACGGCGCGTACCTGTACGAGATGGGCTACCAGATCCACGAGGTGCCCCGCGACGGGGACTGTCTCTACCACTCCGTCAACCACGTTATGGGCACGGCCGTCAGCCCTCAGAACGCGGCGATGCTGCGCAACCGCGTCTCCAGGTGGATCGGCCACAACATGGAGCTGGTCACCGCATTCGCGCAGACGCACGGGGCGAAGCCCGATGATCTCGGCTGGATGGTCAAGACGAGGGGGTGGTGGGCCGGGTCGAACGGTGATCTGATCCCGTCGATCGTCGCCTCGGCTCTGGGGGTGCGGCTGCACATCTTCGACGGGGTCAACTGGCACTCCTTGGCGCCGGTACCCGGTGCCCCCGAGGGCAACAGGGACGTCTCCCTGTTCCTCTCCGACAGTCACTACTCCCCGCTGAGCCCTGTCCCCGCTCCGGAAGGGGTACCGGCTGCCGCCAGCACCCAGGAGGGCGATGGGGCTCCGAAGCGGCCGCTTGAGCACAACAGTGACTCGGAGCCGGAGGATTCGGCGGAGAAGAGGCTTCGGCCGGCGCCTTCGGGGGTGTCGGAGGGTTCCGTCATGGTGAATCCGCTGGCGGTGGAGCACGGTGGTGGTATGCCGGTTCCGGGGCCGTTGCATGAGCGGGTGCAGGCGTTGGAGCACCTCGGTCCGGAGGCCCGGCGGGAGCTCGCGGCCGATACCGCTTTTGTGGAGAGTCTGCGGTCGGAGTTGTCGACGGAGGACTTCGCGCAGGCGGCGGCGCGGTTGGTGATCGACGTCGATCCCCGTGTGCATCAGCCGGTTGCTTCGCGGCGTGAGGCTGAGTTGCAGGTCGCGCGGATGTTGCAGGACAAGGAGGTTGCGGCCAGGCTGGTGGCGGCTGGTGTGCGCGTGGTGGTGGTGCCGCGTGATGTGCCGTTGACCGGGGTGGCGGGTTTCGAGAAGCTTCGCGCGCTGGTGGCCGGCGGTGAGGCGGGCAACGGGCGCGGCGTCGAGCAGTTGCGGGGGGCGAACGACGAGCTTGTGGTGGCGATCCCCGAGGAGAACCTGCTCGGTGAGCGGACGTCGGTGGGGCCGCACACTACGCAGCCGGAGGGGTATTCCTCGGCGACTCATGAACTCGCGCACGCGATCATGGAGTTCGGGCTGAGTCGTGAGCAGAGGGCGCTGGTCGAGGAGGTGTACCGGGGCAAGCGTCTCGCCGACGGTCTGGCCGATCTGTTCGGTGAGGAGTCCGTGACGGTCTGGCCCGATGGATCGCGGCGCAATGCTGCGGGTGAGCTGGTCGGCAACTACTCCTCGGCCGATGTCCACGAGTTCTTCGCTCAGCTGAGCAACACGTATCTCGGGACGAACCACGGGAACGATCCGCAGACCGGGAAGCCTCGCAACAACGGTGTCGACTGGGTCCGTGAGAACGAGCCGGAGCTGCTGCCGCTGCTGGAACACCTCTACGGCACCGACCCGCAGTCCGTTCAGGCGCGGCCCTCGAATCAGGTCAGCCGGGCCCGGGCCGAGGAGGAGATGTTCGAGGGTCTCCGGGAGTTCATGGACGGGAGGGCCGAGGAGCAGCGCGTAGAGGAGATGTTCGAGGGTCTCCGGGAGTTCATGGACGGGAGGGCCGAGGAGCAGCGCGTAGAGGAGATGTTCCAGGGCTTCCGGGAGTTCATGGACGGAAGGGGCGAGGAACAGCACATCGTCGTGCCCGAGGAGACGGCGGTCGTGTCGCAGGACACCTCCCACGTCGTCTCCGAGACCGAGTCGGTAGAGCAGGCCGTCGACCACACCGTCTCCCACGACGAGTCCACCACGCAGGAATCGGTGGTCGCCGAAGAGAGCGGCCTGCCGCTGACCACGGACGATGAGGGGGCTGCGCTCCAGCAGACCTCCTCGCACACCGAGGAGACCACCGAGGAGACCACTGAGGGGATCACTGAGGGGATCACTGAGGGGATCACCGAAGAGTCGCTGACGGTGGCGAACTCCCATGAGGTCACGCAGAGCTCGCAGCAGCAGCAGGATCAACAGCAACAGCAACAGCAGCTGGAGCAACAACAGCAGCAAGAGGTGCAGCCTCCGCCGCCGCCCGCCCCGCTACCGCCGTCCCGTGTCGGCGAGCGCGGGTTGGCCGCGTACGACGTCCTGGTCGCTCTGAACCACGACGACGTGCGGATTCTGAACCAGCTCACCGACCGGTTCGCCGAGGCGCTGCACGGGGACCGGGATGCCGCGCGGACGCTGGCGAACAGCCTGTTCGGCGGCGAGGTGCTGCGGCCGACGGTGTCCGCGTTGTCCCGGGGCGATGTCCGGGAGGTGGACTTCCAGGCGGGCCAGTGGTCCGGCACGGTCCGGATCACGGGTGGCGCGGGGGACGGCACGTACGTCGAGACGGTGTCCGGCTTCGAGTTCGAGTACGGCTCGGAGCAGCAGAGCATGATCGGCGTCACCTCCGACGGGTTGACGCAGGCCAACCTCGGTGTGCAGTTCAAGGCGAAGTTCGGCAGCTCGGGGGATCTCACCGAGACGCTCGGCTATCAGCACGGCTGGCTGCACGGCAGTGCCACCGCCGAGGCCAGCAGGACACTGGCCCGGGGTAAGACCGTCGAGCCGGCGGCGCTGTTCGACACGCCGTTCAACGTGCGGGTGGAGTTCCTGGACGCCCGCCTCCAGGGCGCACCGGGGCCGTGGAAGGTGCCGCAGCCGATCGACCTCGGTTTCACCGGGCGGGTCGCCGTGCCGGTGCGGGAGACCGCGAACGCGCCGCAGGTGCCCCAGGCCCACTACACGGTGCCGCGGGAGACCGCCGAGAACCTGCGGCTGGCCGGCTCGCACATCGTGACCGACGTCTGGACGACCGCCCGCCCGCCGGCGCCCGTGCCGAACGCCGCGGGCGACATCGAGCTCGCCCCGGTGAACCAGCCCGTCGCGCCGGCCGGGCACGGCGCGGCGGCCCTGGCCACGTTCGTGGCGGGCTTCGAGGGCCAGGCCGAGCAGTACTTCGAAGGGCGCTGGCCCGCCCTCAAGCGCAGGCTGCTGGAGGAACTCGACCTCGGCACCCTGCACCAGGAGCTGAAGGGGGTGATGTCCGGCCAGAAGCTGACCATCGTCGACGACAGCCTGACCGGGCCCGCCGCGGTGATCACCATCGGCGGCGGGACCGTCTCCCGGATGCAGCAGGTCCACACCCTGCCGAGCACCGAGTTCAACATCGCCACCGCGACGACCCGTTCGCACGTCGAGCAGAAGACCGGCAGCAAGGACTGGCAGACGCTGCCGTCCTCGGTCGGCAACTGGATCGCCAAGAACGGCGGTGCCGGGGGCGGGCTGGGCGGCCGGGCCGGCCGGGACGACGTCGAGCTCCACGGCTCCGGTGACGACCTGGGGCTCGGCACCAAGGTCAAGAACCCGGCGGTGCTCTTCGAGGGGGCGGCCGACCTGACCGTCACCTTCGGCTGGCGGAGCAGGCTGGCCCAGCCCGCCGACCAGGACGCCCACGTCGATCTGGGTTTCCGGGTGGTGATCGACCAGGCCGAGGCGACCCTCGTCACCCCGGTCGAGGAGGTCGTGCCCGGCACGCAGCCGCCCGTGTTCACCGCTGCTCAGCAGCTCACGCCCCCCGAGCACGCCCACGCGGTGGGAGACGAAGTCCTGGCCCCCCGAGACGAGTTCTGGCAGGGGCTGCCCGACACCGCCACCGTCCGGGACCTGCGCAGCGTCGCCCCGCTGCACGCCGAACTCGACCGGATCGGCCGGGAGGTGTTCGGCGGCGAGCAGGGCTGGTCGGCGGTGCGCGAGGACATCCTGCAGGCCTACTCGCATGCCGCCGTCAGCGCCCACCTGGTCGGGATGTCGCGCGGATCCGAACTGCGCGGTCCCGAGGTCACCCTCGGCCCGTTGGAGAAGATGCACGTCTCCGTCACGGCCCGGGTCACCCGGATCGACCACGTGCGGCCCCAGAGCAACGCCGAGCTCAACCCGATCCGCGAGAGCAGCACCTTCGACTCGTCGCGTCACCTGCGCTCCGACACGAAGACCGTGCAGGGCCAGGGCGGCGGCAAGGGTCCGGTGCACACCCGGGAGGTGCTGGACGCCGCGGGCAAGCCCTTCAAGGACACCATGCAGGGCAACGTCACGGCCTCCGTGGAGTCGCGGGTCCGCGACGGGTGGCGCGGCGGGGAGTCCAGCAAGAGCTACGCGAACGGCAAGTACGGCAGTGCGCAGGAGCTGTTCCGGACGGAGATCACCCTGGACGTGACGGTCAACGGGGAGCATCGCGGGTCGGTCCCGCTCTCCGCCGAACTGAGCCTGGAGCAGGTGCACACGGCGCTGCGCCAGGTCGGCGAGCACGACCGGAACGGCTTCACGGCTCCCTCGGCCCCGCACCAGGAGGTCGCGGAGCAGGTGGCCACGCAGCGGACGGTCACCCGGCTCGGCCAGTCCGACGTGGTGCTGAGCCTCGGCAGGGGCGACACCGCCGTGCTGAGGCAGATCAGGGAGACGCTCGAACGGCAGTCCGGCCACCCGGTGCCCGAGCGCGTCCTGGCGCGGCTCGCCAGGGCGGTCGACCCGTACGGCCTCAAGGCCGCGCTGTCCCGGCTGAGCCGGGGCGAGCGGATCCGGATCCCGGTCGACCTCGACGGGTGGAAGGGAACGGTCGTGGTGGCGGCCGAGCTGATCAACCCCCGGCCGAGGGAGACGCTGGTCACCGGCTTCGAGTTCGAGGTCGGCAGCCAGCAGCGCACCACCACCGGCACCACCTCCGACCTGCGCACCCGGTTCCGGTTCCGGCTCAAGCTCGGGGGTTCCGTCCCGCACGTCGACCTCGCCGGGGAGGCCTCGCACACCCGGGACTTCGTCAAGGGGCTCTCGATCGACCGCACCGGCGGCACCAACAGCCGGGCCAAGGCCACGGAGTTGGCCCGACTGTCCGACTCCACCGCCGAGTTCACCGTCTCGTTCGAGCCGTCGAAGCGGTCGGCGAGGCTTGACGACCTGACCGTTCCGGTGTCGGCCGTGGTGGCCGCGCCGCACCGCACCATTGATCCGGCCGCGCCCGTGCGGCAACTGCCGAGCCACCGGCTCGGCTCCTCCGACGTCGTCACCGCCGTCTACCGGGGGCTGGGCCGGGAGGGGACGGTCCACGAGGTCGTCCAGGATCTGGGCCGCAGGGCCGCGGGCTTCCTGGGCAAGGACTGGCCCGGCATGCAGCGGAAGCTGCTCGCCGAGCTGGACTTCGACCGGCTGCACACCGACCTCAAGTCGGTGATGGCCGGCCACCCCATCGTGGTGAAGCACGGCCGCAGCCGGGCGTGGATCACCGCCGAGGTACGGGAACTGACCCCGACCGGTCCGGCACCGGTGGTCGAGTTCAACATCGGCCACGGCGCCCAGACCTCGCTCACCAGCGCCGACGGCGGGACCAACACCGGCGGCGGCCAGGGCACCGCGATCACCGGCAGCCTGCTGGCCACCACCGACGTGCTGGCCACGGGGGCGGCGTTCGTCGGCGGCGGCAGCGTCACCGGGGCGTGGGGCGTCGACCGGCTGGAGCACGGCAGTGCCAGCACCGCCAGCGGGACGGCCGTCAAGAGCAAGGTGACGGACGGCCGGTCCTACCGCGCGGACGTGGTGCTGAAGGTCGAGTTCGAGCGCAAGCCGGCGGTGAGCCTGGCCTCCCCGCACAAGATCCGCCCCAGCCGCGAGGCACGGGAGCAGATGTTCCGACGGCAGGACAGGGAGCGGCAGGACGCCGGCGGCAGCGCCGCCCCGTCCAAGTTCCAGGCCCTCAACCGGGAGCTGGTCAGGACCGGGGACCGCCTCGCCCGCGTCGGCCTGTACCGGCGGACGGTCGTCGAGACGCGGATCCACGCCGACGTGCTGCTGGAGTCCGGCCGGGGCGAGCCCGTCCGGCCGCCGCGCCCGGACGATCCCGACCGGCAGTTGCCCCCGATCCCCCCGGCCGTGCCGTCCGCGACGCAGGTCGTCCGGCGGCCGCCGGAATCGGTGTTCACCCACGGGGTGCACGAGACCGGCGTCGTGCGCTGGCTCGACGACACCTCCGGCGTGCGGGACCTGCTGACCGTGTTCGGTGAGCGCTTCTTCCGCGAGGGGACGTGGTCCTGGCTGGAGTCCGTCGCCCGGAACACCCACAGCCACGCGCAGTTGTCCGCCCTGTTCGGGTCGGTCGCCCGGGGCCGGGAGATCCTGCCGCCGTCGGAGGAGCACCCGAACGCCCCGCGCCGCGACGCGGTGGTGCAGGACGGCCGGACCATCGAGACCCCGTCGGCCGGCAAGCGCCTGTTCGTCGACGACGCCGGCATCAGCGCCACCATCTCGATCGTCCAGTTGGAGTACCACAGCGACAACCGGGTGGCCGCCTTCAGCCCGGCCAACGACTCCACCAGCGGCGGGCGGCACACCCGTCTCGACTGGCGGCGGTGGAACGTCCAGGGCCAGCTCGGCGCCAAGTTCGGCGCCAAGGGCGCCGCCGAGTTCACCACCGGCGTCGTCGGTGGGGGCGGCCACCGGTGGCGTGAGGGGCCGTCCGCAGGCTCCTCCGGGAAGACCGTGGCCAACGCCAAGATCCCCACCCCGGCCGCCCGCTACGTCGGCCAGGCCGAGGTCCAGCTGACCTTCCGGGACGGCGACCGGACCGAGACCGTGCAGGGCCTCGTCCCGATCGAGATGGAGATCCCGATCAGCGAGACCACCGTCGTCCAGTCGGTGAGCAACCACCGGGTGCTGTACTCGGTCCTGCACCCCGAGGGGCAGACGATCAGCCGCGGCTCCACCGCCGACGCCGTCGCCGAGACGCTCGCCACGCCCCTGCCCGGCCCCGCCAACGGGGTGCACTACCTCGCCGACCTGAACGAGCGGGGCACCCCCGCCGCGCAGGCTGTCCTGGAGGCGCTGAGCCACCTCCCGGCGGATCCCCGGTACTTCACCCTCGCCTACCACACCCTCCAGCACGACGGGGCGCCGACCTGGCTCGGCAGGGAGCTGAGCCCGGAGGAGATGGCGGGCGCGCTGCTGCGGCTGGCCGAAGGCGGCCAGTGGCAGGGCGAGCCGCTGCGCTTCCTCTCCTGCAACTCCGGTTACCGCCCTCCCGGCCCCGAGGGAAGCGCCGAGCGCCAGGCCTCCTACGCCGACAGGACCCTGCTCGCCCTCCACGAGGCGCTCGCGGCCCGCCGGGCCTTCGCCGAGGCCAACAACCTGCCCCTCAGCCCGGCGCTGGAGCGCCTCGGCCGCCCCGAGGCCTTCGCCGCCGGGGGCCTGGTCCACCTCACCGGCGGGGACCAGCCCCGCATGGTCGTCGCCGCGCGCGTCGGCTACACGGGGAACGGCCTCCCGAGGGTCGAGGGGGCCGGCGACTGGTACCACCTGGCGGTCACCGAGCACGGCACCGTCCAGTCCACCGCACATGGCCAGGAACTCCTGCGCCCGGACGAGGAGCCCGTCCCCCAGGCCACCGAGCACGACCCCATCGACCCGGACCAGCCGGTGCCGGTCGTCCTGGGCGACGTGGGCCAGGTCGGCGTCGGACATCTGGGCGATGAGGATCAGGTCGTCGCCGGGCATGCGGGCGATGAGGACCAGACCGCCGCCGGATCTTCGAGCAGCGACGGCGATTCCGTCTACTCGGTCCTGATGACCTTCGGCGTGACAGTGCCCCTGCCGGTGGCGGAGACCCCGGCCGCGCCGAGGCCCCCGGCCGAGTGGTCGGTTCAGCGCACCCGCGCCTTGGAGCTGCTCCAACCGCCGAAGCGGAACCGGATCGAGGGGGAGGTGTACGGCCCGACGGACGGCGGCGGCGCACCCGGGTCGAGGAGGCTGGAACGGCTGGCGTACGACTACGGCACCGGAGAAGCGGCCCGCACCGCGCTGGAGCTGCGGCTGCGTGATTCCGCCACCGTGGCCACGGTGGCGGTCACCCGGCCGGGCGGCTCCGCCGAGGTGTGGACCGTCCGCAGGAACACCGCGGAGGAGGGAGGTGGCCTGCACTGGGAGCTCAAGGAAGCACAGGAGAACGTGGAACAGTCCGCCAGCGCGGTCGTTCCCCCGTCGATCACGCCCGACACCCACCTGTGGGTGACGGCGTCCGGTGACCACGTATCGGCGGACGGTCTGAAGCTGCTTCCGAAGACGACTTACACCATCAGGGCGGAGAACTCCGGCGACATGTACCACATGCGCGCCGCCCTGGTCGCCTATCCGGACCGCGGCCTGGTGATCTGGAACGTCACCGAAGCCACCAAGGGCCAGGTCGAACAGATCATCAATCTGCATGACGACCTGATCCGATCGGGGCGCACGGTGGTGTACACGACCGAGACGCAACTGCCGAGCAAGTTCGGTCGCAACGAGACCGACGCGTCGGAGGATCTCGCCGCCTACCTCAAGCGGCCGCTCGTCGCCGACCATCTGAAACTGGTCAACAGTGCCGTGCCGTCCGCGACGAGGAACGCGGAGACCAAGGAGCAGGTGCAGGTGCAGGTGCAGGAGCTGACACGGGCCGTGGGCATGGTCGAGAAGCGCACCGCGAACTATCAGGATCCGACGGGCGAGGTGACGTTCCAGGACGCCCGGGTGACGGAGTTCGCCCGTGGCTACGGGCACTACACCCCGGAAGAGGGCGAGGCCTTCCGGCGGGACCTGGCGAATCCGGACTTCGGGGGCTTCGAGGAGGGGAAGAAGTACGTGCTCGTGGTGTACCGGGGCAGCGGTCACAGCGGCCGGGCCGGCGCCAACGCACCGGCCCTCGACACCGGTACGGAGGGCGTGGTGCAGATCATCGAGCAGGCCAAGGCGGCGCTCGGGGACGGTCACACGATCGTTCCGATGGGCGAGGAGCCCGCCGTCTGGGAGGGGCCGGCCCTGCGGGAGTACTGGAACTGGCCGTCGGTCGGGAACCGCCGCAAGGAGCTCGCGCTCCTCAAGTACCTCTCCGACACGTACGAGGTGGTCGGAGCGGTCGGCATGCGCAGCGGCGTGATGGACGAGCTCTCCTTCGCCGGAATCAAGATCGTCTCGATCGACATCAGCCCGCACCGCAACGAGGGCGACGGGCTGCCGAACCTCAAGCAGTCCAAGGGATGGACGCGCGGACTGAAGTTCGAGGAAGCCATGGGGCGGAACTACGGCCGGGCATTCATCACCGAGGCGAGGGCGAATGACCGGATGCTCGAAGGCGCGTTCCCCGGAAAGTTCCTGGGGGGCGATCCGAAGGTGATTCGAAGTGCGATCGAATTCTATCTGGGCCGTCACGAGAGGCCCATGGAAGTCGGGCACGAGTCCCACCCGCACCTGGCGGATCCCGTGCGCGTGGGCCTGGATCAGATGAAGGCCGTCGAGGAGATGACCGGCTTCGAACTGGCGAAGCAGACCCTGCCCTACCTGCGTGAATTCAACGAATTCAAGGAGCGCCTCGCTCCTGACGCGTGGGAGCAGGTGGAGGGGCAGCTGGCTCTGGCGGAGGACATGGCGCACGAGATCGAGTCGGCGGCCGCCAAGGTCTGCGCGACTGCCGTGCCGGAGTTCGGCGCCAACGGACTCAAGGCGCTCGGAGTCACCTGGATAGCCGACAACCACTGGAAGGTCCTGGCGGAGGACTACACCGGAACCATCGACAAGAAGGTCAGCAACGCCGCTTTCAAGGCGATCAGGGAGGGGCTGGAGGAGGCTCTCGCCGAGTACTTGACGAGGCAGGCCAACCCCGGGGTGGACGAGAAGACCATCAAACAAATGCGGAAGGGTTTCTGGACCCCGGAAGTCAAGGAAATGGTCCGGAAATTGACCGAGGACCAGCTGAAGAGGATCTACCAGATCTGCCGTGAGCAGTACAAGGCCCCGTCGGACGAAGACGGCGAGGCCCCGGCCGGATGATCCGGCCGGGGCCCGCCCCGGGGGCCTTGGCGGCTCAGCCGCCGAGGCCCCGCAGGGTGTGGTAGACGCCGCAGGCCTGGAGGGCGAGCGGAAGCAGGGAGAGGGCGCTGAGGGTGTGCAGGATGTCGGCGATCCGGCCCCAGTAGGGGAGCAGGCGCCGGCCGGGGACCGTCCAGGCGACGACCAGCAGGGCGACGGCCACCGCCAGCAGGCCGCCCAGCAGGCCGAGCCGCTCGGCGGGCGAGGCCGTGTGCGCCGCCCGGGAGACCAGCACCAGGCCGCCGTAGACCCCGGGCAGCAGGATGCTCAGCCGCTGGCGGATGCTGCCGACGGCCCGGCCGTGCAGCAGGAGCAGCAGGCTGAGTGCCGCGGCCTCGGCCGGGCCGGCCCAGCCGTCGGTGAAGGCGAGGACGGTCAGGCAGGCCGCGCAGACGGCGCCGATCGCCGTGTAGAGGGCCATCAGGTAGTCATCGGCGATCAGGGCGCGCGGCAGTACGGCGGCGGCCGGGACGGGCTCGATGTTCTCCTGCAGTTCCTCGGCGTTGCGCGGGAGCATCGGCAGCCGCAGACCGGAGAGCCGGAAGGCGAACGACGGCACGAAGGCGCCGATCAGGACGGCCACCACCGCGACCACGGCGACCAGCTTGCCGAGCGTCAGCCCCGCCAGCACCAGCACCCCCGCCAGCACCCCGAGCACCGCGACCAGCACCACCCCGAGGAAGAGCGGGGCGGCCCCGCCCACCGCCGCCAGGGCCAGCACCGCCGCGCCGGCCCCGGCGGAGGCGGCCGCCAGCACCCGGGCGCCGAGCAGGTCGTCCCCGCCCGGGCCGCTGGGCAGCAGCAGGGCGGCGAGGCCCAGGTACGGGACGGCGGCGGCGCCGAGCGCGGCGCCCGCGCCGGCGTCGGCCATGGCCCGGGAGGCGCTGGCGGCGCCGAGCAGCAGCAGGGCCGCGACGGCCGCCGCGGCGGCCTGGCG
Organism: Kitasatospora sp. NPDC088160; assembly: GCF_044741445.1. NCBI lineage: Bacteria > Bacillati > Actinomycetota > Actinomycetes > Kitasatosporales > Streptomycetaceae > Kitasatospora > Kitasatospora sp. NPDC088160. The sequence continues at coordinate 328,432 of NZ_JBIUSS010000003.1, read as the reverse complement.
CGGGCCGGCGGGGCCGGGCAGGGCGAGCAGCACCCAGGCGGCGGCGAGGGCCGTGAGGGTGACGGCGAGAGCGAGGCGGCGGGTGAGGGCGGGGCGCCAGGTGTCGCCGCGCTCGTTCATGCCGGAGGCCACGCCGTCGACCAGGTCGTCGAAGTGGACCGGCGGCAGGGCCTGGTGGCGCGGGCGCAGGTGGACCGCGTCGCCGTCGTGCAGCTTCAGCGCCTCGGTGCTCTGCTCCTCGTCGAGCGGATCCTCGCCGAGCCGTTGCAGCACCCAGCCGCCGTGCTCCAGCCCGGTCTCGGCGAGGTCCGGGCCCGCGTGGCCGAGGATGGCGGGAAGCAGGTCGCCGAGCGGTACGTCGGCCGGGACGGCCAGCTCGAAGACCACCTCCGGCGCGTGGAACCTCAATCGGCACAGTCCTGCGACGACACTGCTGCTCACGCCAGTCCTCCGGCTCGGTGGTGTTCTCCGCTCGGTTGAACGGGCGGCTCGGCGCGCCGCGTTCAACCGCGGTTGAACCCCGGGTGCCACGCCGTCCGTGAGCCAGAGGGACGGCTGTCGCAGTGAGGAGCCCGTCACAGTGAGGAGCCCTGAGTGAGCGTTGTGCTGGTCACCCGGACGCCCCGGCGCCCGGGGCCCGAGATGCCGGACGGCGAGATCCAGTTGCAGGAGCCGCCGGGTCTGCCGGAGAAGCAGAGCGGCATGGCGAGCGTGATCAGCATGGCCCCGATGGCGCTCGGCTCGCTGTCGATGGTCTTCATGTTCCTGCACCCGGGCGGCGGCGAGGGCGGCGGTGGCGCGCTCAGCTACCTCGCGATGGGGATGATGGCGCTGTCCGCCGTCGGCATGCTGGTCACCCAGCTGATCCGCGGCTCCAGCGACCGCAAGCAGCAGTTGCGCGGCGAGCGCCGCGACTACCTGCGCTACCTCTCCCAGGTGCGCCGCCAGGTGCGGCGTTCGGTCGACGCCCAACGGCAGGCGCTCGCCTGGCGGCACCCGGCCCCGGACGAGCTGTGGTCACTGGTGGGCACCACCCGGCTGTGGGAGCGGCGGGCCGCCCACCCGGACTTCAGCGACGTCCGGATCGCGGTCGGCGCCCAGCGCCTGGCCACCCCGCTCGCCCCGCTGGCCACCAAGCCGGTCGAGGACCTGGAGCCGCTGTGCGCGCACGCGCTGCGCCGCTTCATCCACGCCTACGGCACCGTCGCCGACCAGCCGATGGCGATCCACCTGCGCGGCTTCGCCCAACTGCTGCTGCGGGCCGAGGACCCGGAGGCCGCCCGCGCCCTGGTGCGCGCCGTGCTCGCCCAGCTCGCCGTCGTGCACGGCCCGGACGAACTGCGCATCGCCGTCGTCACCGACGCCGAGCGGCGCACCTCCTGGGACTGGGCCAAGTGGCTGCCGCACGCCCTGCACCCGACCGACACCGACGGCGCCGGCCCGGTCCGGCTGGTCGCCGGCAGCCTCGGCGAGGTCGAGCAGCTGCTGGGCGAGGAGTTCACCAGCCGCCCGGGCTTCGAACCGGACGCCGTGCCCAACCGGGACGAGCCCTTCACCGTCCTGGTGCTCGACGGCCCCGGCGCCCACACCGGCAGCCGCGCCGCGCTCACCGGCTACCGCAACGCCGTCCTGATCGACCTGTCCGACAGCCTGGAGTGGCGCGCCGCCCGCACCACCCTGCGGCTGCGGATCGACGACGGACGGCTCGCCATGATCGGCGCCGACCGCAACCGCAAGGACGTCGTCACCGACCTCGGCCGCCCCGACGCGCTCGCCGTGCCCGCCGCGACCCGCCTCGCCGCGCTGCTCGCCCGCTACCGCATCGCCGACGGCGTGGACGTCGCCGAGCCGCTCGCCACGGACTTCGACCTGACCGCCCTGCTCGGCATCCCCGACCTGAACACCCTGGACGTCGAGGCGCTCTGGGGCCAGCGCGGCATCGCGCAGCGGCTGCGCGTCCCGCTCGGGCTCGGCCCGGACGGCCGCCCGGTCGACCTCGACCTGAAGGAGTCCGCGCAGGGCGGCATGGGCCCGCACGGCATGCTGATCGGCGCCACCGGCTCCGGCAAGTCCGAACTGCTGCGCACCCTGGTGATGGCGCTCGCCGTCACCCACTCCTCCGAGGTGCTCAACTTCGTCCTGGTCGACTTCAAGGGCGGCGCGACCTTCCTCGGCCTGGACGGCCTGCCGCACACCTCCGCCGTGATCACCAACCTGGCCGACGAGGCCGCGCTGGTCGACCGCATGCGCGACGCCCTGCACGGCGAACTCATCCGCCGCCAGGAGCTGCTGCGCGAGGCCGGCTACGCCTCGCTGCTGGACTACGAGACGGCGCGCGCCGGCGGCGCCGCGCTGCGCCCGATGCCCACGCTCTTCGTCGTCGTCGACGAGTTCAGCGAACTGCTGTCCGCGCACCGGGACTTCATGGAACTCTTCGTGATGATCGGCCGGCTCGGCCGCTCGCTCGGCGTCCACCTGCTGCTCGCCTCCCAGCGCCTCGACGAGGGTCGGATGAGCGCGCTGGAGTCCCACCTGTCCTACCGGATCGGCCTGCGCACCTTCTCCGCGATGGAGAGCCGCGGCGTCCTCGGCGTCCCCGACGCCTACCAGCTGCCCTCCCAGCCCGGCAACGGCTTCCTGCGCAGCGACATCTCCACCCTCACCCGGTTCAAGGCCGCCTACGTCTCCGGGCCGTACCGGCCCAAGCGCCGGGCCTCCCAGCAGGCCGCCCTCGCCGGGCAGGTCGTCGCCTACGGCACCGACTACGTGCTGCCGCGTCACCTCCCGGCGACCGCGGCCGAGCCCGAGGAGGAGCAGGCGTCCGACGGTTCGCTGCTGGAGGTCGCCGCCGGCCGGCTGCGCGACGCCGGACCGCCCGCCCACCGGGTCTGGCTGCCGCCCCTGGACGTCCCGCCCACCCTCGACGAACTGCTGCCGCCGCTCGTCCCGCACCCCGAACGCGGCCTCACCACCGAGGACGAGCGCTCCCACGGCTCGCTCGGCCTGCCGGTCGGCATCGTCGACCGCCCTTTCCAGCAACTGCGCGACCTGCTCACCGCCGACCTGGCCGGCGCCGGCGGGCACGTCGGCATCGCCGGCGCCCCGCAGAGCGGCAAGAGCACCATGCTGCGCACCCTGATCACCGGCCTCGCCCTCACCCACACCCCGCGCGAAGTCCAGTTCTACTGCCTGGACTTCGGCGGTGGCACGCTCTCCGCCCTGCGCGGACTGCCGCACCTCGGCGGCGTCACCGGCCGGCACGACGGCGAACGGGTGCTGCGCACCGTCGCCGAGGTCAACGGCATCATCACCCGCCGCGAGCAGTACTTCGCCGAACTCGGCATCGACTCCATCGCGTCCTTCCGCCGCCGCAAGGCCGCCGGGGAACTGCCCGACGACCCGCACGGCGACGTCTTCCTCGTCATCGACGGCTGGAACACCCTGCGCCAGGAGTTCGGCGACCTCGTCCAGCCGCTCACCCTGATCTCCCAGCGCGGCCTCAACTACGGCGTCCACCTGGTCATCGCCACCACCCGCTGGGGCGAGATCAGCGGCGGCCTGCGCGACCAGTTGCAGACCCGCTTCGAACTGCGGCTCGGCGACTCCGTCGACTCCGTCATCAACATGCGCGCGGCCGCCAAGGTCCCCAAGCTGCCCGGCCGCGGCCTCACCGACGAGCAGCTGCACTTCCTCACCGCCCTGCCCCGGATCGACGGCTCCGGCGACACCGACGACCTCGGCGACGGAGTGGCCGACCTGGTCGACGCCGTCGCCGCCCACTGGACCGGCCCACGGGCCCCCGAGGTCAGGATGCTCCCGCTCACCCTCGACGCCGCCGGGCTCCCCGCCCCCGAGGGCCGGCTGCGCGTCCCGATCGGTCTGGAGGACACCGAGGTCTCGCCGCTGTGGCACGACTTCGAGGAGAACCCGCACCTGCTGGTCGTCGGCGACAGCGAATCCGGCAAGACCAACCTGCTGCGGCTCATGATCAACGCCATCACCTCCGCCTACACCCCCGCCGAGGCGCGGATCATGCTGGTCGACTACCGGCGCGGCCTGTTCGACGCGGTGCCCCAGGAGTACCAGCTCGGCTACGCGGTGGCCGTCGACAAGCTCCGCCAGATCGTCGACGGCGCCTCGCGCGCCATGAAGAACCGCATCCCGCCCGCGGACATCACCCCCGCCCGGCTCAGGCTGCGCGACTGGTGGACCGGGCCCGAACTGTTCATCCTCGTCGACGACTACGACCTCGTCGGCTCCACCAGCGGCGCCCACCCCTTCGCGGCCCTGCTCGAAGACCTCTCCCAGGGCGCCGAGATCGGCCTCCACCTGGTCGTCGCGCGCGGCGCCAACGGCGTCGGGCGAGCTCTCGGCGACCCGCTGATGCGCAAGCTCCAGGAGGTCAACTCGCCTTCCCTGCTGCTCTCCTGCCCGCCCTCGGAGGGGTACCTGTTCGGCAACGTCAAGCCCCGGCAGTTCCCCGCCGGGCGCGGCCTCTACATCACCCGGCGACGCACCGTCCAGGTGCAGACCGGGCACGTGGCGGACGAACCGGAGGCCGGCCGGTGACCGCCTCCACGCTGCGGGCGCTCGGCCCGCACTACGTCATCGCGCCGCCCGGCGCGGAGGCCGCCGGACTGGCCGAAGCCCTCGCGCCCGTCGGGGCCGAACCCGGCGCGCTGCTGCTGCTGGCCGCCGCCGCGGACGCCGCGCCCGTCCTGCTCGCCTCGCTCGACGACCTCGTACGGGCGGCGGGTGAGCGCGGCGCCGACGTGCTGGTGCTCGCCGCCTCGGGACTCGCCGCGATCGGGCCGGACGGACGGCGGCCCGCCGAACTGCTCGCCGCCCGCTCCGGGCTGACGATCGTGGCGCCCGACGCGATGGTCAGCATCGAGCCGGACGGAACGCTGTCGGCCCCGGACGGCTCCTGGTGGCGCTGCCCGCCGGGCGGCGCCCAGCTCCGGGCCGAACCGCTCGGCGCGCGGTGGCCCGCCGCGGCCGCCATCACCCCGCTGACGCGCGATGCGTACTGGGTCACCGAAATCGCGGGCCGGGCGCGGCCCGCCGCGCTGGACCACGCGGCCGCGACCGACGGCGGACTGCTGCTCGTCCTCGGCGAACCGGCCGGGCGGCTGCCCACCGGGGCCCAACTCGCCAACGCCGCCGCGCTGCTGCTCGGGACGGTCGCGGAGGACGCGCGCCTCACCCTGAGCGCGCCGTGGGCCGCGCCGGTCGAGCTCATCGAACTCGCGGCGGTCGCGGCGGCCTCGCTGGGGCGCGAGGTCCGGGCGGCCGTCGGCCTGCCGGTACGGGGCGCGGCCGGGCTGCGCCACGTCCACCTCGCCGCGGACGGCACCGAAGGGTGGGAGCCCTACCTCACCGAACTGGTCGCCTGCCCGACCGACCGCACCGTCACGGCCGTCGGCTGGCGCAGCCGGCCCGACCTGCCCGCCGCCCCCGGGCCCGCGCGCTACCCGGCCTTCCCCGGCTGGGAACTGGAAGCCGTCGCGGCCGGACTCTGGCTCCGCCCGGCCGCCACCGCGGACCGCGGCCCCCGCCTTCGGAGGCCCGACCCGGCCGGCCCCGCGCTGGTCGTCGGGTCCCCGGGACGCCCCGTCCCCGAGACACTCTGGGACCACCTCGGGGCCGTGCTCGGCTCGCTCCCGCCGGCGCCCGCGCGCCTCGCCCTCGCCGTCGAGGGGACGCTGGACGTCGAGTCCGGGGCGGTCGGGCGTTTCTGCGCCCGGCTGTACGGGCTCGACTGGGTCGGACCCGCCGCTGCTTCGGCTGCCGTGGCGGCGCCCGGCCCGGAGGCGGCGCCCGCGCTTGCGGCGGGGCCCGTAGCTGTACCTGAGCCCGCGTCGGTGGAGCTCGGAGCGTCGGCGGAGGCGGACCCGGCGCCGCTACCGGTGTCGACCGAGCCCGGGGCGCCGGAGCCGGTGGCCGCGACCGGTCCGGTGTTCGAGATCGAGACGGAGGCTGGGACCGGGACGGAGACCGAGACCAGGACGGAGTCCGAAGCCGGGATTGGGACGGAGAGCGGGATCGAGACGGATCCGGTGGCCGTACCGGTCCCTATGGCCACGATGGGGGTCTTCGGAGGAGAGCCCGGGGAACGCCCCGCTTCCCCTCCCACCCCCGAGCCCGCCCCCGGGCCGACTGCGGCCGCGGTGGGCGACACCGGCACGACGGTGGCCCCGGACGCCGGCCCCGGCCCGGCCGTGGAGCCGGGGGCGAGCGTCGCACCCGGGGGAGGAGACCGGACGCCGCCCGACGGGGAGGCCGGCCCCGGGCCCGCGCCGGCAGCCGCTTCGGAGGAGAGCATCCCCGTAGCGGAGGAGGTGCCGACCCCTGCCCCGGCACTCGACCCTGAGCTGGCCGTGTCCACGGAGGCCGCCGAGTCCACGGAGCCGCCGGGAACCATGGCGGGCCAGGCCGGGGCACACTCGACGCCCGAGCCTGCGGCCGGCTCCACGCCAGTGCAGGCCCCGGGGCCTGCCCCCGAGCAGGTCCCCGAGCAAGCTCAGGCGCAGTCGACCGCCCCCTTGTCGGACCTGGTCGAGCTCTCCACCCCCGCCGAGGACCGCGCGGCCCTGGTCACCCTCCTCGGGCCCGCCTACCAGCGCTTCGTCCGGCGGGCCGAGGACGTCGCGACCCGCCTGCCCGGCCTGCGGGCCCGGGCCGACGAGGGCGATCCGCGGCCCGAACTGGTCGCCGTGCTGCTCCACCACACCGACTCGACCGTCCTCGCCGAGCGTGCCGAGCTCCGCGCCGCGGCGCGGTCGGGCGCCCCGGGCCCGTTCGGCCCGTACCTGCGCTGCCTCGCGGCCGGGCTCCGGCGGCTGCCCAGCCACTACGGAGGCGTGCTGGTGGCGGGCCCGGTCGAGTCGGCCGACCTGGCCGCCTACACCCCGGGAACCGTGGTCACCGAGCGGGCCCCGGTCAGCGGCCTGGCGGCGCCGGGCGCGGACTTCGGCGAGGACGTCGGGGTGGAGTTCGCCATCTGGTCCGTCGGTGGCCGCCGCAGCTCGGTCTTCGGCGAGCCGGGCGACCAGCCGACCGTGATCTTCGCCCCGGGGACGGAGTTCGAGGTGGTGGACGTCGACCTGCCGGACGAGACGACCGGGCGTCCGGCCCGCGTGCTGCTCCACGAGATCGGCGGCGTCCGCCCGCGCCCCGACCGCCTGCGCAGTTGGCTGGCCCGGCGCGACGCCGTCGCTCCCGCCGACCGGATCCGCCCCGCCGACCCGGCCCGCTACCTCCTGGACCTCGGCGGCGCGGCCGGACGGTGACGTCCTGTGGGGGCCGGGCGGCCGCGTCGTGGCGCGGATCACCTGGTCCGAGGCGCGGCACCGGCGCCCCTCCCACTCTCCCCGGCCGGTGGTGGGCCCTGGCCCCGACCCGGCCGGTCGGGCCGTCGGCCGACGGACCGGCACCGCGATGAACCCGGGGCGGCCTTCCGTCCGTCGGACGAAGCGTAGGGGCGAACCGGCGGGAGGAGTGCGGGATGAGCGGGACGAGCGGGACGATGCGGGACGACTTCCGGTTGGCGTCGGTGTTCGACGCCGTGGACCCGGTGACGGGGCCGGGCTTTGGGCCGGACCGGCCGAGGATCGAGGAGCGCGCGGAGCGCGAGGCACTCGTCGGCTACCTGCGCGCGGGCGCGCCCGTGCTGCTGACGCCGATGCTGATGGACGACGTGGTGGACCGGCAGCGGCGCTCCATCGTCCCGATGGGCTTCCGTACCGACGGGTCCTGGATCTGGACCGACACCGTGACGTACTACCTGGAGGAGTACGGGCTGGCGCCCGACCCGGAGCTGCTCGCTCACGTCCGCGCGCAGGGCGACGGTCCGTGGGCGGCGCCGGACGCGGCGGTGCTGGAGCGGGCGGTGTCCTTCGTCCTGACCCCGCCGGACTCCGACGAGGAGCCGGTCTGGACGGTCGGCTCGTAGCGGCTGAACCGGTTCGGCCACTCCGTCCGTACCTCCCCACAGGAGTGTCGTCGAGTGCAGGGGATGCATGGTGGCCGAGGAGAAGCGCGGCGAGGCGGGGCGGACGGGCGCCGGGTTCCAGCTCCCGGAGGTGAACTGGGCCCTGGCGGCGGAGGTCGAGCCGCCGGAGGGTGCGTCGGCGGCGGCCGCCTCGGAGGGAACCGCCTCGGCGAAGGGTGAAGCGGCGGAGGCGGGTTCCGGCGCCGCGACCGCGGTGCTGCCCGCGCAGCCGGAGCGCGAGCAGCCGGCTGCACCTCCCGCCGTCCCGCCCGTGCCCGCACCGGCCACGGCCACGACGACCGCAGCACCCGCCACCGCAGCACCCACCGCCGCCGGGACGCCCGAGGCGGTGGCCGCCGCGAGCGTCGCCGAGCCCTCCACCGACACCGGCACCGACCAGGGCCCCCGGCCGGGCCGGGTCTCCCGCCCGATGATCGCGGCGGCCGTCGCCGTCGGCCTGGTGCTGGTGGGCACTTCCGTGGTGGTGACCCAGCTCGGCGGCAACGAGCACAAGGGCGGCCCGGCCCAGGCGGACGCCCCGCCCGGCTACGGGCAGAGTGGTGGGGACGGCGGCAACGGCTTCGTCCCGAACTTCGACGAGCACGGTGGTACCAGCGGCTCCGGCGGCACCCCTGCCCCCGGTCAGCCCGACGCGGTGGTCCCGGCCGCGGACGCCGGCACGGGCACGCCCGCCCCGGGCGACCAGCCGGCCTCGGCCCCGAACGGCACCGGAAGCAGCGGAGGCGCGGGAGGCACTGCCGCTCGATCCGGCGGAGCCGCTAACTCCGGTGGTGGAAACGCGAGTTCGACCACCGCTCCAGGTCGCGCCCAGGGCGGCTCCGGCTCCGGCTCGGGTTCCGGCTCGGGTTCCGGTTCCGGTGGCGCCGCCGCTGCCGCCGCAGGTGGCGCGGCGGGGAGCGCGGCCGGTGGCGCCGCCAACCCCGCCCCGCAGAACCCCGCGCCGCAGCAGCCGGCCCCGCAGAACCCCGCGCCGCCGCCGGCTTCCCAGCAGCCCGCGCCGCCGCCCCCGCAGAAGGCCGCGCCCACCGTCGTGGTCACCGGCCCGTACTGCGGCAACAAGAGCGGCGTGTACAGCCAGAAGGGCTGGTTCGACCAGGGCGACTCCGGCTGGCGGAGCAACTCCGGCGGCTACAGCGGCGACGGCTGCAACGGGACGTACACCTCGGTGCCGATGTCCGGGGACGGCTCGGACGACAAGAACTCGGTGGTGTGGACCTTCACCGTGGACAAGGTCACCAGCTGCACCCTGGACGTCTACATCCCGGCCAGCGGGGACGTGAAGAAGGTCGGCGGGAACCCGACCTACTACACCGTGCAGAGCGGCAGCGGGTCGAGCGACTTCAAGATCAACCAGACCTCCAACCAGGGCCGTTGGGTCGGCGAGGGCACCTTCCAGTACCGCGGCTCGCTGTCCGTCACCCTGCACACCCGCGGCCAGGACTGGGTCGGCGGTAACAAGACCTACGCCCACCACGCCGCCAGCGCCATGCGCGTCACCTGCACACCCTGACCTGACCCTCATCCTCCGAGCAGGTCACGAACGAACGCCCCACGACGAAGGGAACCCCCAGGCATGTCGCGCCCGGTGCTGACGGTCTGCGCGGAGCAGCGGGAACGCGGCTCCTACCGTACGATCGGCGAGGCCCTCCAGGCAGCCCGCAGCGGCGCGGTGATCTCCGTACGCCCCGGCCGGTACGAGGAGAACCTGGTGCTCACCAAGGTGGTGACCATCACCGCCGAGGACGTCCGGGGCAGTGTGCGGATCAGTCCGCGCCGTGGCTCGGTGGTCCAGGTCCTGGCCGAGGCCGTCCAGCTGACCGGCCTGGTGATCCAGGGGCAGGACGACGACCTGCCCGCCGTCGACGTCCCGCGCGGCCAGCTCGCGCTACAGGACTGCGAGGTGATCGGCAACGCCTGGACGGCCGTCCTCACCCGCCAGCAGGGCGAACTGGCCATGCGCGGCTGCCGGGTGGTCAACACCGCCGGCGCCGGGCTGGTCGAGACCTCCACCGGCGCCAGCGTCATCGAGGACAGCGTCATCGAACACCTCGGCACCTCCGCCCTGGTGATCGGCGAACGGGCCAACCCCACCGTGCGGCGCTGCGTCCTGCGTGACGCGCGCGGCAACGGCATCTGCGCCAACGGGGAGGCGCGCGGAGTCATCGAGGACTGCGAGATCTCCGCCACCGACAAACCCGCCGTGGCCCTGGAGGAGCAGAGCACCACCCGCCTGCTGCGGACCGAGGTCCGCGACAGCGCGGTCGGCGTCTTCCTCGGCTCCACCGCGCGGGTGGTGCTGGAGGACTGCACCGTCACCGCCGTGCGCGGCCACGGCTACGTCCTCACCAACGGCACGGACCCCCTGCTGCGCCGCTGCCGCGCCGTCCGCAGCCAGGGCCACGGCCTGCACATCGCCGGCCGTGCCCGCGGCACCTTCGAGGACTGCGAGGTCACCGCCGCCGCGCAGGCCGGCATCCACGTCGACGAATCGGCCAGCCCCAGCCTGGTGCGGGCCGTGGTGCGCGACAGCGAGACCGACGGCGTCGACCTCACCGGGGAGAGCGCCGCGGAGTTCGACCGCCTGGAGGTGCGCGACGCGGCCGGCGCCGGCATCGTCATCCGTGACGGCGCCAACCCGCTGCTGCGCCGCATCACCGTCACCGACGCCGGTGGCCACGGCGTCGAGGTGGCGCGGGACGGGCGCGGCCGGATCGAGGACGCCACCGTGCTGGACGCGGGCAAGAACGGCATCCGGATCGCCGACGGCGCCAACACCTACCTCGGCGGCAGCCTCGTGCGCGGCAGCAAGGCCTGCGGCATCTCGATCGGCGCCGAGGGCATCGCCACCCTGCGCGACGTCGAGTCCGCCGACAACGCGTTCGACGGCGCGAGCGTCGAACACGGCGGCGAACTCACCGCGACCAGGACCAGGCTGCGGGCCAACCGCCGCCACGGGCTCCACCTGCTGCCCGGCGCCCGCGCCACCCTCACCGGCTGCCAGCTGACCGACAACACCGTGGACGGCCTGCGCTCGGAGTCCGCCGAACCCGTCCGGCTCACCGACTGCGTCACCGCCGAGAACCAGGGCGCCGGGCTGCGGCAGAGCGAGCCCACCGACCGGCTCGCCGTCGAGAACCTCGACAGCCGGGACAACCGCTCGCCCGACGCGCACGGCACGGTCACCGCCGCGGCGACCGCCGCCGGGGACGAGGGCGAGTCCGCCGACGGCACTCCGCAGGAGGCCCCCGCCGCTCCCGGGCCGCAGGGCCCGCAGGCCGTCCTGCAGACCCTGGTCGGGCTGGAGGGCGTCAAGGAGCAGGTCGCCACCCTGGTCAACCTCAACAAGCTGGCCCGGCGCCGCGAGCAGGCCGGGCTGCCCTCCCTCCCGATGAGCCGCCACCTGGTGTTCGCCGGCCCGCCCGGCACCGGCAAGACCACCGTCGCCCGGCTCTACGGCGCCATCCTCGCCGAACTCGGCGTGCTGCGCAGCGGCCACCTGGTCGAGGTCGCCCGCGCCGACCTCGTCGCCTCGATCATCGGCGGCACCGCGCTCAAGACCACCGAGGTCGTCATGGAGGCGCTCGGCGGCGTGCTCTTCATCGACGAGGCGTACACCCTGTCGGCCGGCTCCGGCGGGACCGGACCGGACTTCGGCCGCGAGGCCATCGACACCATCGTCAAGCTGATGGAGGACCACCGCGAGGACCTGGTGGTGATCGTCGCCGGGTACGAGAACGAGATCCGTGACTTCCTGGCCTCCAACCCGGGCCTCGCGTCGCGGTTCAGCCGCACCGTCGAGTTCCAGAACTACAGCGTCGACGAACTCACCACCATCGTCGAACACGCCGCCGGGGGCCACGGCTACGAGCTCGCCGACGGCACCCGCGAGGCCCTCGCCGTCCACTTCGACCGGATGCCCAAGGGCGCCGACTTCGGCAACGGCCGCGCCGCCCGCAAGGTCTTCGAGGAGATGGTCGACCGCCAGGCCTCCCGGCTCGCCGAACTGGAGGACTTCGACAACGCCGACCTCAGCCGGCTGCTCCCCGCCGACGTCGGCGAGCAGGCCGCCGCCGCCGTCGCCCGCGCCGCCGCCGGAGCCGACCAGCCCGAGGAGCCCGGCCTGCTCGACCGGCTGCGCGGCATGGTCGGCCTCGCCGCGGCCAAGGAACAGGTCGAGGACCTGGTCAACCTGACCCGGCAGACCCGCCGCCGCGTCGAGGCCGGACTGCCCGCTGCCACCATCAGCCACCATCTGGTCTTCTCCGGCCCGCCTGGCACCGGCAAGACCACCATCGCCCGGCTCTACGGCGAACTCCTCGCAGAACTCGACGTCCTGCCGGCCGGTCAGCTCATCGAGACCGCCCGCGCCGACCTCGTCGGCCGCTACATCGGCCACACCGCGCAGCTCACCCGCGACGCCTTCGAACGCGCCCGCGGCGGCGTGCTCTTCATCGACGAGGCCTACACCCTGACGCCCCGCAACGGCACCGGCGGCGACTTCGGCCAGGAGGCCGTCGACACCCTGATGAAGCTGATGGAGGACCACCGCGACGAGGTCGTGGTGATCGTGGCCGGCTACCAGGAGGAGATGCGCGGCTTCCTCTCCTCCAACCCCGGTCTGGCCTCCCGCTTCTCCCGCGAGATCACCTTCGACCACTACGCGGACGACGAACTCGTCACCATCGTCCGCCTCCAGGCGGAGACCGCCGGGTACAACTGCACCCCGGAGACGCTGGCGGCGCTCGGCGAACTCTTCGCCGCCGTCCCGCGTGACCGGTCCTTCGGGAACGGGCGCTTCGCCCGGCAGGTGCTGGAGTCGATGATCACCCGGCAGGCCGGCCGGCTCTCCCGGCTGGAGGTGGCGGACCTGGACGAACTCAGCCTGCTGCTGCCCCAGGACATCCCGGCCGGGCGGATCGGCAGCCTCGCGTGAGGACGGCGGTCGCCCTCCTCGCCGTCGGACTGCTGCTGCCGACGGCGGGCACGGCCCTGGCCGACACCCCCGCCGGCGACGACAGCCTCCCGGGCGTCACCCAGCTGCGGCGCGACGCGTCCGGGAAGCCGGCCGGCTGCCTGCCCCCGTCCACCAAGCGCACGTCGCTCACGCCCTGGCCCCAGACCTTCCTGCGCCCCGACCGGGTCTGGCCGCTCAGCCAGGGTGACGGCGTCACCGTCGCCGTCCTGGGCTCCGGCGTGACCGACGGCACCGGCCTGCTCGCCGGTCGCCTCGACTACGCCCCCAAACTCACCGGAGGCGGGGACCCAGCCCGTGACTGCGTCGGCCACGGCACCTTCCTGGCCGGCCTGATCGCCGCCGACCGCCGCGACGGGACGGGCTTCGCCGGACTCGCCCCACGGGCCCGGATCCTCGCCGTCTCCGTCACCGACGACGGCGGTGCCACGACGGCGGACCTGCTCGCCCAGGGGATCACGGCGGCGAGCGAACGGGGAGTGCGGATCATCGCGGTCGGGGCGGCGTTGCCGGCCGGCAACGACGCGCTCGCCGGGGCGGTGCGGGCGGCCCGGAGCAAGGGGGCGGTCATCGTCGCGCCTGCGGCCCCTGACGTCCAGCCCGGCTCGGGGAAACCCGGACCGGCCTATCCGGCCGCCTACGGCGAGGTCCTCGCCGTCCGCGACCTCGCCCCCGGCGGCGCCCTCCCCTCGGGCGCCGGAGCCGTCCCGATCGGCGGCCGGGTCGACCTCGCCGCCCCGGGCGACGCCGTCACCGGCACCGGCCCGTCCGCCGGCGGCAACTACACCGGCGCCGGGCCGAGCTTCGCCGCCGCCTTCGTCGCCGCCACCGCCGCCCTCACCCTCGGCAGCCACCCGGACCTCACCGCCGACCAGTTGATCCGGCGCCTGGAGACCACCGCCTACCACACCGTCACCACCCCCGACCCGCAGGTCGGCTACGGCACCATCGACCCCGTCGCCGCCGTCACCCAGATCTCCGTCCCCGACCAGGCGCCCCCCGCCGCGACACCGGCCGCCCTCGCCATGCCCCCCGCTCCACCCGCCTCCACCGCCCCCACCCAGGCCGTGGTGATCTCCCTGGCCGCACTGGCCGTCATCGCCCTCGTTGCCGCCGCCGGCGCCGTCACGCCGCGTGCCCGTGCTCGCGGCTGGCGCCCGGGGAGGGCGGAGGACGGCCAGGCGTGAGAGGTCGGCCCGGCCGTCCTCCCGCTGCACCGTCGCGCCGCTCCTCGGGCGTGGGCACCGCGCCCTCGACCGCCGGGCTCCCGGTGGCCCCGGCGCTCGTAGCCGCTCTCCGGGCGGGGGCGCCCCCTGGTTCGTCCCGTGACGCACGTACCCCGAGGCCGCCCATCCGTCCTCCGGGCGGGGGTGCGGCCTCAGACGGTGTGGCGGATGGCCAGGGCGTCGCCGACGAGGGCGGCGAGTTCGAGGTAGGCGAGGTGGGTGTGGGGGCGGAGCCGGCCGGGGGTGCCCGGGGTGTGCGCGGGGAGGAGGACGACGTCGCGGCAGAGGGTGCGGAAGTGGGCGAGGAGCTGGCGGTCGGCGACGGGGCGCTCGGTGGGCGGGCTGGGGACGAAGACGACGGTGCCGCCGCGGACGAGGTCGCCGTGGCCGCGGAAGGTCAGGTGGTCGATCAGCGCTGAGGCGTTGCGGGCGCCGTCGGCGGAGGCGTGTTCGCAGATGACCAGTTGGTCGGCGAGTTCGACGGCCGTGAGCTGGACGTCGTCCGCGGCGGCCGTGGTGTCGCTGAGGATCATCGGGTAGCGGCCGCTGAGGTCGGTCAGGGCGTCCCGGAACGCGGGGCCCGGGGTGTCCGGGCGGACGGCGAGGATGTCGAGCCGGCCGGCCGCGCTCCGGTCGAGGATCCGCCGGTCGGCGTGCGAGACGCGGGAGGCGTCGGCGAGGTCGAGGACGATCACCGGGTCGGGCCGGTGCTGCGCCAGGAGGGCGCCGAGCGTGACCGGGACGCCCTCGGCGGGCCTGCCCAGGAGGGCGATGCGGTGGCAGCTGCGCAGCGGGGTCCGGATCCGCTCCACGAGGCGGCGGCGCCGGGCCTCCGTGCCGCCGCCGAAGGGCAGTCGCAGGGCGCGCGGGTGGGCCGCCCGGTCCTGGCGCGCGGCGGGGGCCGTGGCCGGGGACGGCGTGGGTACCGCGAGCAGGGCGGTGGGGGTGGGGTCGCCGGGCGGTGCGGGCGGCTGCGCCTGAGACGCCGGTGTGCGGGTGAACAGCCGCCGTTCGGCGGGCGGGATCAGGACGGTGCCGAGTGGGTCGAGGGGCTGCCGGGGGAACAGCGGGACGGGCTCGGGCCAGGCGGCGGGTGTGTAGTCGGGCCGTTCCGGGGTGGCGGCGGCTCCGTCGGGGCTGCCGTCGGAGAAAGCCATCGGGTGACCTCCTGGTTCACGGTGCGCCGGGCCGGACCGTCGGTGCGTTCAGTCGGGACTACGGGCGAAGGGCCCGTTCCGGTTCAACGCGCGTCACCCTGCGGATCGGTGAACCGCCCCCGGTGGAAGGTCCGTTGAGCGGGACAGGGCGCACCTCGCGTTCCTCGTCACGCTCGGAGGAGCTCATGCGCGCCACCAGGAACCGCGCCGTCACGACGGCCGGTCCGCCGTCGTCGGCCGGTCCTCCGGCCGGTGCGACCGGTGCCACCGGCGGCGGCCCGGCCTCGACGGCGGTCTGGGGCGGGGCCGGTGTCGTGGTGCGGGGTGGGCGCCCGCCCGGTGGCCGCGGTGTTGCCGAAACGCGGAGGCCCAGCCGGGCGCCTCGTCGCCGGCCGAACCGGTGTGCGGGCGGCAGCTGAGCGGCAGCTGCCCGGCCGTACCGGAAAACCCTCTGCTGGACCGGCTGTCAGTAGATACCGTCTTCGGATGGCACTCGATGCGGAACGAGTGCCATGCAGGAGCAGCCGGCGTGACTCCCGTGGGACGGGATGGGGGAGGGACAACGATGGATCCGGACGGGCCGGACGTGCGCGAGGTGGTCGCGGCGCTGGTACGGCAGGAGGAACCGAGCAGGCCCGGGCCGCCCGCGCTGGTGGTGCCCGAGGGCACGGCGGAGGAGGTGACCGCCGCCGCCCGGCGGCTCGCCCTGCGGGCGCTGCCGACCGAGCGGCGGAGGCCGGAGCCCGCACCGGGGCTGCGGGAGCTGGCGGCGGCGCTGGTGGTCGACGAGCACCCCTCGGCACCGGCCTGGTCGGCGGTGGAGCGGGAGCAGCTGGCGACCTGGGTCGCGGTGCTGATCGAGCACCGGGGGGAGGACGGGGTCCAGGAACTGGTGCGCGTGCTCAACGAGGCCTGAGGGGCGGCCTGGTGGCCGTGGGGCGGCCGGGAGATGGCTGCGAGATGGCTGGCTGGTGTCCGTGCGGAGTCCTGGCCTGCGGCCCGGCCGTGCGGGGCCGGGGCGTTGGCGGATCGTTGGTGCGGCCTTGGCGGCTGCGGGCAGTCTGCTGCTTGTAGCCGCCGGGGAAGTCCGGTCGGTGTGTCGCCCTGCCCTTGCCCGATCTGAGAGGCCGCGCGTGTCGAAGCAGCCCGTCGCCCAGCCCACGTCCGTCGCCCAGCCGCCCGTCGGCCCGCCGGCCGGCACGGACCCGTCGGCCACCACGGGATCCGCCCCCGCGCCCGGCACGCCGAAGGCGGCCCGCCCGACCCTCGACCCGGACACGCTCGCCGAGATCCACCGGCTGCACGGCGGTTACCTGCTGCGCGCGCTGCTGCGCGCCACCGGCGGCGACCGGGGCAAGGCCGAGGACATCCTCCAGGAGACCCTGCTGCGCGCCTGGCAGCACCCCGAGGCGCTGGCGGCCGGGGCCGAGCAGAGCCGCCCCTGGCTGTTCACGGTGGCCCGGCGGATCGCGATCGACCACTACCGGATGGCCGCCGCCCGCGCCAAGGAGGTGATCGGCGAGCCGCTGGAGGACCGTCCGCTCGCCGAGGACCCGTACGAGCAGGTGGTCGTCGCCCGGGACATCGCGCTGGCCCTGCGCCGGGTGCAGAAGCACCACCGCGAGGTGCTGGTCGAACTGCACCTGCGGGACCGCTCGGTGGTGGAGGCGGCGGCCCGGCTCGGGGTGCCGCCGGGGACGGTCAAGTCCCGCAACTTCTACGCGATCCGGGCGCTGCGCCCGGTCCTCGCGGCGGAGCACGGCTACGGCCCGGCCGACGGCCGGGGCCAGGCGGCCGCGCTCGACCGCCCGGGTGCCGCCGTCTCCCGCTGACCGTTGACTGCTGACCGCTGACCGGCTCCCCGTGGCGGGCCCCCCGCGGCCCGGGGGGCCCCCCGGGGGGGCGGGGCGGGGCGGGGGGGGGGGCGGGGGGTGGGCGCCGCCGCCCGGGGGGGGGGGGCCGCGGGGGGGCCCCCGCGCCGGCGGGCGG
>NZ_JBIUSS010000003.1:118896-311064 GCF_044741445.1 Kitasatospora sp. NPDC088160 | reverse complement strand
GCCCGCCCCCCCCCGCCCCCCGCCCGGGGGCCCCCCGCCCCCCGCGCCCCGTGCCCGCCGCCCCGCCCCCCGCCCCCCGGGGGCGCCCCCCCGGCCCCGGGGGGCCCGCCACGGGGAGCCGGTCAGTGCCGGTGTGGCGCGCGCGAGTTCAGCGACTCCTCCAGGCTGGTGGTGAACTCGCTCTGCACCCCGGCCAGTCGATCGTGGCTGCGGAAGCGGTCGAGCGCCGAACGCAGCCGGTCCAGGGCCTCCAGTTCACGGCCCCGGCTCAGCAGGTAGGCGGCGTGCGACTGTTCGGCGATGGCCTGGAGGTAGAGCAGGCCCGCTTCCTCGCAGCCGGCCAGCAGCCGGTGCCAGGCCAGGTCGACGGTCTCGCTGCGCCCGTGCGGGGGCAGGGTGTGCGCCTCGGTCAGCATCGACCACAGGTGGATCGAGGTGACCGGGCGGGCGGGCAGCAGCTCCCTGGCCTCCCGGGCCTGCCGCAGCGCGCCCTGCCGGTCCCCGGCCAGCAGGCTCACCCAGCTGTGGTGGACCAGGGCGACGGCCAGCGGCCGGGGGTCGCCGGACTCCACGGCCAGCGCGGCCGAGCCGGACGCCAGCCGGGCGGCCTCGGTCGCGCTGCCCAGGATCGCGGTGATCAGCGACTGGGTGGCGAGCGCGCGGGCGTACGCGGCGCGGCCCGCGGGCCCGGTCGCGGCCTCGCCAGCGGCCACCGCCCGGCGCGCGGCCTCGGCCGCCTCCTGGCGGCGTTCCAGCCCGAGCAGCGCGTTCGCCCGGGCGCCGTGCAACTGGGCGGCGGCCAGCTCGTCGCCGCACCGCTCGGCCTCCCGGACGCCCGCGCGCAGGCAGCCCAGCCAGTCGGTGAACCGGCTGGAGCCGTAGTACAGCGGGCCGGCGGCCTGGGCCAGCCGCCAGACCCGGTCCGGGTCGTCGGCGGTGCCGGTGATCAGCGCGCGGATCGCGGGCTCCTCGGCCTGGAACCAGTCCAGTGCGGCGCGGATGCCGTCGGCCGGCGGCAGGGCCCGCGGGGGGTGGACGAGCGTGTCGAAACCGTCCTGGCCCGGCTCGATGAACTCGCCGCCCTGCCGCAGCGCCGCCTGGTAGTAGTCCAGCAGCCGCTCCCGGGCGAGGCGTCGGCGCGGCTCGGGCTGCTCGGCGAGCAGCCCGGCGCTGAACAGCCGGACCAGCTCGGCGCGGCCGTAGCGCCCGGGCGCCGCACCGGTGAGCAGGTGGTGGGCGGCGAGTTCGCCGAGCGACCGGCGGGCGGTGGCCGGGTCGGCGCCGAGCACGGCCGCACTGGTCAGGGTGTCCACCTCCCGGCCCGGGTGGGCGGCCAGGAGGGTGAGCAGTTCGGCGGCGCCAGGGGAGAGGCGGCGGTACGTCAGGAGGAGCTCGGTGGTGACGCCGGTCGCGCCGTCGGCGTCCAGGACGGGCAGTCTGGTCTGCTCGTCGGCGAGTTCGGCGACCAGTTCGGCGATCGTCCAGTCCGGGCGGGTGGCCAGCCGGGCCGCGGCGATCCGCAGCGCCAGCGGCAGGTGGTCGCAGAGCCCGGCCAGTTCGGTGGCGGCGGCCGGTTCGGCCCGCAGCCGGTCGGGGCCGAGCGCGCGCTCCAGCAGCCGCAGGGAGTCGTCCTGGGGCAGCGGGGGCAGGCGCAGCAGGGCCGCACCGTCGGCGGCCACCAGCCCCTCCAGCGAGCCGCGGCTGGTCACCACGGCGGCGCAGCCGGGCCCCTGCGGCAGCAGGTCGGCGACCTGGTCGGCATCGGCGGCGTCGTCCAGGACCACCAGCAGGCGCCGCCCCCTGGTCCGGTCGCGGTAGAGCGCGGCCCGGTCGTCCCGGTCCTCGGGGACGGCGCCCTCGGAGACCCCGAGGGCCCGCAGGAAGCCGCCGAGGGCGGCCTCCGGGTCGGCCGGGCCGGCCGGGTCGAGGCCCCGCAGGTCGGCGAACAGCTGCCCGTCCGGGAAGTGCGGGGCGCGGCGGTGCGCCCAGGCGGTGACCAGCGCGCTCTTGCCGGCCCCGGCCGGTCCGACCACCACGGCCAGGCCGTCACCGGCGCGGTCCGGGCCGCACTCGCCGTCCAGCCAGCAGCCCTCGCTGTCCCGGCCGACGAAGTCGACCGGGCGGCGCGGGAGTTGACGGGGAACCCGCGGCGCGGCCGGAGGGGCCGCCGAGCGGGCCGGGGCCGGCTGCTCGGCCCGGCCCCCGGACAGCACCTCGGCGAGCGCCGCCTGGAGCGCCGGGCCGGGCCGGATCCCCAGCTCGCGGTCCAGCCGCACCCGGGCCTGGTGGTAGGCGGACAGCGCGTCCGCCGGCCGTCCGGCCTGGTGCAGACAGCGCATCAGCAGCGCCACCAGCTCCTCGCGCAGCCCGTCGGTCCGCACGTGCTGCTCCAGGGCCGGCACCGCCGCCACCCCGCTGCCCTGGCGCAGCCGCAGCCCGGCCCAGCTGAGCACGGCGGCGGTGCGGGCCTGCTCCAGCTGGTCGACCACGGCCGCGCGCGCGGCGGTGTCGGGCAGGTCGGCCAGGGCCTCGCCGCGCCACAGCCGCAACGCCTGCTCCAGCAGTGCGATCGCCTGCGCGTCCGCCGTGCCGCAGCCGAGTCCGGCCTGTTCGGCGGCCCGGTCGGTCAGCGCCTCGAAGCGCAGCGCGTCCACCTCCTCGGCCGGACCGGCCAGCAGGTAGCCGGACGAACGGGTGTGCAGCACGAACGGGGTGTCGGCGATCGCCTTGCGCAGCGCCGCCACGTGCCCCTGTAGGGCGGCCCGGGCGCTGGCCGGCGGCCGCTCGCCCCACAGCAGCTCGCAGAAGCCGTCCACCCCGACCACCCGGCCCAGCCGCAACGCGAGCAGCGCCAGGATCGCCCTGCGCTGCGCCCCCGGCAGCGAGGCGAAGCCGTCCGCCCCGGCCCGCAGCTCCACCGGGCCGAGGAGCCGAATCCGCACCAGTACCCCCACTTCACCCACGACGGGCAGGGCGTCCCCCCGCCCCATTGACGTCCGGGGCGTGCCCCGGGGTGGAGCAGTGTAGTGCCCTGAAGTGTCCTGTTCGCGCCAGATCGCCCACTCCCCGGGCGCCACCGGGTGGCGGCGCCCGGCGGAACGGACGTCGATGCCGGGCCCTGTGGATCTTGCCGGGTCCGGGTCCGACCCGACAAGATCCACCAGATCCGAGCAGACCCCATCCGGCCGCGTGCACGTGACCGGACCAGGCCTATCCTCTGACGACGCCGGGAAGACGCCGGAGGTTGTCGTCGGCGGCGGATCCGATCGGCGACAGGGGAGGAGAGGGCCGCATGCACATCGACCTGCTCGGGCCGGTCGCCGTACGACGGGACGACGGGACGACGGTCACACCCTCGGCCCCCAAACGCCGAGCGCTGCTGAGCACCCTCGCCATCCGGCTCAACCAGACCGTCGGCACCGACGAGCTGATCGAGCTGGTCTGGGACGGCGACGCGCCCCCCACCGCCCGCGCCGCGCTCCAGGGGCACGTCGCGGCCCTGCGCCAACTGCTCGACTGCCCCGGGCTCACCCTGGGCACCCGTGGCGCCGGCTACCTGCTGGCCGGCGACCCCGACCGGGTGGACCTGCTGCACTTCCGCGGGCTCTGCGACCGGGCGGGCGTGCTGCGGCCCGCCCCGGCCGCGCCCGCCGGGAGCACCGAGCCCGAGCCGCACGATCCGGCCGTGCCCCTGCTGCGCGCCGCCCTGGACCTGTTCCGCGGCCCGGCCCTCGTCGACTGCGGGTCCGTCCTGCTGCGCGAGCGCACCCTGCCGCACGTCACCGACCTGCGGCTGCGCGCCCTGGACCGGCTCGCCGAGGGCCTGCTCGGGGCCGGCCGCGGCGGCGAGCTGGCCGGCGAGCTGGCCGAGGCGGCGGCCGCCCACCCGACCCGGCAGACGCTGGTCGCGCGGCTGGTCCGCTGCCTCGACCAGGCCGGCCGCCGGGACGAGGCGGCGGCCTGGTACGACCGGGCGGTGGCCCGGCTCTCCGGCCCGCCCGGTCCGGAGCTGCGCCACGCCGGTGAACGGTCGGCGGACGGCCCCGAGCGGGACGCGCCGCCCAGACCCGCCCGGCTTCCGAGGCGTGGTGCGCCGGACCGCAGGTTCACCGGCCGGTCGGCCGAATTCGCCCGGCTCGACGAGGCCCTGGCCGCCGCCGTCCGGTCCGGCCACCCGATCCTGGTCACCGGACCGGCCGGGGTCGGCAAGACCAGCCTGGTCCAGCACTGGGTGCAGCGGTCCACCGGGCACTTCCCCGACGGAGTCCTGCACGCCGAGCTGGGCGGCTTCGACCCGGCCGGGCCCCGCGAACCCGCCGACGTGCTGGCCGGGTTCCTGCTCGCCCTCGGCGAGCCGGCGGGCGCCCTGCCCGCCTCGCCCGAGGAGCGGGAGCAGCGCTACCGGGAACTGCTGGCCGGCCGCCGGCTGCTGATCGTGCTGGACGACGCGCGCTCGTACGAGCAGCTCGCCCCGCTGCTGCCCGACCCGCCCCCGCCGGGGGACGGCCCGGACGGGAACGGGGCCGGGGACGGGGACGCAGGCACCCGCGGCACCCCCGTCGTCGTCGTCACCAGCCGCAGCCGGCTGCGCGACCTGCTGGTCCGCGACGGCGGCATCCCGCTCCCGCTGGGCGTGCTCGGCGCCGAGGACGCGGCCGAACTGCTCGCCCGGACCCTCGGCCCGGCCCGGGTCGCCGCCGAACCGCAGGCGGCCGCCGACCTCGCCGCGGCCTGCGACCACCTGCCGCTCGCCCTGCGGCTGGCCGCCGCCCGGCTGGCCGCCCGCCCCGGCTGGACCCTGGGCGACCTGGCCGCGGAACTCGCCGACGAGCAGACCGGCCTCGCCACCCTGGCCGGCACCGACCGCGGCCCGATCGGTGTCACCACCGCCCTGGACCACACCTACCGGACTCTGCCGCCCGCCCCCGCCCGGCTGTTCACCCTGCTCGGCCTGCACCCCGGCGCGGTGATCGACACCGCCACCGCCGCCGCGCTCGCCGATCTGCCGCCCGCCGCCACCCGCACCCTGCTGACCCGCCTCGACGCCGTCCACCTGCTGGAGGAGACCACGCCCGGCCGCTACGCCCGGCGCGAGCTGGTCCGGCGCTACGCGGCCGGGCAGGCCGCCGAACTCACCTGCGACGACCGGTTCGTCGCCCTCGACCGGCTGATCGCCCACTACCTCGCGGTCACCGCGGCCTGGACCACCGGCGGCTGCACCACCGCCGCCTGGACGCCCGAGGGCGGCGGCGCGGCCCCGGCGGAGGCGGCCGCCTGGTTCCGCCGGGAGGAGAGCGCCCTGCGCGCGGTGGTGGTCTGCGCCGAGCAGTTCGGCCGGACCGCCGAATCCTGGCAACTCGCCCACCGGATAGGCCTGCTGTACGAGACCACCGGCCACGACCGGACGCACTGGCGCGCCGTCACCGAGGCCGGCCTGCGCGCCGCCCACAGCTGCGCGGACCAGGCGGCCGTCGCCCGGCTGGCCACCGACCTCGCCGTCCTGCACGTCGACCGCGCCGCCCATCGCACCGCCGTCCAGCAACTGGAACGGGCCGTGGCCGCCGCAGACCGGGCCGGCGACCAACTGCTGCGCCACCAATGCCGTGCCCGGGTGGCCGGTGCGCTGCTGCGGGCCGGCCGCTACGACCAGGCCCTGCCGCTGATGACCGACCTGGTGAGCGCAGCCCGCACCCCGGCCGTCGGCGGCCTGCTCGTCCGCGCGCTCACCGACCTCGCCGACGCGCTGGTCCTGGCCGGCTCCCCCGGCCCGGCCCTGGTCCACGCCGACGAGGCCGTCCGGGTCGCCACCACCCGCTCCGGCGCCGAGGCCGTCCTCGCCACCCAGAGCCGGGCCCGCGCCCTGCACGCGCTCGGCCGCCGCGACGCCGCCCTGTCCACGGCCCGACTCGCCGTCGCCCTGGGCCGCACGGTCGGCGACACCGGACTGGAGTCCCGCACCCACGGCCTGCTGGCTGACCTGCTGTGCGAACTGGGCCGCACCACCGAGAGCGCCGTCGCCAGACGGCAGGCGGCCCGGGCCCTGGCGGCGGGGGAGCGCTGACGGTGCGCCGCCCCGCCGCCGCCGCCGCAGCAGCAGCCCTGCCCGTCCCGCTCGCCCTGCCCGTCCCGCTCGTCCCGCTCGCCCTGCTCGTCCCGTCCGATCGGCACAACCACAGGCGGAACTATGGGCAGAACCAGCACGCGCGGCCGTCCCACCAGCAGGTGGGACGCCGCGGCCCGCACCGGGGTGCCCGGCGCCTGAGCTGGGCGCTCGATGCTGGGAAAGGGCTGGGTGCGAGGCATACTTCTGCCCGGGCATACTTCTGCCTGGGACGGTCGATCAGGCACAACGCCTGGCAGAAGTAACGGCGCTAGCAGGGGCGGGACATGACGGCTGTGAGCGGCACGGGAGCGGGCACGGAGTCCGAGGGGGCCGGCGACTTCGGCCGCCTGCTGGCCGGGCACCGGGTGGCGGCGGGCCTGACCCAGGAGGAGCTCGCCGCGGCTGCCGGCGTCAGTCTGCGCGCCGTCGGTGACATGGAGCGAGGCCGCACCCGCGGGCCGCAGCGGCGCACCGTCCGGGCCCTGGCCGAGACGCTGGGCCTGGACGCCCCGCAAACCGCCGCGCTGGACCGCGCCGCTCAGTGCGGCCGCCCCCGGGGGACCAGGCCGGTGCCGGCCGCCGCCCCCACCCGCGGGCCGGCCGCTCCCGCCCCGGCCCCCGCCGGACCGGCCGAGACCGGGGACGCCGTGCCCCCCGTCCCGCTCGTGCCGGGCGCCCTCGCGCTGCCCCGCGACATCGCCGACTTCACCGCCCGCGAGAACGCCCTCGCCCTGCTGGCCGAGCTGGCCGGGGACGACCGACCCGCCCACCCCCGGGTGGTGCTGATCAGCGGTCAGCCCGGCCTGGGCAAGACCGCCTTCGCCCTGCACGCCGCCCACACCCTGGCCCCCTCCTTCCCCGACGGGCAGCTCTCGCTCGACCTCGGCGGCATGGCCGCCACCCCGCTCTCCGCCCGCGA
Source organism: Kitasatospora sp. NPDC088160 (assembly GCF_044741445.1). Classification (NCBI taxonomy): domain Bacteria; kingdom Bacillati; phylum Actinomycetota; class Actinomycetes; order Kitasatosporales; family Streptomycetaceae; genus Kitasatospora; species Kitasatospora sp. NPDC088160. The sequence continues at coordinate 304,042 of NZ_JBIUSS010000003.1, read as the reverse complement.
CGCGCTCGGCCAGGTGCTGCGCGCCCTGGGCGTCGCCGACAACGCGGTGCCCGCCGGGACGGAGGAGCGGGCCGGCCTCTACCGGGCCCTGGTGCGCGAGCGCCGGCTCGTCCTGGTCCTGGACAACGCCGCCGACGAGAGCCAGGTGCGCCCGCTGCTGCCCGGCTCCGGGCCCGCCGTGACCCTGGTGACCAGCCGCAACACCCTGCCCGGACTGGAGTCGGTGCTCCGCCTGCGGCTGGACGCCCTGGCCCCGGGCGAGGCCGCCGACCTGCTGGCCCGGATCGCCGGCCGCGAGCGGATCGACGCGGCGCCCGACGCCACCGCCGAACTGGCCCGGCTCTGCGGCTACCTGCCGCTCGCGCTGCGCATCGCCGGGCAGCGGCTGGTGGCCCGCCCGCAGCAGCCGGTCAGTCATCTGGTGCGCCAACTGGCCGCCGAGGAGCACCGGTTGGACCTGCTGGAGACCGGGGACCTGGCCGTCCGTCCGGCCTTCGCGCTGTCCTACCGGCGGCTGCCGGCCGAATCCCAGCTGGTGCTGCGCCGCTCGGCACTGACCGCCGGGCACGACTTCACCGCCGCCGTCGCCGCCGCCTACGCGGGCCTGCCGGTCGGCCGGACCGAACTCGTCCTGGAGCAGCTGATCGACGCCGGGCTGGTGCAACTCGCCACCCCGGAGCGCTATCGGCTGCACGACCTGGTCCGGCTCTACGCGGGCGAGCGGCTCGGCGCCGACGAGGGCCCCGAGGCGGTGGCGCGGGCCCGGGCAGGGGCCGGTGACTGGCTGCTGAACCGGGCCGCCGAGTACGGCCTTCGGTTCGACCCGGACCACGCGACGGCGGACCCCGACACCGATCCCGACGCCGACGCGGACCGGACCGGCCCCCCGGTGCCGCTCACCGAGGCGGCGCGCTGGCTGGAGGAGGAGCACCCGGAGTGGCTGGCCGCCCTCCACCAGGCCTTCGCCGCCGGCCGGCACCGGGAGGTGATCGACACCGCCGAGGCCATGCACTGGTTCTCCGACCGGCTGCTGAGCTGGGACATCTGGGCCGAGGTCTTCCAACTGTCGGTCGACGCGGCCCGCGCCTGCGGCGACCAGCTGGCCGAGGCCGTCCACGTCAACTACCTGGCGTGGACGTACGTCACCTGCCTGCACCGCTACCAGCGCGGCATCGACCTGGCCAACGAGGGGCTGGAACTGGCTCGCCGGATCGGCGCCCGCGAGCAGGAGGGCTGGGCGCTGACCTACCTCGCGGCAGGCCTTCGGCACCTGCACCGGCACCGGGAGGCCATCGACGCCTACCACCGGGCCGCGGACACCTTCGCCGCCGTCAACAGCCGCTCCGGCTGGATCGGCCGGCTGGTCACGCTGCGCGGCGCGGCCAACTGCCTGCGCGACTCGGGCCGGGCCGAGGAGGCGGTGGAGTCCCGCCGGCGCGCGCTGGCCGGCGCGTTGGAGCTGGTGGAGCGCTGGTCCTCGCCGCTGATGCACCTGGCGGCGGCCATGACGGCACACGAACTCGGCCTGGACCGCGCCGCGCTGGGGCGCTGGCCGGCGGCCGAGAAGGCCTACCGGCAGGCCCTGACCCACTACGAGGAGATCGGCCGGCCGGACAGCATGACCAAGACCCTCACCGAGCTCGGCACCGCCCTGATCGAGCAGGGCCGCGCCGAGGAGGCCCGCGAACTCCTCACCGAGGCGCTCACCGACCTCAGCGCGGACGGCCCCCGGCAGGGGCGGCGCCGGACGGGGTGAGGCGGGAAGCCCGGTGGCGGGCGAAACGCGCACGCCCGCACGGCGGGTGGGCCGTGCGGGCGCGTGAGCGGCGGACTGTGCGGGACGGTCAGATCCGGGTGTCCTCGACCACCGGCAGCGTGTGGTTCTCGGCGAAGGCGCTCGGGGCGAACGAGGTCCGCGGCGCGACGGTCGGCTTCTTGCCGCAGAAGGCCGGCTCCAGCGCGTTCATCAGGCCCTGCGTCACGGAGCCGTTGTTGGAGGCGTTGGCGAACACGACGACGGAGCGCTTGCCGTCCGGGGTGGCGAACGACTGGGTCTGGAAGCCCTGGACGATGCCGCCGTGGCCGTACACGTCACCGCAGGACAGCGAGATGCGGCGCAGCCCGAGGCCGTAGCTGATCTTGGCGGTGGGGGTGGCCAGGGCGGCCGTCATCTGCTTCAGCGAGTCGTCCGAGACCAGCCCGCCGGAGCTGCCCGCCATCAGCGCGGTGAGGAAGTGGTCGAGGTCCGCGGCGTCGGAGATGACCGCGCCGGCCGTCCACACCCAGGAGCCGGTCTGCGCGGTGGAGTCCAGCAGCGGCTTGGTGCGGTCGTCGTTGGTGAGGTAACCGGTGACGTGCGCGCCCTGGATCTCCTGGTCGGGCACGACGAAGGAGGTCTTGCTCAGGCCCAGCGGCTCGATGATCCGCTCGCGCAGGACGTCCTCGTAGGGGCGGCCGGTGAGGTGCTCGACCGCGAGGCCCATCAGGACGAAGTCGGTGTTGGAGTAGGAGTACCGGCTCCCGGGCGTGTACTGCTGGCCGTGCTTGACGGACATCGCCACCAGGTCGCGCGGCGCGTACACGTTGGTGCGGATGCGCGCCTCGAAGGCGCTGGTGGTCTCCTCGCCGGCCTGCTCCAGAAGGTCGTTGGTGTGGTCGTAGATCCCGGCGCGGTGCTCCATGACCTGGCGGCCCGTCATGGTCCAGGTGTCCGGCAGGGTGCCGGCCGGCAGGTAGTCGCGCAGCGGCTTGTCGAGGTCGATCAGGCCCTGCTCCGCCAGCTGCATCACGAGAACGGCGTTGAACATCTTGCTGTTGCTGCCGACCCGGAACCTCCACGAGGAGTTCATCGGGGTGCCGTCCAGATCGGCCTTGCCGACGGCCAGCGACCGGGTGGACTCGGCGTCGCCGTGGTCGCGGATCACCGCGAAGGCGCCCGGGGCGCCCGCGTCGGTGGTCGCCTGGAGGGCGGCGCGCACCGCGGCCGTGTCCGGGGTGGGCGCGCCGGTGGTGCCCTGGTCGGCGGCCACGGCGTGCGCGGCTCCGGTCGCCAGCAGGACGACACCCGCGGCCGCCACCGCGAGCGGACGCAGAAGGCTGATCTTCGCCATGATCCTCTGTTCTCTCACTCGGCTGACGCGGCGTCCGGCCACGTCCTCGAAGATCCACTATCACCGGAGGGGCCTGCGGCTGGCAAAGTGAACCCGATCGGCCGCACCATCCGTTTCCCGACCCGGGGTCAAGGTTTTACCTGCTGTCGTCTACCCGCGTCGACCGATCCACCCGATGCTGTTCGGGCGCCTCGCGCGTGCTCCCGCACCTTCGCCCAGGCCTTCCCCCTCATCGATCGTGGAGTTCCGCATGCCCCTGGCCACCTCCGCGCGCCGGGCCGGCGCGCTGCTGCTCGCCGCCGCCGGCCTGATACCGCTGTCCGGCACCGCCCAGGCCGCCACCGCCGCCACGTACACGCCGATCGTGTTCCCGGACCGGGACCACGGCGTCGTCTACGACCTCATCAACTCGGCCACCCACTCGGTCGACGTGACCATGTACGAGCTGCGCGACACCACCGCCGTCAACGCCCTGATCGGCCGCCAGCGGGCCGGCCTCACCGTCCGGGTGATCCTCGACGGCCGGCACACCTCGGTCAACGGCGCCGCCTACTCGGCCCTGCGGGCCGCCGGCGTCGGGGTGACGTACTCCTCCTCCACGTTCGTCTACACCCACCAGAAGACCGTCACCGTGGACGGCGCCAAGTCCCTGATCCTGACCGGGAACCTGGACTCCACCTACTACTCCAGCAGCCGCGACTACGGCGTCGTCGACACCGACGCCAACGACGTCGCCGCGATCGAGCAGGTCTTCGCCGCCGACTACGCCCAGACCTCGATCACCCCCTCCGACGGCGACAACCTGGTCTGGTCGCCCACCGACTCGCAGGCCCGCCTGCTGGACCTGATCAACGGCGCGCAGCACACGCTGGACCTGGAGCAGCTGGAGTTCGGCGACCAGGCCCTGGTGGACGCGGTCGCCGCGGCCGCCGGCCGGGGCGTCACCGTGCGGGTGGTGGGCATGAACCCCTCGTCCTACAGCAGCTACTTCGACCAGGTGGTCACGGCCGGCGGCCAGGTGGTCACCTACTCCTCGACCACGGGCCTGTACATCCACGCCAAGGCGATCGTCGCCGACTACGGCACGCCCTCGGCCAAGGTGTTCGCCGGTTCGGAGAACTTCTCCGACAACTCGCTGAACAACAACCGCGAGCTGGGCCTGATCACCACCGACCCCGGCGTGCTGACCACCGTCGAGTCCACCGTCGCCCGCGACTTCGCCAACGGCACGCCGTACTAGAACGGTTCGTCGCGCGGGCCTGATCGAGCGTCCGCGCCCGGGCCGCTCCCTACCCGAGGAATTGTCATGACTTCGTCCACCAAGCCCGGCTCCCGTCGCACCGCCACCGCCCTCGGCTCGGTGGCAGCCCTGGTCGCGGCCTCCGCCGGCCTCTGGGCCGCCACCGCCTCCACCGCGCAGGCCGCCGCCCTGCCCGCGCCCGACCACATCGTCGTCGTGGTGATGGAGAACCACGCCTACAGCCAGGTCGTCGGCAGCAGCAGCGCCCCCTACCTCAACTCCCTGGCCACCGGCGGCGCCAACCTCACCCAGTCGTTCGGCATCACCCACCCCAGCCAGCCGAACTACTACGCCCTGTTCTCCGGCTCCACCCAGGGCGTCACCGACGACAGCTGCGTCTCCGTCGGCGCCCTCCAGGGCCCCAACCTGGCCTCCGAGGTCACCGCCGCCGGCAGGACCTGGGCCAGTTACAACGAGACCCTGCCCGCGCAGGGCAGCACCGCGTGCAGCAGCGGCAAGTACGCGCAGAAGCACAACCCCTGGTTCGGCTTCGGCAACGTCCCGCTGAACTCGGCCAGGACCTTCGCCCAGTTCCCGACCGACTACACCACCCTGCCGAACGTCTCCTTCGTCGTGCCGAACCTCTGCAGCGACATGCACGACTGCTCGGTCGGCACCGGCGACACCTGGATCAAGAACAACCTCGGCGCCTACGCCACCTGGGCCAAGAGCCACAACAGCCTGCTCGTGGTCACCTTCGACGAGGACAACCGGCTCGCGGGCAACCGCATCCCGACCGTCTTCTACGGCGCCCACGTCACACCCGGCAGCACCTCCGCCGCGACCTACAACCACTACAACGTGCTGCGGACCCTGGAGGACCTCGCCGGCGCCACCACCCACGCGGGCAACGCGGCCAACGCCGGTGACATCACCGGGATCTGGAACTAGGTCCTGGCCCGCCGTTCGGACGATCCACCAGGAGTCGCCCCCGGACCACCGGCCGCCCCGCGCCCGCCGCGCGGGGCGGCTGCCGCGTCGGAGGTCGACAGCGGCGCGGGGGGCGGCGAGGATGGGGGCGTGCGATTCGATGCGGTGCCGATGCCGGAGCGGGTGGGGGAGCGGCCCCGGGACGTCCGGGGCTATCCGGTGCCGGCGATCACGCCGTGGCGGGGCGGCGAGCCGCAGTTCGCGTTGACCGACCACGAGCGCAGCGCGAACTGCGCGCTGGAGCGCCTCTGTTCGGTGTGCGGGGGGTTCATGGCCCGGGGCCCCGTGTGGCGCGTGGTCGGAGCGGCGGAGAGCGCGGCGATCGCGGCCGCGCTCGCCGAGGGGCGGCCGTACCGCAACCTCGCGCCGACGATGGAGGGGCCTGGCCACCGGGCCTGCATGCTCTACGCGGCGATGGTGTGCCCGTACCTGGCCCGGCCGAACGCCCGGCGCCGGGCGACGGCGCCCGGCGGCGTGGACGAGCTGACGGCGGCCGCCGTCCGCGGGGCGGTGCGGGGCGGCACGGGGGCGGTGGTCGGGTTCGGCGACTACGAGTTCGCCGTCACCGGGAGCCGGGTGCTGTTCCGCTTCCTGGACCCGGTCGAGTTCCTGCCGCACGAGTCCGCCGACGAGCATGTGCCCGCGCTCCGGGCCGAGTTGGCCTCGCGCGACGGACTTTAGCGGAGGATTTGCGCGGTTCGCCCCGTACCGGCCACGAACCAGTGTCAGACTGAGGCGGACATGACCAGTCCTGGATCGGGGGCGGCCGTCCATCGGCGACGGCTTCAGGGCACCGACATCGAGGAGTACGTTTCTTGACCACTCACCTCAGGCACGGCACCGGCGCGCGGAAGGTGCTGGCGCTGCTGGCGGCACTGTGCGGGATCGTCGGCCTCACCGCGCTCGGTACGACCCCTGCGGCGGCGGCCGATTCGCGTCACGCGATCTACGCCATCGCGCACCGGGTCGACACCCTGGACGGGGTGGACGCCGCGCTCGGCCACGGCGCCAACGCCATCGAGATCGACGTCTGCGCCTGGTGGAACCCGAACGAATGGCGTGCCTACCACGACTGTTCCTCGGCCGGTGAGAACCGACTGGGCCCCAGCTTCGACAGCATGATCGACCGCATCCTCTCCAACGCCAACGCCGGACGCCGGCTGTCGCTGGTCTGGCTGGACATCAAGGACCCGAACTACTGCGGGGAGCAGCCCAACCGCACGTGCAGCGTCGCCGGACTGCGCGACAAGGCGCAGCGGCTGACGGCAGCCGGGATCCAGGTCCTCTACGGCTTCTTCGAGTACCACGGCGGCAACACCCCGGACGTCGGCGGCAGGGGTTGGCAGAGCCTGGAAGGCAGGCTCGGCCCGCTGGAGGGCATCACGTCCACCGGTACCCGCGACCAGGTCCAGGGCGCCTTCAACCGGTCCGGTTCCGGATTCCCGGCCGGTCACCGGGCGATGGACTACGGCGACTCCGACATCACCAAGGGCTTCGGCAACTGTACGGAGGCCACCTACAACACGTGTGCGGAGCTGAAGAAGGGGGCCGGGGACCGCGCCGCCGGGCGGCTCGCGGCCACGCTGTCCTGGACGACCACCTACAACGACCCGTGGTACGTCGACAAGCTGCTCGGCGATGCGGGTGTGGACGGCATCATCGCGGGCTACGGCGCCTTCACCGGCGTGCGCGAGTACGACAACAGCTGGCAGTGCGCCAATGCCATCAACCTCGTCCGTGACTGGGTGAACCGCCACAGCGGCACCCACCGCATGGCCAACAGCGGCGACCGGCTGTTCCGCTAGGCCTTTCCGCCAGGCCTGTTCCGTGGGGCCCGTCCGCTGGGACCGTCCACTGGGCCTGTTCCGCTGGGCCCTGCCCGGCCGAAGGCACCCGCCGTCCCGCCCGCCGCCCGTGCGGCGGGCGGGACGGCGCCATGGCTAGCGGGTGATGGTCCACTGCTGCTCGGCGGAGCCGTCGCAGGTCCACACCCCGAGCTCCTTGTCGTCCTCGTGGTAGGTCAGGCAGTCCTGGTCGCTGATCCGGATCACGTACCGGTCGCCCGAGACGTTCTTCACCTCCCACTTCTGCTCCGAAGAGCCCTTCCACCCCTTGGTGTTGGCGAAGTAGGTGCCGGTGTTCTCGGTGAGGTCCCGCCCGAGTGCGTTGGTGATCCGGTAGCGGCCGCCGCCCGCGTCGCGGAACGTCCAGGTGCCGCCCGCGTCGCCCGGCTTCCCGGCGATCACCGAGGCGCCCTCGCCGGAGCCGGTGGCAACGGCGCCGAGGTTGTTGACGGTCCGCAGGTGCACGGGTGTGTTGAGCGCGGGCCGGCCGGAGCCGGTGGGGGTGCCGGTGCCGGGCTTGGTGCCGGGCTCGGCCGGCTCACCGGGCTTGCCGGTGTGCGGAGGCCTGGCCGGCGTGGCGGGCACCCCGGGGTCGTACGGCGTGCCGGGGTCCTGTGGCATCGCGGGGACGATCTGGGTGGCCGGCAGCCCGCCCGGCGCGGGAGTGCCCGGGTCCCTCGGCACGCCGGGGAACGCCATCGGGGAGAAGTTCACGACGCCGTCGGTGTGGTTGTAGCGCTGGCCGGCGCTGCCCGTGCCCCTCGGGTACGTCCAGGTGTGCTCGCGGGTGGTCCGGTTGAAGAGGCCGTAGAACCCCCAGTTGCCCCAGCCGCCGTCGAAGCCGTTGGCGAAGCTGCCGCCGCCGGAGAAGACCCAGATCCGGTAGGTCTGGTCCTCGCGCGAGGTCTTGTCGTGGTAGTCGACGTCGTACGTGAAGGCGACGTTCTGGAAGCTCTGCTCGTAGTTGTGGACGTACCAGGGGTCTCCGAAGGCGTTGTCGCCCTTGATGTTGAAGACCATGATGTTGTAGCTGCCGCCGGTCGCCTTGATCAGCATGTCGAGCGTGTCCTGGACGAACTCGCCGCGGGCCCGGTTCTTGACCTCCGAGGTGTGCTGCGCCGCCTGGATGCACCACACCAGGCTGGTCGAGCCGGGAGTCACCGCGTTGGCGGCGTTGCAGTTCTCCTGGGCCGGGTCGTACGAGCCGTCGGCCATCGCGGGCCCCGCCAGACCCAGGACGGCCACGGCACTCATGCCTGCGGCCAGGGCCGACAGCTTCTTCGTCGAACGCACGTGCTCTCCTTGCGAGTTCTGTGATGGGCGGGACAAAATATGGCATTCCGGTCAGCCGATCAGTGCCATTTTGTCTCGATCCATACGCATCCCTTGCGTAGGCCTGACGCCCGCGGTGCGCCGGCCCGAACCCGTGCGGGCGATTTCTCAAGCCCCTTGTGAAGGACGGATGATCGGGCCGCCCGGGTTCAACGGGCCACGTCCGTCGATCACGCTGCCCGATCCCGGGGGCTCACGGCCGGTAGGCGGGGAGGCCCTTGACGGTGGAGACCTGGGCCGGGGCGGCGGAGCCGTCGGCGGGGAGGGTGCTGACGCCGTCGGGGGTGCGGGCCGCGATGGTCCGGCCGTCGGGGGACCACGCGGGTTCGGTGTAGTCGGTGGCGGCGGCGGGGGTGAGGTCCTTCTCGTCCTTCTGGTCGATCCGGCTGGAGCGGGTGAACAGGTGGTCGTGCCCGTCGACGGAGCGGACGAAGACGACGTGCTCGCCGTCGGGGGAGAGGGCCGGCTGGGAGCCCTGGCCCAGGTCGCGGGTGGCGGGGCGGATGTAGTCGTCGTAGAGGTAGACCTCGTCGGCGGGGGTGTTGGCGTAGACGATCTCGCCGTGCCGGCCGCCGGCGTCGGCCCAGGTGTTGCCGGTCTGCGGCGGCTGCGGCATGTTCGCGTTGCCGTCCAGGGAGGTGTGCGGGGTGAGCACCTCGGGGGTGCCGCCGACGGCCTTGGTGGGGATCTTCTCCAGGCGCAGGACGCCGCCCTTGGCGGCGGCGAAGACGATGGTGTCGAAGCGTTCGGCGGATTCGGGGAGGTCGCTGGGGCCCTGCGCGGCGTGCTGCCAGGTGGGGTGGGACCAGGTCTCGCCGCCGGGGGCCGTGGCGAGGGTGGCCTTCGCGCCGCCGTCGGGGTCGGCGACGACGAGGTCGCCGTTCCCGTCGATGAAGGCCGCCCTCCTGCCGTCGGGGGACCAGGCGAGGTCGCGGACGACGGTGCCGAAGTCGACGGTGGTGCCGTTCATCGCGACGGCCCGGGTGCCGGTGCTGATGGTCAGGTGGTTGGCGGCGCTGGTGCCGTTGACCTCCTTGGCACCCGGCGTGGGGGTACCCGGCGTGGGGGTGCTCGGCGTGGGGGTGCTCGGGTGGGTGGAGCCGCCCGGGGCCGGGGTCCCCGGAGCGGTGGCGCCGGGCGCCGCGCTGCCGGGGGCGGCGGTCGGGTCCGAGCCGGCGTTGTCGGGGCCGCAGGCGGAGAGCAGGACGGCGCCGACGGTGGTCATCACGGCGAGCGCGGCGGTGGTGCCGAATCTGTTGCGCACGGACATTTCCAGGTCCCCCTCGGGTGCTGTTCGCGTTCGAGGAGGAGCATCCCAGGGGGAGTTCAGCGGCCGGTGCGAGCCGTGTCACGGTCGTGGAACAACAGCCGACCCGGCCGCCCTGCCGGGAGCGGAGCCTGATGCCGGGTCAGAGTCCGAGGGCGGTGAGGCCGGGGTGGTCGTCGGGGCGCCGGCCGAGCGGCCAGTGGAAGAGACGTTCGGCGGCGGTGATCGACAGGTCGTTGATGGCGGCGTGGCGGTGTGCCATCAGACCGTCGCGGTCGAACTCCCAGTTCTCGTTGCCGTAGGAGCGGTACCACTGGCCGGAGTCGTCGTGCCACTCGTAGGCGAACCGGACGGCGATGCGGTCGCCGTCGTGCGCCCACAGCTCCTTGACGAGGCGGTAGTCGAGTTCGCGGTGCCACTTGCGGGTGAGGAAGTCGGCGATCTGCTCGCGTCCGGTGAGGAACTCGGTGCGGTTGCGCCACCGGCTGTCGGGCGTGTAGGCGAGGGCGACGCGGTGGGGGTCGCGGGTGTTCCAGGCGTCCTCGGCGGCGCGGACCTTCCGTCGGGCGGTCTCCGGGGTGAACGGGGGCAGGGGAGGGCGCTGTTCGGTCACGGGGTCTCCTCGGGTGCGGCGGAGCCGACGGCGAGAACGGTCGTTCTCACCGTAGCGGCTACCCTAGGAGAACCATCGTTCTCACGCAAAGGGCACGGCAGATGGACCAGCACGACCCGCGAGGCCTGATCCTCGACGCGGCCGAGGAGCTGTTCTACGGGCAGGGCATCCAGGCGGTCGGCATGGACGCCGTCCGGGCGGCCTCCGGCCTGACGATGCGCCGGCTCTACCAGCAGTTCCCGTCCAAGGACGACCTGGTCGAGGCGTACCTACGGCGCCGGGACGGGCGCTGGCGGGCGAACCTCGCCGCCTACGTGGCCGGCGCCGCCACGCCGCCGCGCGACCAGCTGCTCGCCGTCTTCGACTGGCTCGGTCGCTGGTTCGCCGAACCCGGCTTCCGGGGCTGCGCGTTCGTCAACTCCTTCGGCGAGCTGGGCGCCGTCTCACCGGCGGTCGCGGCGACCGCCCGGCAGCACAAGGAGGAGTTCAACGCCTACCTCGTCTGCCTGGCCGAGGCCGCCGGCGCCCCGCCCGCCACCGCCGCCCAGCTGGCGCTGCTCGCCGAGGGGGCCATGACCACCGCCGCCGTGCACGGCGACCCGAGCGCCGCCGCCGATGCCAAGGCAGCCGCCCGCGTACTGCTGGACGCCGCCCTGTCCGCCCGCACCTGACGGACCGGGGGGCCGTCAGCCCGGGACGGGGGCCGTGCGCCGCTCGAAGACCTCGGGGCGGGCCGCCTCCAGGGCGGTGGCGACGGCGCCCAGCAGGACGGCGTCCTGGCCGAGCCGGCTCGGCTCCAGCCGGGGCCGCAGCGGGGAGCGTTCGTACAGGGCCTGCTCCAGCGGGCGCAGCAGCAGGTCGGCGCTGCGCCCGATGCCGCCGCCGAGGACGACCACGTCCGGGTCGAGCAGCGCGGCGACGACGGCGAGGACGTAGCCCAGGCGGTCCACCTCCTGCCGGACGGCCTCGACCGCGGCGGGCTCGCCGAGCCGGGCCCGGGTGAACACCTTCTCGGCGGTGAGCGGCCGCCGCATCCCGAGGTCGAGGGCGGTGCGCACCACGGCGTCGGCGGAGACGGTCTCCTCCAGGGTGGTGCCGGTGTTGGTGTTGGTGGTGGAGGTGCAGCCCGGCAGGCGCAGCAGCCCGAGTTCGCCGGCCGCGCCGTGCGCCCCCGTCAGCAGTTCGCCGTCCTTGACCACACCCAGGCCGAGTCCGGTGCCGACCAGCAGGTAGACGAAGAGCCGGCTGCCCGCGCCCGCGCCGTAGGTGTACTCGCCGACGGCGGCGAGGTTGGCGTCGTTGGCGACGGTGACGGTGGTGCCCAGGCCGTCGGCTATTCGGTCGAACAGGCCGGGGCGGCCCCAGCCGGGCAGGCTGGCGGCGAGTCTGACACTGCGTCTGCGCTCGTCCCAGACCCCGGGCGTGCCGGCCACGGTGTGGGCGACGGCGGTGCCGGGCAGGCCCGCCTCGGCGATGGCCTCGCGGGCGGCCGCGACGACGGCGTCGGCGACGGCGTTGGCCGAGCGGCCGCGGTTGGGCAGGTCGCGGCGGGCGACGACGCATCCGGACAGGTCGGCGACGGCGACCCGCAGCCGGGCCCGGCCGATGTCGAGCCCGAGGACGTGCCCGGCGGCCGGGTCGGTCTCGTACAGGACGGCGGTGCGGCCGCGCTCGGGGGCGAACCGGCCGGCCTCGCGGGCGAGTCCGGCGAGTTCGAGGGTGGCCAGCGCGGTGGAGACGGTCGGCTTGGACAGCCCGGTGTCGCGGGCGAGTTGGGCCCGGGAGAGCGGGCCGTGCCGGCGCAGCCGCTCCAGCAGGAGCCACTCGTTGTTGCTCCGGAGCCGCTGCCGGTTCCACGGCTGTTGTCCAGGCCCTGACAGTGGAGCGAGGGTGGCGGGCTGCGGCGCCCCGTCCGTGGCCGTAGTCCGTCCTGCTGTGCTCATTCGGTCGATCGTAGGGCACTCGTCAGCCGACGAACGAGGACGGACGGTGAGAGGACGGGCGGTGAGCGGATCGGCGGAGTGGAGGAGTGGAAGCGCGGACCGCCGGTGGCGGCGGGGAGTCCCGGCTCCCTGCCGCCACCGGCGGTCGGATCGCCCGGCGCGGCCGCGCTCCGCCGGGGTCGGGGAGTCCGGCGGCGGGCCTCGCCGGGCCGGGGTCCGGTCCCACACACCGGACCCCGGGCTCGACGGGTGCGGGTGGGTCAGTCGATGGTGTAGCCGGAGCCGAAGGCGGTGACGCTGAGCGGGCCGTCCAGGTTGTAGTTGCCGGTGGCGGCGATTCGGCGCAGGCACTCGACCCGGTCGACGGACTTGCTCCATTCGGCGGCGGTGGAGGAGTTGGCCGGGTTGGTGAGGTCGTCGACGCGGACGTCGAAGAAGGCGTTCAGCCAGGTGCTCTCGCCGGCGCCGGACGGCGAGCCGACCTTGGCGTTGGTGCGGCTGATGAGGGCGGGCAGGGCGTCGTACTCGCTGCCGTTGCCGTGCTGGATGGAGGCGTCGTACAACTCGGCGCGGGCGAGGGCGGTGGTGAGGCCGAGCTGGTCGGCCTGGTTCATGGCGGGGGTGAAGTAGCGCTGGTCGACCTGGTCGTCCTGGACCTGCCGGAAGGTGGCGTCCTGGGCGGCCTGCTTCCAGGCGGCGACGTAGTCGCTCTCGGGCAGGCCGCTGGTGTCGCCGCTGCCGGCGGCGGCCAGGCGCTCCAGCTCGGGGATGAAGCGGGCGAGCGGGTTGTCGGGGGAGACAGCGGTGTAGGCGCGGACGACCTTGAGCGCGTCGCCGTCGTTGGTGGTGAAGCCGGCGCGGCCGGCGGTGACGCCGCGGCCGTCGTTGATGTTCTCGGCGTAGCCGTACTGGAGTTCGGTGGTGCTGTTCTCGAAGATGCTGATCAGCTGGTCGGCCCGGCGGTGCTGATCGGGGGTCAGGCCGCCTGCGGACGCCCGCTGCACGGCCGCGGCGGTCGCCCGGGCGGGGGCGGCGGACGCCGAGGCGGAGGTGGCGGCCCAGGCCGCACCGGCGACCAGGGCGGCTGCCGCGGTGGCGGCGGCGAGGCGTCGGGTTCGGGAAACTCGCATGGGTGTGCTCCGATCTCCGGGGCGGTGCCGCCGGAGGCAGTGGGGGGTGGCGCGCCGGCCGACCGGGCGCTGTGGGGGCAAGAGCGCGAGCTCGCGGCAGCAGAGTACGGTCTGCGGTCGGTGACGGTCTATAAGGTAAGGAAAGTTTCCTAATAAAATTACTTCGGTCTCGGAGGCGGTGCTCGGTCGTCGCCGATCGGGCCACCCCGGTGATACCGTCCGAGCGTCTGGCGACCGACTGCCCGGCCACCGCCGGGCCCGGCCCGCGAGCTCCCTGCACCGCCGACCCGGGTGCCCCGCGCGCACGCACACACCGCGTGCCCGCCGCGTGCGCACCGCCTGCGCCGTACGCGCGCGTACTGGACACGTCCCCGCGCCCGGCCGCCCCACCGAAACCCCGACCAGCACGGAGCACCGACCCATGAGCCTCCCGAGCACCACCCCACCCACCGTCACCCCGATACGGCCGCCGCGCCTGGTGGCCACCGACCTCGACGGGACGATCGTGCGCGGCGACCGCACCGTCTCGGCCCGTACCGTCGCCGCCCTCGCCCGGGTCGAACGGGCCGGCGGGCTCGTCGTCCTGGTCACCGGCCGCCCGCCGCGCCTGATGGGCGAGATCGCGGCCGCCTTCGGCCACCGGGGCGTGGCGATCTGCTCCAACGGCGCCTTCGGCTACGACATGCGCACCCGCGCGGTGATCGCGGAGAACCCGATCCCGGTCGACGTGCTCGGCGAGAGCGCCCGGCGGCTGCGCGAGGCCGTGCCGGGGATCGGGCTGGCCGTCGAGTACGCCCAGGAGCTGGCCGGGGACGCGCACTACGAGGCGGGCGCCTGGGACGCCGACACCGCGGTGCAACGCCTCGACGACACACGGCTGTTCGGCCGCCCGGCGCCCAAGCTGATCGGCCGTCACCCGGAGCTGTCCGCGGACGAGCTGCTGGCGCTGGCCCGTCCGGTGCTCGGCGAGCTGGTGACGGTCTACCACGCGAACGGCGAGCGGCTGGTCGAGGCCGTCGCGAAGGGCGTCAGCAAGGCCGCCGCGCTCGGCGACCTGGCGCGGCGGCGCGGGATCACCCGCGAGCAGGCGGTCGCGTTCGGCGACATGCCCAACGACCTGCCGATGATGGCCTGGGCGGGCACCTCGTACGGCGTCGCCAACGCCCACCCGGAGGTGCTGGCCGCGGTGGACCACGTCATCGGCAGCAACGACGAGGACGGGGTGGCCGCCGTCCTGGAGGGCCTGTTCCCCGAGGGGTGAGTCACGCGCGGAACGGGCGTTCCCGGGAACGCCCGTTCCGGGACCACCTGTTACCGGAAGGCCCGTTCCCGGAACGGACGCTCCCGGGAAGGGAGCAGCCGCGACGGCGGCTCCGGGCGGGTGCACTCCCGGAACCGCCGCTTGCCGCCCGCGCCGTCAGGGCGCGCTGGTGTGGGTCAGGGTCTCCCAGCCGATGAAGTAGTTGGCCCCGAACGGGCTGTGCGCGGCCACGTACTGCTCGGTCTGCGGCATCGCCACGCCCTCGCGCAGGTGGTACTCGTTGTACGCGAGCTGGACGGCCGGGCCGAGGCCGGTCTTCGCCGAGCCGTCGCAGAGCCAGTCCGGCACGTTCGCGCCGTTGTCGTAGGCGGTGTGGAACTCCAGGGCCTTGACCAGCCGTTCACGCCCCTCGCCCCACAGGTCGAGGCCCTGGAGCCGGGCGGTCTCGGCGGTCTGGGCGGCGGCCTCCAGGCCCCAGCCGGTGTGCCCGAAGTCGCGGCAGGTCTCCTGCGAGAGCCCGTCCACGAAGGTCGACTGGCCGGACCAGTACTTCACCAGCGCGGTCTCGCCCTCGATCCCGGCCTTGGGCGGCGGCACCGGCAGATCGCCGTCGGAGGACAGGTAGACGTAGGCGGGCAGGCGCTTGCGCCACATGCCGGCGGCCTGGTCGAACAGGCCGCGGTCGTCGAGGAAGACCGCGATGCCCATCAGGGCGTCGGTCTCGATCAGCTCCCAGTTGCCGTTCTTGCGCGGGCTGCCGGGCGACAGCAGCGGCACGTAGACGGTGCGCAGCATGGTGGCGAAGCGGTCGACCGAGGCGGCCGGCCAGCCCGCCCCGGAGTGGCGGATCAACTCGGCGGCCCGGGACCAGTTGTTGCCCGACCAGCCGGTCTGCAGCGGGGCGTTGCTGTTGGTGTGCTCCTGGATCACGGCCGACCAGGCGTCCATGATCTCGATCGCCTTGTCGGCGTACCGCTGGTCGCGGGTGAGCACCCACTGCAGGGCGTGGGCGTAGGCGGCCATCGCGTCGTCGCGCTCGTCCGAACAGCCGTTGTCGGGGTGGGAGCTGGACCCGCACTCGACGGTGGCGCGCGGCCGGGGCCGCCAGTCCAGCGAGGCGTACTTGCTCGACCGGAGGCCGGCGAAGGCGGACGTCCAGGGTTCGGCCCCGGCCGCCAGCTTGTCCTTGAGGAAGCCGAGTTGCTGGTCGCCGACCAGCACGCCGGGGTGCTGGAAGGCGGCCCGCGGGCTGTGCGGGGCGGGTGCGACGGGTGCGGTGGCCCCGGCCGGTGCGGAGGCGAGCGGGAGCAGGGCGGCGAGTGCCGCCGCGGCGATCAGTGTCCTGGTGCTGCTACGTCCCATGGGGAGGTGTTCCTCTCGCGGGGGAGGCGGTCGAGCGCTGATGTCATGTTAGGAAAGTTGCCTAACATGGGAAGTGAACCACCAACCCCCGCGCGCGCCAAGAGGACCGGCTCCGTTCACCGCCGCACCCGTAGGCGTGCGTTCCGCATTTATCGCCTGTTGATCGTCGGGGCGTAACGTCGGACCCATGAACGAGATGACGGCCGAGTGGCCGGGGGCGGCGCCCGAGGGGCGGATGACGGAGCAGGACACCGAGCGGTTCCGGGAGTTGCTGGCGCGGTTGGAGAACTCGCTGGCGGCGGATCGGACGGCTGACCGGGCGAGGCGACGGGCGGCGGCCGGGTCCGATGCCTGACGGGTCGGAGCGGCGCCCGGTGGTGGTGCTGCCGCTCTGGCGGCGCGGTGAGGCGTACGGGCCGGCTGACCGGCCCGGGGTGCCGCGGGGGCGCTCCGGGCCGGTGGCGGTCGATCAGGTGGCGGTGTCGCAGATGCCGCCGCTGCCGCCGGCGGCGCGGTGGAATCCGGACGGCTGACGGTACGGCACGTCAGCAGCTGCAGTCGCAGCAGTCACAACCATCACAACAGCCACAGCCGTCGCAGCCATCGCAACCGTTGCAGCAATTGCAGGGGTCGCAGCAGTCGGCGCAGTCGCAGTCGTGCCGCTGGCACCAGCCCTCCCGGCGCTCCCGGTTGAACGGGTCGTTGTGCTCGCAGCAGAGCAACTGGCAGGTGCAGGCCATCAGCGCCCACACGGCGCACCCGGCCAGCAGGTTGCGCGGTCGCGGCGGCTTGGCGCCGATCGGGGTGAAGCCGGGGTCCTGGGGCACCCACGGCGGGAGCGGGGTCCGGCCGGGATCCTGACCGGGAGTCTGCCCGGGCGGCGCCTGGCGCGGCGGCGCGTCGTGCGGGTGCTCCCCGGCGGCGTGCGGGTGCCCGCCGGTCGCCGCGTGCGCCGACCCGTCGGCGGCGGGTCCGGCGTTCCGGGTCTGGCAGGCGGCTGCGTGGGCGGCCGGGCCGAAGACCCGCTCGACGGCCCGCTCGGTCTCGTGCGCGAGCAGCAGGTGCACCAGGGCCCGGTCGGTCAGTTCGACCTCGCGCAGCGCGAGCCGGATGCCGTGGACGGCGTCGCGGCACAGGCGTTCGGCTTCGGCGCGCCCGGTGCCGGTGGCGGTCAGCGGGTTCCAGGCGCCGCCGGCGGCGTCGGCGGCCTGGTCCTCGGCGGCGTCGAGGAGGTGGGCGAGCCGGCCGAAGAGCCGGCCGGCCTCGGCGAGCGGGGCGGCGTTGCCGGGGCGCCCGGCGAGGACGGCGGTGTGCGCGAACGCGGCCGAGGTGGCGGTCTCGGTGGGCTCGGTGACCAGCAGGACTGAGCCGCCGGGCGGCAGCGACCGCTCCAACTCGCCCTGCCGGGAGGCGGCTTCGAGGAGTACGCCGGTGTCGAAGCCGACCGTCGAGGCGCTGCCGGCGCTCTGCCGGTCCCACCGCCGGGTGACCGCGCGGGCCCCGACGGCGACCGGGCGGCGGCCGAACACGCCGTCACGGTCCTCGACGTGGTCGCGGATCTTGACCGAGGCGAGGGCGAGCGAGACGGCGGCGGCGAGCCGGGCGCCCTCGCCCCGGGCGACGGAGGCGGTGCGCATGCCGCGCAGCGGGCAGGGCCCGGCGGTGCGCCGCCAGGAGGTGTCCTCGCGGGCGGCCTGGGCCTCGACCAGGACCGAGATGATCAGGCCGTCGTAGTTGGTGGCGGTGCGGGCGAGTTGGCCGTGGTCGTCGCGCAGCGCGAGGCAGAGCCCGCACAGGTGCGCCAGCCACGACGCCTGAAGCCGTTCGGACAGCCGGTGCTTGCACGGTCTGATGATGCCGAACATGGTTCCCCCTCGCCGGTGGGCCGCTGACCAGCCCTGATCCGCCGCACATCATATGATCACCTCCCCTCCCGGGCCGAGGGGGCGGAAGAGTCGAGGCGGCGGAGGAGCCGGAGGAAGGGAGAGGGCGCGAGGAGCGCAGGGGCGCGCACCCGAACGCGGCGCGCCGTCCCGGCCGAGTCCACGCCTCCCGCCCTTCTCCACGCCCCGGCCACGGCGGCCCGCGCCCCTGGGAGTGATCTCATATCCGGGATAGCATCGCGAATATGGGAATCGAGACGGCCGCCGACGAGCGGCTCGCCAACCGGCTCGCCGAATTGAGGCTGGAACGGGGCTGGACGCTGGAGGAACTGGCCCGGCTGGCGGACGTCAGCCGTTCGACGCTGTCGCGCGTCGAACGGGCCGAGGTCAGCCCGACCGCCGCGCTGCTCGGGCGGCTCTGCGCCGTCTACGGGCGGACCATGTCCCGGCTGCTCGCCGAGGTCGAGTCGGCGCCGGCCCGGCTGGTGCGGGCCGCGGACCAGCGGATCTGGCGGGACGAGACCACCGGCTTCGTCCGCCGCTCCGTCTCCCCGCCGCACGGCTCGCTGCGCGCCGAGATCGTCGAGGGCCGGCTGCCCGCCGGCGCCGACATCGCCTACGACCGCCCCTGCCTGGCGGACCTGGAACACCACCTGTGGGTGTTCGAGGGGGTGTTGGAGCTCACCGTCGACGGCGAGCGGCACCTGCTCGGCCCCGGCGACTGCCTGCGCTACGTCTCCGGGACCAGCCGCTTCCGCGCCCCCGGCCCGGACGACGCCCGGTACGCCCTGGTGGTGGTGGAACCGTGAGGCGCCCGAAGACCCGGATAGCCGCCGGGCCCCGCGAGCGCTTCGACGCCGCCGGGCGCCGCGTCCTGCTGGTCTGCGTCGCCGGCGGCTTCACCACACTGCTCGACCAGTCCGTCCTCAACACCTCCATCCCGGCCCTGCGCGAGAGCCTGCACGCCCAACCCGCCCACCTCCAGTGGATCGTGGCCGGCTACTCGCTCGCCTTCGGCCTGGCACTGATCCCCGGCGGGCGGCTGGGCGACGTCAGGGGCCGCAAGTGGTTCTTCGTCACCGGCCTCACCCTGTTCACCCTGGTCAGCCTGGTCTCGGCGACCGCCACCGCGCCCGAGGTGCTGATCGCCGCCCGGCTGCTCCAGGGCGTGGGCGCCGGACTGGTCAACTCGCAGATGATCGGCACCCTCCAGGACGTGTTCGACGGCCAACTACGGGCCCGCGCCCTCGGCATGTACGCCGTCACGGGCGGGCTGGCCTTCGCGCTCGGCCCGCCGATCGGCGGCGCGGTCCTGGCGGCGGCCGGCCCCGAGCACGGCTGGCGGCTGACCTTCCTGCTCAACGTGCCGTTCGGCCTGGCCACCGTCGCGCTGGCGGTGCGTCACCTGCCCAGGCCGCGCCCGAGTGCCCGGCACGCCGACCTCGACCTGGTCGGCCTGCTGCTGGTCGCCGCGCTCACCCTCGCCCTGATGCTGCCGTTCGTCCAACCGCCGGGCTGGACCGGCTGGCTGGCCTTCGCCGCCGTCGCCGTCCTGCTGCTCGGGGCCCTCGCCTGGTGGCAGCGCCGCTACGCCCGCTCCGGCGGCCACCCGCTGATCCACCCGGCACTCACCCGCTCCGCGCCGTACGCGCTCGGCACCGCGACCGCGATGGCCCAGTTCGGCTCCTCGCTCGCCGCCGGACTGGTGCTCACCATGTTCCTCCAGGACGGCCTCGGGCTCTCCCCGATGGGCGCCGCACTCGTTGCGCTGCCCTCGGCGGTGGCCATGGGCGTCGCCTCCGCGCTGGCCTGGCGGGTGGTGCAGCGCTTCGGGCGGCGCACCATCACCGCGGGCATGACCGGCTCCGCCCTGGTCATGCTGGCGAGCGGACTCGTCGCGCACTGGGCGCCCGCGGCCGTCCTGCCCTGGCTGCTGGCGCTGCTGCAACTGTTCGGCGGCGCCTCGATCGGCGTGATGGGCGCCACCAACCAGGCGTACGTGCTGCGCCACGCGCCCGCCGAGGCGGCCGGGGTGAGCGGGGCCATCCTGCAGATGGCCCAGCGGATCGCGGCGGCGGTCGCGGTCTCGGCGCTGTCCGGCGTCTACCTGCGGCAGACCGCCGGGGGCGGCGACCACCGCTCCGCCTACCTGGCCACCAGCGTGGTGTGCGCGGCGGTCGCCGCCCTCGCCGTCCTGGCGTCGGTGTTCGCCGGCCGGCGGGCGGCCCGGGAGGCGACCGGCGAGCCCGTCGCGGTGAGCCGTGGGCGAACAGCGGTCCGTTAGCGCAGGCCCGCACGTACGGTGGCGGGCATGACCGAGAACCGGATCGTGGACCTGCCCGAGGTGGCGCTCGCCTACCGCGAGAGCGGCCCGCCGGACGGCCCGGCGCTGGTGCTGCTGCACGCCCTCGGGGAGCGCGCCACGGACTGGGACGTCGTCCTGCCAGAGCTCGCCCCCAGGCACCGCGTGTACGCGCTCGACCTGCGCGGCCACGGCGACAGCGGCCGCACCGCCCGGTACGGCCTGGAGGAGATGCGCGACGACGTGCTCGCCTTCCTCGACGCGCTCGGCCTGGCGCGGGTCGACCTGGTGGGCCACTCGATGGGCGGCGTGGTCGGCTACCTGGTCGCCCAGGCCCGGCCGGAGCGGATCGGCCGTCTGGTCCTGGAGGACATCCCGGCACCGCACCCGCGCCCGGCCGGCGCGGTGCCGGACGCGCCGGAGGAGCCGGTGCACTTCGACTGGGCCGTGGTGAAGGCCGTCAAGGCGCAGGTCGACACCCCCGACCCGGCCTGGCTGGCGGGGATGGCCGGGATCACCGCCCGCACCCTGGTGGTCGCGGGTGGCTCGGCGAGCCACGTCCCGCAGGAGCGGCTCGCCGAGCTCGACCGGCTGATCCCGGACTGCCGGATGGTCACCATCGAGGCCGGGCACCTCGTGCACAGTGCCCGGCCCGTCGAGTTCGTTGCCGCGGTGGCGCCGTTCCTGTCCGCCTGATGCGGGCGTCCTGATGCGGGCGTCCTGATGCGGGCGTCCTGATGCGGGCGTCCTGACCCGGGCGTCCTGACCCGGGCGTCCTGACCCGGGCGTCCTGACGCGCGGGCCCCGTTCGGGCCCGGTGCCCCCGGTCAGACGCCGAACTCGGCCGGCAGACGGCCGGCCCGCACCGCCGCGACCAGGTCGGCGTGGTCGGCCTCGGTGCGGTCCGCGTACGCGACGGCGAAGGCGGCGACCGCCTCGTCCAGCGCCTCGCTCCTGCCGCAGTAGCCGGCCAGCAGGCCGGGGTCGGCGGTGTGCGCGTGCGCCCGGGCCAGCAGTGCGCCGGTGATCCGGGCGTAGTCGTCCAGTTGGCCCGGCAGCAGCGCGGCCGGGTCGACGCTGCCCTTGCGGTTGCGGAACTGCCGGACCTGGTAGGGGAGTCCGTCCACCGTCGTCCAGCCCAGCAGGGTGTCGCTGACCACCTGCATGTGCTTCTGCCCGAGCACCACCCGGCGGCCCTCGTGGCCGTCCTGGCCGGCCACCGGGTGGCCCGCGCGCTCCAGGTACGGCAGCAGCACGGACGGGCGGGCCTCCTTCACCTGGAGCACCAGCGGCTGGTCCCGGTGGTCGGTGAGCAGCACCACGTACGAGCGGGTGCCGACGCTGCCGGTGCCCACCACCCGGAACGCCACGTCCTGCACCCGGTAGCGGGACAGCAGGGTGCGCACCTCGGCGGGCACCGTCGCCACGTACGGGCCGAGCGACTGCGCGACGGCCCGCGCGGTCGCGTCGGTCACCTCGGTGAGCACCGGCGGAGCGGCCGTGAACCGCCGTCCGCCGTCCGCCGTACGGGCGGTGCTGCGGGCGGCGAACCTGGCGCTGGTGTTGCCCAGCGCCTTCGCGCCGACCTTGCGCAGCACCTCGGCCAGGTCGTGCGCCTCGGTGAAGGAGACCAACTGCTCGTCCGCGACGGCGTTCCAGGCGTCCAGCGCGGGCAGCTTGGCGAGCGTGCGCATCGTCCGGCGGTAGGAGCCGGCCGCGTGCTGGGCGGCCTCCCGGGCGGTGGTCTCGTCGGCCCCGGTCTCGCGGCCGGCCAGCACCAGGCTCGCGGCCAGCCGCTTGAGGTCCCACTCCCACGGGCCGGGCACGGTCTCGTCGAAGTCGTTGATGTCCATCACCAGTTGCCCGCGGGCGTCCCCGTACAGCCCGAAGTTGGCGGCGTGCGCGTCCCCGCACAGCTGGGCGCCGACCCCGGTGTCCGGGGTGCCCGCCAGGTCGGCGGCCATCAGTCCGGCCGAACCGCGCAGGAACGCGAACGGCGTGGCGGCCATCCGCCCCACCCGGATCGGCACCAACGCGGCGATCCGGCCCGCGTTGGACGCCTCGATCGCCTCGACGGCCGTCGGCCGCTCGGGCCCGGGAGAGAACTCCGCGTGCCGTTCCCGGGGGATGCGCCCGCGCAGCGCCTTCCCCCGTTCCCGCGCCCGCCCGCCCCGCCCCGACGCGAACCCGGCCACCGCGAACGCCCGCCGCCCCTGCGGCGCAGCTCCGTCCACACCGGCCACGGCCCCGTCCGCCACCTCGGTCACCTCGGTCACCTCGGTCACCTGCGTCACCGTTCCCCACCCGTCCCTTCCGGCTCCCACTCGCCCGCGACCTGCGCGAACGGCTTGCAGGGGGAGTGACGTCCGACATCTGACGACGGTTCCTGAGCCCGCCGGACGCGGGACGGCCGGCGAGCAGTCGGCGGAGGTCTCCGGAGGTCTTCGGAGGTCTGCGGAGGCGGGAAGGGCGTCCGCCCGTATCCTCGGGGCACGGCCCGCCGTGGAGGCCGGGCGTGGAGCTGGTCGGGACCGGGGGGGGCAGCGGTGAGCGACGGGGGGAGAGCCCGGCGGGGCAGGCCCACGGTGAACGACGTGGCGGCGCTGGCGGGCGTGTCGATGGCGACGGTGTCGCGCGTGCTGGCGGGCGACTACCCGGTGGCCGGGGCCACCCGGGAGCGGGTGCTGCGCGCGGTGCGCGACCTCGACTACGTCGTCAACGCGCAGGCGCGGGCGCTGGCCGGCCGGCGGTCCCGGACGGTGGCGATCCTGCTGGGCAACCTCGCGGCGCCCTTCCACAACCGGGTCGCCCACGGCGTGGAGCGGCAGGCGGTGGACGAGGGCTGCCTCTGCCTGGTGGCGGCGACCGACGACGACCCCGACCGCGAACTGACGCTGGTCGAGGAGATGCGGGCGCGCGACGTGGAGGCCGTCGTGCTGGTGGGCGGGGTGGAGGACAGCCCGGGGTACCGCTCCCGGATCGCCCGGCTGGCGCGCATCCTGGACGCGGCCGGCTCCCGGCTGGTGCTCTGCGGCCGGCCGGCCCCGGGGGAGGAACTGCCGCTGACGGCCGTGCACTACGACAACGCGGGCGGCGCGCGGGCGGCCGTCGACCACCTGCTGGCGCTGGGCCACCGGCGGATCCTCTTCCTCGGCGGACCGGCTGCGACCACCACCACCCGGGAGCGCCTCGCCGGGTACGAGGCCGCGCTGGCGGCCCACGGCCTGCGCCGCCCGGCCGAACTGACGGTGGAGGGGTGCCACACCCGGGACGGGGCGCGGGCCTGGCTGCGCCGCCGCCTGGCCCAGGGGCCGCCGGACTTCTCGGCGGTCTTCGCGCACGACGACGACGTGGCGGCCGTCGTGCTGACGGTCCTGC
Organism: Kitasatospora sp. NPDC088160; assembly: GCF_044741445.1. Taxonomy (NCBI): domain Bacteria; kingdom Bacillati; phylum Actinomycetota; class Actinomycetes; order Kitasatosporales; family Streptomycetaceae; genus Kitasatospora; species Kitasatospora sp. NPDC088160. Next base: position 280,387 of record NZ_JBIUSS010000003.1, on the reverse strand, counting down.
GGGAGCACGGGATCGCCGTGCCCGGACAGGTCTCGGTGGTCGGCTTCAACGACCTGCCCGGGGCCGAGGACCTCAGGCCCGGCCTGACCACCGTGCGCATCCCGCACCTCGACCTCGGCCGCACGGCGCTGCGCCTCGCGCTGCACCGCCCCGGCCCCGAGCCGCAGCGGGCCGTCCTCGCCACCGAACTGGTGCCCCGCGGGTCGACGGGGCCGGTCGGATAGCCGGCCCTCCGGTCACGGGCCCGTGCCGGAAGCGTTGTCCTCGCGATAGAAAGCGCTTACTCTCCGGTCAGACAAGGGAGTTCGCGAGGAAGGACGGCCCGATGGACAGCTCGTGGACGGAGACCGGTGACCTGGCGGCGATACCGGTCCTGAGCAGGCGCGGACTGCTCAGGACCAGCGCCGCCGCCACCGCCGCGGCGGCCGCGTGGTGGCTCGGCGGGCCCACCGAGGCCCGGGCCGCCGACGGCTACGACGCGATGCGCGCGGCCTGGTCCGAGCAGCTGACCGGAACCGGGTACGACCCGGCCGCGCCGCCGTTCGCCCGCGCTCTCACCGCGCTGGGCGACCAGGCGCGGGGCCACCAGGCCGCGTTGAGCCCGCAGCCCGGGTCGCTCTGGCCCGACCTGCCGGTCGGCTCGGCCTCCGCCGCCGTCACGTCGACGGTCGGGCGGCTTCGGCTCATGGCCCTGGCCCTCACCCGGCCGGCCACCGGCTCGACGGGCGATCCCGGCCTCGGCGCCGCCGTCGCGACCGGCCTGGACTGGGTGCTCCAGCGCGCCTACACCGCCACCACCACGTCGTACGGGAACTGGTGGGACTGGCAGATCGGCGCCCCCCAGGCGCTGCTGGACGTGTGCGTGCTGCTCGGCGACCTCCTGACGGCCGAACGGGCGGCCGCGTGCGGTGCGGCCGTGGACCACTTCGTCCCGTCCTCGGTGGTCGACAAGTACACCGGGACCAGCACCGGCGCCAACCGGGTGGACCTGTGCCGGGTGCTCGCGCTGCGCGGTGTCATCGGCCGCTCGGCGGCCCCGGTCGCCGCCGCGCAGCGGGGGCTGTCACCGGTGTTCCGCTACGTGACCACCGGCGACGGGATCTACGCCGACGGCAGCTTCGTCCAGCACACCTGGGTGCCGTACACCGGCAGCTACGGCGAGGTGCTGCTCGGCAGCCTGGGCCGGCTGCTGCGCCTGCTCGCCGGAACGCCCTGGGCCGTCACCGATCCCGCGCTGCGGAACGTCTTCACCGCCGTGGACCGGGGGTTCCTGCCGTTCCTCTTCAACGGCCTGGTGATGGACGGGGTTTCGGGCCGCGCCGTCAGCCGGGGCGTGCAGGCCGGCGACGCGCGGCGGGCCCGCCTGGACGACCACGTGCGCGGCCACGCCCTGCTCGGGGACGTCCTGCGGCTGGCCGACTCCGGGTCGGTGCCGGCCGCCCAGGCGGCGGCCTGGCGCGCCGCCGTGAAGGGCTCCCTCCAGCGCGACCAGGTGCTCCCCTACCTGTCCAACGTCCTCGCCGACATCCCCGAACTCGCCCGCGCACAGGCCCTCCTGGCGGACTCCGGCACCCGGGCGGCGGACGAGGGCACGGGCAGCCGGGTGTTCACCATGGACCGGGCCGTCCACCGCCGGCCCGGCTGGAGCGCGCAGCTCAGCCTGTCCTCGTCCCGGACCGCCTTCTACGAGTGCGGGAACGGCGAGAACCTGCGGGCCTGGCACAGCGGCAGCGGAATGCTCTACTGGTACGGCGGCGAGCAGGGCGACGAGCAGTACAGCGACTCCTTCTGGCCCACCGCCGACCCCTACCGGCTGCCCGGCACCACCGTGTCGACGCGCCCGCTGGCCGACGGGGCCGGCGGCGACTGGGGCCAGGCCCGCCCGGCGACCGCCTGGGCGGGCGGGGCGAGCGACGGCGACTGGTCGGTGGTCGGCCAGGACGTCCGGGGCCTCGGCTCCGCCCTGGTCGGGCGCAAGTCCTGGTTCTGCCTGGACGATTCGATCGTCTGCCTCGGCGCGGGCATCGGCTGCACCGACGGCGTCGCCGTCCGCACGACCGTCGACCACCGCAACCTCGGGGCCCGCGAAGATCGGGAGTTCGTGCTGGACGGCGTCCGCCAGCCCGCCGACCCCGGCTGGAGCCGGAGGGCCGACGGCGTCCGCTGGGCGGCGCTGGCCGGGTCGGGCGCCTGGGTGTTCCCCGACGGCGCCACCCTCGACCTCGCCCGCGAACGGCGGACCGGGGCGTGGGTCGACATCAACCGGGGCGGGGCGCCCGACCCGATCACCCGGACCTACCTGTCGATCGGCCTCGACCACGGCACCGACCCCGTCGACGGGACGTACCACTACGTGCTGATGCCCGGGGCCGGCCCGGACCAGGCGGCGGCCTGCGCGGCGGCCCCGACGGCCACCGTGCTCGCCAACACGGCCGACGCCCAGGCGATCAGCGTGCCCGGACTCGGACTCACCCTCGCCAACTTCTTCGCCCCCGGCACGGTCGGCCCGCTGACCGTCTCCGCCCCCTGCTCCGTCCTGCTTCGCGAGAACGGCGGCGACCTCTCCGTCGCCGTCGCCGACCCCACCCGGAAGGCGGCCACCGTCCAGCTGACGCTGGCGCGGGACGGCTACCGGCTCGCGAGCGGCGGCACCGGCATCACGGTGCTCTCGGACTCCGGGCCGCTGGCGCTGCGCTGCGCGGTGGCGGGCACCGGGGGAGCGAGCCTGTCGGCGGTGTTCCGGCGGGGCGCCGCCTTCCAGCGAGGCGCCGCCTGACGGGGCCGCCCGCCGAGGTCAGCGCACCGGGACGGGCCTCACTGGCCGACCCGCCCGTCGAGGCACTCGCGCAACAGGTCGGCGTGCCCGCAGTGACGGGCGTACTCGTCGATCCTGTGCACCAGCAGCTCTCGCACCGCGATGCCGTTCTTCCCCAGCCGCACGCCCAGATCGGGGTGTGCGGCCAGGGCGGCGTCGGTGGCGGCCTGTTCGCGGGCGAGGTCGGCGAAGGCCGCGTCGACCTCGGCCTGCTCGGCGACGGCTCCGTCGAAGTCCGCGTCCCGCCGGCCGTAGAGCTTCGGCAGCGGATCACCGTCGCTGATCCAGCCGCGCCAGTCCCGTTCCACTTCGGCGAGGTGCCGGACGAGGCCGAGCAGTGACATCGTCGACGGCGGGACGGAGCGGCGGGCCAGCTGCTCCGGGTCCAGGCCCTCGCACTTCATCCGTAGGGTGTGGCGGTAGTTCGTCAGGAAGTCGTTCAGAGTCGGGAGTTCGCCGTCCGGGCTGACTCCCTCGCTGTTGCGGGGGTCGTCGTCCGGGTCGGCCCACATGTCGGGGTAGACGGTCGCCTGGGTCCATCGCTCGGGTTGGTCGCTCATGCGGGCCATGCTCGTTCGTGCGGGCCCGAGCCGCCAGTGAGTTTCGCCGCGATGGTGGCGGCTCCTCAGAGCGTGGACGTGGGCGTGGGTGTCGGTGTGGGCGTGGGAGCGGCGGCCGGAGGCGGGGGGCCGGGGAGGGCGCTCGCGCGGGCGGCGAGGTCGGTGACGACGCCGGTGCAGCTGTCGCCCTCCTTCTGGTGGCCGCACACCTGCAAGGTGGTGTCGCCGGGGCTCGCGTCGACCATCACGGAGTAGTTGTCGTAGCCCCAGTGGATCAGGGCGGTCTCCTGCGAGCCGTGGTTGGTGGTGATGGTGGCGCTGTCCCCGGGGGAGCCGTCGGTGATCCCCGACCAGGCGGCCCGGCAGCGCGGGCTGTAGTGGACGTAGAGGACCACCTCGCCCACGTTGCCGGTCAGCAGGGTGCGCTGGTCGACGTCGCACCGCATGTCCTGGGGGTCCTTGCCGGCGCAGCCGACGCCCTCGCAGAGCGGCGCCGACCCGGCGGTCGCCGTCGTCGCCGCCGTCTTCGGCGGGAGCGTCGCCGCCGATGCCGTGCCGTTGCCGCCGTGCGGGCCGCGCAGGTACAGGGCCGCGAACAGGATGAGCACGGCGGCGACGGCGGCTCCCACGCCGGCCGCCGGCCGCCGCCACGGGGCGGGCCGCGGTGAGGCGGGGGCGGCGTCGGGCGCTTCGGCCGCCGGCTCGGGCACCTCGGCGGGCGGTGCGGGCGCGGGTACGGGCTGGGGCTCGGGGGCCTCGGCCGGCGCTGCGGGCGCGGGCGCGGGCGCGGGGGCTTCGGCCGGCGCGGGCGCAGCCTCGGGGAAGAGCGCCTCGTCCGCGTCGCGCGCGGCCTCGGCCTTCCGCAGCAGGGAGGTGAGTAGATCGGCGTCGCACTCGACCGTGGCGATCAGGCCGGCCAGGGCCTGCGGGGTGATCAGGCGCTTCCCGTTCAGCCAGCGCTCCCAGGAGGCCTTGCTGAGGTAGGTCCTCTTCCCGAGTTCGGCCAGTGAGATCTGGTGCGCGTCCTTGACCGCGCGCAGCTCCTCGGCCAGACGCCGAGCGGGTTCCGAAAGATCGTCAGGGAGCGGCTTCCAGGACTGGCTCATCGCGGGTACCTCGGGCGGGTCGGTGGAGGATGCAAACTGATCCACTTTCGGATGATCAGTCTAATCGGTCGACTTCCCTCGGCCACCGCCCGCTTCCCCGGGCGCCGCGCCCTGCGGCGCGCCCACCCGGGGCCCGCGTCCCGGACACCGTCTCACGATGCCTCCGCCCCGGCGTCCCAAGGTGCAGCTCCGGGCCGTGGGACGACCTCGGACCGTCTCAGAACCGCCGAAGACGCTCGAAGACCGGCGGAGAATCCCGCAGAGTGGGCCGCGCCTTGGCCGGCACGCCGGCAGGCTCCCGGCCCGGGCACGGTCACAGCACAGAGCAACGGGGGAGAAGCCACATGGACCGCCACCACGCGTCGTACACCACGTCTCCAGCCCCTGCCGACGAACTCGCCAGGGAGCTCCGGTCGCTGAAGTCCGAGTCGGGCCTGACGTACGCCCGGCTCAGCGAACGCACCCACTACGCGAAGTCCTCCTGGGAGCGGTGGGTGAACGGCAAGCAGTTCCCGCCGCGCGACGCCGTGGAGAGCATCGCCTCCGTCTGCGCCGGCGACACCGACCGGCTGCTCGACCTGTGGCGCCGGGCGGACGGCTGCCGCGCCGCGGGCGCACCGGTCGGCGCACCGCCGGACACCGCCGTGCCGCCGGCACCCGGGCCGACGGGGACCCACCGCTGTCGGACGGCCCTGCTGCGGCCGCTGATCGCCCTCGTGCTGGTGCTGGCGGCGGGCCTGGTGCTGGCCGTCACCGGCCGCCGGCCGTCCCGGCCGGACAGGACCTTGGGCTGACCACGACGACGCCCCCGCGGACGCAACGGATCCGCGGGGGCGTCGGGTGGTCCGGGCCAGGGCCGGCGGGCACGGGGTCAGGCGACCAGCCGGCTCCAGGTGCGGGCGTCCACCACCCCGTCGGCGGGCAGTCCGGCCGAGGTCTGGAAGGCCGTCACCGCGGACCGGGTGCCGGGGCCGAACGCGCCGTCCACGCCCACCTGGATGCCGTGCGCCACCAACTGGCCCTGCACGGCCAGCACCGCGCCGCCCGAGGCGCCGTCGGCGAGGGGCGCGACCGCCTGGCTCCACGTCTGGTTGCCCGCGATCCCGTCCGCGGTGGCGTGCGTGAGGTTCTGCAAGGCCGTGACGGCGCTCTGCGTGGCGGGCCCGTACGCCCCGTCGACGGTCAGGCTCGCGCCGTGCTGCACCAGCAGGTACTGGAGGGTCCGCACCGTCTCGCCCGAGGCCCCGCCGGTGAGCAGCGGCCACACGGGCCCGGTCGGGTCTCCGCCGATGCGGGCCGCGACGTCGCGGCGCAGCTGCGGGATCAGCGCGTACAGGCGGTCACCGGGGCACTCGGTGTTGTTGAAGTCCCGGTGCCCGTAGATCTGGTAGGCCCGCAGCCCGTACTGGCGGCAGATGTAGGTGATCAGGTCGACCAGCGCCGCGTACTGCTCGCCGCGCGGGTCGACGGTGGTGTAGGTGCCCTCGTTCTCGATGCCGATCGCCACCGTGTTCTGCGCCGTGCAGTGGGCGGACTCGACGTGCTGGGCGCCGCCGCGCAGCGTGGACAGGCTGTTGTGGCGGCCCTCCAGGACGTACGCGCCGCGGCTGATGGTGAAGTGCTGCCCGGTGTCGATCCAGCCCTCGCTGTCCATCTGGTACGTCTGCATCGACCGGGCCAGCGAGAACGCGGCCGCCTGCGAGTAGTCCGTCACGTTGGGGGTCGCGGTGTGGTGCACGATCACCTTGTCCGGCACCCCGGCCAGGACGTTGACGGGGATGCTGGAGGGCCGGGCGCCCCACGCGGCCGTGTCGGCGACCGTCGGCCCGTCGGCGGCTCGTGCCACCCCGGCGGGCAGGGCGGACGCGAGCAGGGCACCGCCGCCGACCGCGAGGGCGCCGGTCAGGAAGGAGCGGCGACCGGGGCGGGGCGGGGTGAAGTCGGGGTACATGAACGGGGCCACCTGTTCCTTGGCGGGCTGGCGGGCGGGTCCGGGCGGGTCCGCGGGCGGTCCGCGGTCCGCACCGGTCGGACCGGTCGGCCGCCACGCTAGGAGCGCGGAGGCCCGGTCCACCATGGCTTCGCCGTCCCTCCCACGTCCCGGGACGCCGCAGCCCGGGGCGGGAGACGCGAGGGTGCGTTCCTCGGGGAGCCTTCGCGCACCCGGCGCCGATCGCCTACCATCGCGGTCGGCCGCGTCGAGCGACGGGCGGGGCGACGGGCAAGGGCGATCCGAGAGGCGCGGAGCATGGGCGACGAGCGCGGCTACCTGCTGGACAACCGGCAGCGGGAGGCGGGTCGACGGTTCGAGGGCATCGCCGAACTGTTCGACCCGTGGACGCTGGAGCACCTGGACCGGCTGGGCCCGGCCGACGGGCACCACTGCTGGGAGGTGGGTGCGGGCGGCCCGGGGATCCCGCTGGCGCTGGCCGAGCGGGTCGGGCCGACCGGCCGGGTCCTGGCCAGCGACCTCGACACCAGCTGGCTGACCGGACTGCCCGCCGACCGCGTCGAGGTCCGCCGGCACGACGTCACCCGCGACCCGCTGCCCGACGAGCTGTTCGACCTGGTGCACGTCCGCCTGGTGCTGGTGCACCTGCCGGACCGGGCCGAGGTGCTGCGACGGCTGGCGTCGGCGGTCCGGCCCGGGGGCTGGCTGGTGGTGGAGGACGCGGACCCGGCCCTGCAACCGCTCGCCTGCCCGGACGAGCACGGACCGGACCAGGAGCTGGCGAACCGGGTGCGCCGGGCGTTCCGGGCCCGGCTCGCCGAGCGCGGCGCCGACCTCGCCTTCGGCCGCACCCTGCCCCGGCTGCTCCGCGAGGCGGGCCTGACGGACGTCGCCGCCGAGGCGTACTTCCCCGTCACCTCCCCGGCCTGCCGGGAGCTGGAGGCGGCGACGGTCCGTCAGCTCCGCGACCAGCTGGTCGGCCCCGACCTCACCGCCGCCGACCTGGACCGGCACCTGGCCAACCTCCGCGACACCGAACTGGACGTGACCACCGCCCCATTGATCACCTGCTGGGGCCGGCGCCGGTAGCCGACCACCGCGGGAACGCTCAGTCCCCGACCGGCCGGGTCGTCGAGGCGACGGCGTAGCCGGTGAGCAGGGCGGTCACGATGTCGGTGAGGCGGGGTTTCAGAACTCGGAGCTGGGGGCGTCCGTGACGGGGCCGAGGTCGGGTCGGTCGCGGAGGTCGAGGGCCTCGCCGTGGCGGGTGAGTTCGAGGAGGACGAGGGTGTTGGTGCCCGGGCGCCAGAGCGGGGCGGGGGCGTAGAGGGTGCGCTGCGGTCCCTCGTCGGTGTAGCGGCCGAGGAGGAAGCCGTTGAGCCAGAGCAGGCCGCGGCCCCAGCCGGGGAGGGCGAGGAAGGCGTCGGCGGGGGTGTCGAGGTCGGTCTCGAAGCGGTGGAAGGCCGGGTCGCCGTCGGTGGCGGCGGTGGCCGGGTCGAAGGCCAGGCCGCTCAGGTCGGTGAGGGGGAGCGGGCGGATCTCCCAGTCGTGGAGGCGCTGGCGTTCGTGCGAGACGCCGCGCCGGATGCCCTTGCGGTCGTCGAGTTGGGGGCCGTAGTTGGTGCGGCCGAGCGCCTCGACCAGGATGTCCAGGGTGGCGCCGGCCGGCGTGGTGGCCAGCGGGAGGGTGGCGCCGGGGTCGTTGCGGTCGAGGGTGCCGAGGGGGTTGCCGTCGGCGAAGACCTGGGCGCGGTCGCCGAGGCCGTCGACGCGCAGCGGCAGGGTGGGGCGGGGGCCGGGGACACGGGTGCGGTAGTGGATGAGGCCGAGTGACTGGCCGAGGTTCTCCATGGGTTCCGGGACGGGCCGGTGGTGCGGGGTGGCGAGCGCGTCGAGGGAGTCGAACAGGCGGGCCCGGCCGGTCCTGCGGTCGATGCGGCGCGGGGCCAGGCGGGGCGGCTCGGCGGGGAGTTCGCCGTCGGGCAGGGGGAGGTACCGGCCGATGACGTCGCGCAGGGCGTGGAACTTGGGGGTGAGCTCGCCGGCCTCGCCGATGGGGGCGTCGTAGTCGTAGCTGGTGGTGGTGGGCTCGTAGCCCGGGGTGTCGGGGCTGGTGCCGGTGTGGTTGGCGCCGGACCAGAGGCCGAAGTTGGTGCCGCCGTGGGCCATGTAGAGGTTGACGGAGGCTCCGGTGGCGAGGAGTGCGTCCAGGGAAAGGGCGGTCTCCTCCGGGTCGCGGACGTGGTGGGGCCCGCCGACGCGGTCGAACCAGCCGATCCAGAACTCCATGGCGGCGAGCGGCCCCTTGGGCTGCTGGCGGCGCAGCACCTCGAAGCGCTCGGGGGCGCGGGAGCCGAAGGTCGCGGTGGCGAGCAGGCCGGGGATCGCGCCGCCCTGCTGCATGAAGTCCTCGGCGCCGTCGGCGGTGAACAGCAGGCAGTCCACGCCGCGCGCGAGGAGGCCGTCGCGCAGGTGGGCGAGGTAGCCGGCGTCGGTGCCGTAGCTGCCGTACTCGTTCTCGACCTGGACGGCCACGACGGGGCCGCCGCGGCTCGCCAGCAGCGGCACCAGCTCGGGCACGAGGGCGTCGAACCAGCCGTCCACGGCGGCCAGGAAGGCGGGGTCGGCGCAGCGCAGGCGCAGGCCGTCGACGGCGAGCAGCCGGGCGGGCAGGCCGCCGAACTCCCATTCGGCGCAGATGTAGGGGCCGGGCCGCAGGATGACGTCCAGTCCGTGCTGCTGGGCCAGCCGGACGAACCGGGCCACGTCCCGCCAGCCGGTGAAGTCGATCTCACCGGTGGGAAGTTCGTGGAAGTTCCAGGGGATGTAGGTGTCCACGGTGTTGACGCCGAGGGCGCGCAGGCGGCGCAGCCGGTCGTCCCAGAGCTCGGGGTGGACGCGGAAGTAGTGCAGGGCGCCGGCGACGATCCGGTGCGGGGCCCCGTTGCGGCGGAACCCGGAGTCGTCGTAGTCGAGTTCGATCGTTTCGATCATGGCGTGACCAGCTTTCGAGGGGGTGGCACGGGCTGCCAGGGTAGGGCAGGGCCGAACGGCGGACGCCCGACGGCTACCGGCGCGGCGCGGCGACCATGTGGGTGCGGTGGCGGTCGGCCACGGTGGCGAGGGTCTGCGCGCCGGGGGTGGCCCAGATCCGCTCGTTGAAGATCTCGACCTCGATCCAGCCGGTGTAGCCCGCGGCCGTGACCTGGTCGGTGAGGGAACGGAAGTCGATGTGGCCGTCGCCGACGTGGCCGCGCCCGAGCAGGACGTCGGCGGGCAGCGGCAGCGTCCAGTCGCACACCTGGTAGGCGGCGATGCGGCCGTCCCGGCCCGCCCGGTCGAGCTGTTCGGGCAGCGCCGGGTCCCACCAGACGTGGTAGCTGTCGACGACCACGCCGACCTGGGCGGCCGGGTGCGGCGCGGCGAGGTCGAGCGCCTGGCCGAGGGTGGAGACCACGGCGCGGTCGGCGCAGAACATCGGATGCAGCGGTTCGATGGCCAGCCGTACGCCGAACTGTCCTGCGTACGGGGCGAGTTCGGCGAGCAGGTCGGCGATCCGGGCGCGCGCGCCGGGCAGGTCACGGCTGCCCTCGGGCAGGCCTCCGGCGACCAGCACCAGGGTGTCGGTGCCGAGTTCGGCGGCCTCCTCGACGGCCCGCCGGTTGTCGTCGAGCGCGGCGCGGCGGCCCTCCGCTCCGGCGGCGGTGAGGAAGCCGCCCCGGCAGAGGCTGCTGACGGTCAGGCCGCTGTCGCGGACCAGCCGGGCGGCGCGGGCCGTTCCGGTCTCGGCGACCTTGTCCCGCCACAGGCCGATCGCCGGGATGCCCGCCTGCGCGCAGCCCCGGACGGCCTCGGGCAGGGACCAGTGCTTGGTGGTGATCTGGTTGAGCGAGAGCCGTTCCAGTCCGGGGGCGGCGGTGCCCCGTTCGGCGGGGTGAGGTGCGGTCACGCCGACCACCCGGCCAGGGCGAGGTAGCGGCGCATCCGGTCGGCCGCGAGCTCGGGGTCGGGGAGTACCCCGGCGGCGTCGGCGAGTCGGAGCAGTTCGACGAGGTGCGGTACGGACCGGCCGCTCTGGGCGCCGGCCACCATGGTGAAGTGCTCCTGGTGGCCGGCCAGGTAGGCGAGGAAGACCACACCGGTCTTGTACTGGTAGGTCGGCGCCGCGAAGAGGTGCCGGGCCAGCGGAAGCGTCGGGCCGAGCAGCGCGTCGTAGCGGGCGGTGTCGCCGGCGTCGAGGGCGTGCAGGGCTGCCGCGGCGTGGCCGGCGATCGGGTCGAAGACACCGAGCAGGGCGTCGCTGTGGCCGAGTTCGTCGCCCTTGATCAGTTCGGGGTAGTGGAAGTCGTCGCCGGTGTAGAGCCGCACCCCGGCGGGCAGGGCGCGGCGCAGCGCGATCTCCCGGTCGGCGTCCAGCAGCGACACCTTGATGCCGTCGATCCGCCCGGGGTGTTCGCGGATGAGGGTGAGGACGGTGTCGGTGGCCGCGTCGAGGTCGGCGGAGCCCCAGTAGCCGGCCAGTGCCGGGTCGAAGGCGGCGCCGAGCCAGTGCAGGATCACCGGCCGGGCGGACTGCCGGATCAGCCCGTCGTAGACGCGGAGGAAGTCCTCCGGGCCACGGGCGCGGGAGTTGAGGGCCCGGCTGGCCATCAGGACGGGCTGCGCGCCGGCCGCCTCGACCACGGCGAGCTGCGCCTCGTAGGCGTCCGCCACCTCGCTCAGGGCAGCGGCTGTGATGTCGCTCAAGGAGCTTGCCGGGTCGGTGAGTTGGTCGGTGCCGACACCGCAGGCGAGCCGGCCGCCGACGGCGCGGGCCGCCGCGCCGGAGCGGGTGATGAGTTCGCGGGTGGCGGCCCAGTCCAGGCCCATGCCGCGCTGGGCGGTGTCCATGGCGTCGGCGACGCCGAGGCCGAGCGACCAGAGGCGGTGGCGGAAGGCGAGGGTGGCGTCCCAGTCCAGGGCGGCCGGGGCGCCGGCGGCGTTGGCGCCGAGCGGGTCGGCGACGACGTGGGCGGCCGCGAAGGCCGTGCGGGAGGCGGGCGGGTGCGCGGGCAGGTCGAGCGGTGCGGGCTCGCGCAGCCGCAGCCGGCCGTGCCCGGGCAGGTCCAGTTCGGCCATCAGAGCACCAGCTCGGGGACGTCGAGGCGGCGGCCCTCGCGCGCCGAGCGCAGGCCGAGTTCGGCGAGTTGGACGCCCTTGGCGCCCTCCAGGAGGTCCCACGGGTAGGCGGAGCCGGTCGCCACGTGGCGCAGGAACAGCTCCCACTGCACCTTGAAGCCGTTGTCGTACTCCTCGTTCGCGGGCACCGGCTGCCACTGGGCGCGGAAGGGGTCGGTGGCCGGGAGGTCCGGGTTCCAGACCGGCCGGGGGGTGGTGGCCCGGTGCTGGACGCGGCACTCGCGCAGCCCGGCGACGGCGCTGCCCTCGGTGCCGTCGACCTGGAACTCGACCAGTTCGTCCCGGTCGACCCGCACCGCCCAGGAGGAGTTGATCTGCGCGACGACGCCGCCGGCCAGCTCGAAGACGCCGTACGCGGCGTCGTCGGCGGTGGCGGGGTAGGCCCGGCCCTGCTCGTCGACGCGGCGGGGGATGTGGGTGGCGGTGTGCGCGTACACCGTGCGGACGGGCCCGAAGAGGTTGTCCAGCACGTAGCGCCAGTGCGGGAACATGTCGAGGATCACGCCGCCGCCGTCCTCGGCGCGGTAGTTCCAGGACGGGCGCTGGGCGCTCTGCCAGTCGCCCTCGAAGACCCAGTAGCCGAACTCGCCTCGCACGGACAGGATCCGGCCGAAGAACCCGCCGTCGACCAGCCGCTTGAGCTTGCGCAGCCCGGGCAGGAACAGCTTGTCCTGGACGACGCCGTTGCGGACGCCGGCCGCCCGGGCGAGGCGGGCCAGCTCCAGGGCGGCGTCGAGGGATTCGGCGGTCGGCTTCTCGGTGTAGACGTGCTTGCCGGCGCCGATCGCGGCGCGCAGGGCGGCCTCCCGGGCGGGGGTCACCTGGGCGTCGAAGTACACCTCGGTGAGCGGGTGGGCGAGCGCCTCGTCGAGCGAGGTGGTCCAGTGCTCCAGGCCGTGGCGTTCGGCCAGGGCGCGCAGCTTGGCCTCGTTGCGGCCGAGCAGGATGGGTTCGGGCCAGAGCACCCGGCCGTCGTCGAGGTCGAGGCCGCCCTGCTCGCGGATGGCGAGGATCGAGCGGACGAGGTGCTGGCGGTGGCCCATGCGGCCGGTGACGCCGTTCAGGACGACGCCGATCACCTTGCGGTCCACGGGTGTTCTCCTTGCAGCTGGTAACGGGGGGGCGGTCAGGCCGTGCGGTGGATGCCTTCGGGGTGGACGGCGTGGGCGAACGGCAGGCCCCGCGCGTAGCGGGCGAGTTCGTCGGCCGCGGCGGCGGCCATCCGGTGCAGCTCGCCGCCGAGCGAGCCGGCCACGTGCGGGGTGAGCAGGACGTTCGGCAGTTCGTACAGCGGTGAGTCGGCGGGCAGGACCTCGGGGACGGTGACGTCGAGGACGGCGTCCAGGCGGCCGGCGACGAGTTCGTCGGTGAGCGCCTGCTGGTCGACCAGCGAGCCGCGGGAGGTGTTGACCAGGGTGGCGCCGTCGCGCATCAGGGCGAGCCTGCGGCGGTCCACCAGGTGATGGGTCTCCGGCAGTTCGGGGGCGTGCACGGTGACCACGTCGGAGGAGGCGCACAGGTCGTCCAGGCCGACGGCCCGGGCACCGAGCGCGGCGGCCTCGGCGGCCTCCACGTACGGGTCGTACAGCAGCAGGTCGAGGTCGTGCGGGCCGAGCAGTTCGAGCACCCGGCGCCCGATCCGGGAGGCGCCGACGATGCCCACTGTGCGCCGGTAGTTCCCGGCGGCGGCGTAGGCGCCCTGCCAGTCGTGCGGGGCGCGCCGGTGCCGGTAGTCCTCGCGGATCGCGAGCAGCCGCTTGTTGGCGAGCAGCACGGCGGCGACGGTGTACTCGGCGACGGGCAGCGCGTTGGCCCAGGCCGCCGAGGTCACCTGGAGGCCGCGCCGCCAACAGGCCTCGGTGACATGGTGCTTGACCGAGCCGGCGGCGTGGATGACGGCGCGCAGCCGGGGCGCGGCGGCCAGCACGGCCTCGTCCAGCGGCGGGCAGCCCCAGCCGCTGATGATGACCTCGGTGCGGGCCAGCGCGGCGGCGGCCTCGGGGGCGGCGAAGTCGTCCACGACCAGGTCGGGGTCGAGGTCGGCGAGGTCGGTGAGCCGCTGGACGGCGTGCCGGTCGAGCAGCCGGGCGGGCAGGGCGCGGTCCATTGCGAGCAGGGCGCGGGGCCTGCGGGCCGGGGCGGCGGGGGAGCGGATGTCGGCTGTGGTGGTGGTCATTTGACGCTTCCTGCGGTCAGGCCGGCCCGCCAGTGGCGTTGCAGGCCGACGAAGGCGGCCACCAGCGGGAGGACGGCGAGCAGCGAGCCGCTGACGACGAGGGGGTAGTACTCGGGGAAGGCGTGGGTCTGGGCGTTCCAGCTGAACAGGCCGAGGCTGACCGGGAAGAGCCGGTTGTCCGAGAGCATCACCAGGGGGAGGAAGAAGTTGTTCCAGATCGCGGTGAACTGGAAGAGGAACACCGTGACGAAGCCGGGCGTCATCATCCGCAGGCCGATCGACCAGAAGGTGCGCAGTTCACCCGCGCCGTCCATCCGGGCCGCCTCCAGCACCTCCCCGGGGACGTAGCCCGCGCAGAACACCCGGGCGAGGTAGACGCCGAAGGGGTTGACCAGGGAGGGCACGAAGACCGCCCAGAAGGTGTTGACCACGCCGAGGTCCGAGGCGAGCAGGTACATCGGCAGGGCCAGCGTGGTGGTGGGCACCAGCACGCCGAGCAGCACCAGGCCGAACAGCTTCTCCTTGCCGGGGAAGGCGTGGACGTGGAACGCGTACCCGGCGCAGACGCAGACCAGGGCGCAGGCCAGGGCGCCGAGCCCGGCGTACAGCAGGGAGTTGAGGTACCAGCGGAAGTAGATGCCGTCCCCGGTGGTGGCCAGCGCGTGCAGGTTGTCGCCGAGGTGCCAGGTGGCGGGGGAGAGGGCGCGCCCGCCGAGCAGGTCGCCGGTGTTCTTGGCGGCGGCGGTCACCAGCCACAGCAGCGGCAGCAGGGTGTAGGCGGTGGCGAGGACGAGGGCGCCGTTGACGGCGGCCTTGGAGAGCGTCCACGGCCGGCGGGGCGGGTGGCTGCGGGCGGCGGAGCGCTGCCGGGGGCGGCGTCCGGGGGCGAGCGTGGTCATCCGGTGGCCTCCGTCCGCCGGTCCGGGCGCGGGCGGGTGGCCCGGGTGACGAGGAAGGACAGCGCGGCGGCGGCGAGCGCGAGCAGCACCGAGGCGGCGGCGGCCAGGCCGTAGTCGCCCCGGTCGAAGGCGGCGGTGTAGGCGTACATGCTGGGCGTCCAGGTGGAGACGACGCCGGGGGAGGCGCCGTGCAGGATCATCGGTTCGGTGAAGAGCTGGAGCGAGCCGATCAGGGTGAACAGGCCGACCAGCACGATCGAGGCGCGGATGAGCGGGATCTTGACGCTGACGGCGGTCCGCAGCGGTCCGGCGCCGTCGACGACGGCCGCTTCGAGGACTTCGCGCGGGACGGCCTGGAGCGCGGCGTAGAAGATGACCATGTTGTAGCCGGTCCACTCCCAGAGCGCGATGTTGACCACGGCGGGCAGTGGCGCGCCGAACGGGTCGGGGTGGGCGCCGCCGGCGTTCAGCACGTCGATGACCGGGCTGATGCCGGGCGTGTACAGGTAGACCCAGATCAGCGCGGCGATGATGCCGGGCACCGCGTGCGGCAGGAACAGCGCCAGCTGGAAGAACCGGCGGGCGCGGGCCAGCGCCGAGTCCAGCAGCAGCGCGAGGAGCAGTGCCAGCCCCGTCATCAGCGGGATGTAGAGCAGGCAGTACTGCGCGGTGGTCCAGAAGCCCGAGCGGAACGCCTGGTCGCCGAGCGCCCGGGCGTAGTTGCCGAGGCCGGTGAAGACTGTCTCGCCGCCGCCGAAGCCGAGCCCGGACCGGTGCTCGGTGTACAGGCTGAGGTGGACGGCGTAGCCGATCGGAACGAGCGTGCAGGCCGTGAACAGGAGCACGAACGGGGCGAGCAGGACGGCCGGGGCCCCGTACCGCCCGCGCCGGCGGGCGCGGGCGGCGACGGCGGGCCCGGGCCCGGGCCCGGTGCGGGGCGGGTGGGCGGTCACTGCTTGACCTTGAGGCCGCGGTTCTTCAGCTCGGCCTGGGTGGACTGCTGCGCGGCGTCGAGGGCCGCCTGCACGGTGCCGCCCTGGGTGAGCTTGCCGAACGCGTCCTTGAGCGCGTTGTTGGTCGCGTTCATCGTCGGGCCCCACTGCCAGTTCGGCTTGATCGACTTCGCGGCGTCCGTGTAGAGCGCGTACACGTCCTGGCCGCCGTAGAAGTCGGCCTTGAAGGCCTCCTCGGCCACCGGGACGAGGGCGGGCGCGGCCGGGAAGGCGGAGGAGGTGCCGGAGGCGATCCGGGCCTTGATGCCCTCCGGCGTGGTGGTCGCCCAGGTGGCGAACTCGACGGCGGCCCCGGCCTTCTTGCTGTCCTTGGAGACGGCGAAGGTGGTGCCGCCGACCATGCCGCTGGCCGGGGTGCCGTCCCAGCTGGGCACCGGGGCGACGGCCCACGTGCCGGCCGCGTCGGGCAGGGTGCCCTTCAGCACCCCGCCGCCCCAGGAGGCGCCGAGGTAGCCGGCGGTCTCGCCCTTCTGCAGCGAGGCCGTCCACGGCTGGCTGAACGAGGGCTGGACGCGGACCAGGTCCTCGGCGATCAGCTGCTGCCAGTAGTCCGCGGTCGGTTTGGTCCCGGCGCCGTTGAGGTCGACGCTCCAGGCGTCGTCGCGGCCGGTGAACCAGTGGGCGCCGGCCTGCCAGGCCATCGCCTCGAAGGTGGCCGGGTCGTCGGGGAAGAAGGTGGCGATCCGGGTGTCCGGCTGGGCCTGCTTCAGTTTCTGCGCGGCGGTGCGGAATTCGTCCCAGGTCTTCGGCGGGGTGAGGCCGGCCCGGTCGAAGAGGTCCTTGCGGTAGTAGAAGGCCTGCGGCGAGGCGTCCAGGGGCAGCGCCCAGGTGCGGCCGCCGAGGGTGGTCAGGTCCATGGTCTGCGGCAGGTACTTCGCCCTGAGCTCGCCGGGGACGAGCTTGGAGATGTCCTGGACGGCGCCCTGGCTGACGAAGTCCGGCAGTTGGGCGTACTCGACGTTGAACACGTCGGGGGCGTTGCCGGCCTTCACCGCGTTGGAGATCTTGGCGTACCCGCCGGCCGTGCCGGAGGGTATCTCCTCGTAGACCACGTTGACGTCGGGGTGGGAGGCGTTGAAGGCGGCGACGACCTCCTTCGTCCCCTTGGACCAGGCCCAGAAGGTCAGCGTGACCGGCTTGCCGTCGTCGGCCTTCGGGGCCCCGCCGCCGCTGCCGGCGCAGGCGGCGAGGAGGACGGTGGACAGCAGGCCGCCGGCGGCCGCGCGGAGGAGTCTGCGCCGGGGGTGGGGGAGGGGGAGCGGGAGTGAGGGCATGCACGACTCCGGGAGAGGGGGGCGCGGCCGGGGGTCAGGGGGGCTGCCGGTGGCCGCGACCGGGCGGGCAAGTGGTCGCCATCCTGGGCGGGCGATCGATCGAAGTCAAGAGATCTGGATCAAATGATCCATTGCGATCAAAAGCCTTGACGAACGATCAACCGCTTTCTAGATTCCCCGCACGGGGCGCGACTCCCGAGCCCCGGGCCATGGAGGACACCGCCGTGCTGCTGCCCCCGGAAGACCACGCCCTCAGCCCCCGCACCGGCTGGACCAGAGCCCACTGGGAGGCCGCCGCCGACGGGCTGCTCGACGCCGTCCTCCCCTGGGCCGGCCCCGGACACGCGCTGATCGACCTCCCCGGCCCCCGGCCGAGCTGGTCCGGCCGCCGCTCCGACGCCCTCGAAGGCTTCGCCCGCACCTTCCTCCTCGCCGCCCTGCGGATCGCCGGCGCCGGCGGCGCCGACCCCTACGGCCTGCTCGACCGCTACGCCGCCGGACTCGACGCCGGCACCCGCCACCCCACCACCGCTCGCGACCTCACCGACGACGACCCGGCGTCCTGGCCCGTCGTCACCGACCGCGGCCAGGCCATGGTCGAGGCCGCCGCCATCGCGTTCGCCCTGCGGCTGACCCGCCCCTGGCTCTGGGACCGCCTCCCCGCCGACGTCCGGACCAGAACTGCCCGGTGGCTCGCCGAGACCCTCCACCGCACGCCCAACGACAACAACTGGTGGCTCTTCCCGCTCGCCGTCGGCGGCTTCCTCGCCGAGGCCGGCATCGAGGAGCACGCCGCCCGCGCCGCCGTCCGGCGCGGACTGGACCGCGTCGACCGCTTCTACCTCGGCGACGGCTGGTACACCGACGGCCGCCCCCGCGCCTTCGACCACTACAACGGCTGGGCCCTGCACCTCTACCCCGTGCTGCACGCCCACCTCGCCGACGACCGCGCCCTGCTCGCCGAGTACGGCCCCCGGCTCGCCGCCCACCTCGCCGACCACGCCCACCTGTTCGGCGGCGACGGCGCGCCGGTGCACCAGGGCCGCTCGCTGATCTACCGGTTCGCCGCCGCCGCCCCGCTCTGGGCCGGCACGCTCACCGGCCACACCCCGCTCACCCCCGGCACCACCCGCCGACTCGCCTCCGGCGCCCTGCGCCACTTCCTCGACCGCGGCGCCACCGACCCCGACGGCCTGCTCACCCTCGGCTGGTACGGCCCCCACCCCCCGCTCGTCCAGCCCTACTCCGGCCCCTCCTCGCCCTACTGGGCGGCCTCCGGCTTCCTCGGCCTGTTGCTGCCCGCCGACCACCCCGCCTGGACCGACCGCGAGGAGCCCGCGCCCGCCGAACGCCGCGACACCGTCCGCGTGCTGCCCGGCCCCGGCTGGCTGGTCCAGTCCACCGCGGCCGACGGCCTGGTCCGCCTCCACAACCACGGCAGCGACGACCAGCCCGCCGACCGCGTCCACCCCGACGACCCGCACTACGCGCGGCTCGCCCACTCCACCGCCACCGGCCCCGTCCACACCGGTCCGGCCGACAACCACCTCGCCCTGCTGGTCGACGGCGAACCCACCGAACGCGGCCCGATCACCCCGCTCGCCACCGGCGACGGCTGGGCGGCCTCCACCCACCGCCCCCGGGCCGGCGGACACCCCCTGCCCGGCGTCACCGTCACCTCGCTGACCCTCGCCCACGGCGCCGACGAGGTCCGCGCCCACCTGGTCGTCGGCGCCCCGCCCGGCACCCCGCTGCGCGAGGGCGGCTGGGCCGTCGCCGGAGACCACCTGCCACCCGCCCGGCCCGGCACCGCCGCTGCCTCTGCCACCGCGACCGCCCACACGCTGGACGGCCGGCTGCTGACCAGCGAACTGCGCGCCCTGCACGGCTACGCCGCCGCCCGCACCAGCCCCGTCCCGGACGGCACGGCCTTCGGGTCGGCCGCCGCCCTGCCGGTCCTGACCGGCGCCACCGGCGGGGCCGTCCACCTGCTGGTGTGCGCAGCCCGCCTCACCGCAGCCCGCCTCACCGCCGCCGCAGGCGAGCTCCCGCCGCTAGGTGGCCCGACGGCGGACGTGGCGGCCGCTCCCGACGAGGCCTACCGGCTGCGGGTGCGGTGGGCCGACGGCACCGTCCACGAGGCGGAGCTGTCGCCGGGAGCGGCCTTCGCCCGCCGACTTCCGCCCGGCGACCGAACCTGAGGAGCACCCGTGCCGCTCGCCCTGTCCACCCTCGGCCTGCCCGATCTGCCGCTCGCCGCCGCCGCGCGCCTGGCCGCCGACCACGGCTGGCACGGGCTGGAACTGCGCTGCGCCCCGGGCCAGCCGGTCCACCCCGGCCTGACCGCCGACGGGCGGCGCGCCGCGGTGCGCGCACTGGCGTCCACCGGGACGGTTCCGCTCGCGCTGGCCTCCTACCTCGGCATCGCCGCCCCGGGCGCGGACGCCCCGCTTCTCGCCGACCTCGGCGGTCACCTGGAACTCGCCGCCGACCTGGGTTGCCCGGCCGTCCGGGTCTTCCCGCGCGGCGGTGCCGCGCCCGGCCCGGCGGCGGCCGACGAACGGGCGGATGAGCGTGCCGCCCGGCGGCTGGCCGCCGTCGCCGGCCGCGCGGCCGAGCTCGGCGTCCGGGTCCTGGTCGAGACGCACGACTCGCACCCGACCGGCCGCGACCTCGCCCGGCTGCTCGCCCCCGTCGACCACCCGGCCGTCGGCGCCCTGTGGGACCTCCAGCACACCGTCCTCGGCGGGGAGCCGCCGCAGGCCACCCACCGGGCGCTAGCCGGCCGGCTGGGCCACGTCCAGGTCAAGGACGTCGCCTCGGCCGTCGACCGCACGCCGCTGCCGCTCGGCGCCGGCACCCTGCCGATCGCCGCCTGCCTCGCCCTGCTGCCGGCCGACGCCTGGGTCTGCTGGGAGTACGAGGCGCCGTGGTACCCCGAGGCCGCCCCGCTGGCTCCGCTGCTCGGCGCGGCCGCCGCCTGGCTGGCGGGACTGCGGCGGTAGCGCTCCCCGGCCCGGCCCGTGGGCGGACCGCCCTGCGAAGGTGGCAGCTGGACGGGCCCCCGGCCGGGGGCTGGGGGTTCAGCCGCCGCAGGAGGTGCGGATGCGCAGGGCCGGGAGCAGGGAGATCCGGTGCACCGGCAGATCGGGCCCGGCGGTGAGACGGCGCAGCAGGAGGCCGACGGCGGTCTCGCCGACCGCGCGGGTCGGCGGGGCGACGGCGGTCAGCGGCGGGGCCGCCAGGGCGGCGAACACGTCGTCGTAGGCGATCAGCGCGAGGTCGGCGGGCACCGCGAGGCCGCGGGCGCGGAGCAGCGGGAGCAGCTGGATCGCGTCCTGGTCGTTGTGGATGAGGGCGGCGCGGACGCCGTCGGACACGGCGTCGGCGATCAGCCCGGCGAGCCGGTCGGAGTCGGCGGGGCGGCCGTCGTCACCGAGGGTGTCCAGGACGGGCAGGGCGGCCAGTCCGAGCAGCCGGGTGCCGTGCTGGTAGCCGGCCCGGACCTCCCGGGCCGTCCAGGAGTCGCCGCGGGCCGCGAGCAGGACCCGGTCGTGGCCGAGGTCGGCGAAGTGGCGCAGCGCGAGGAGGACGCCCTGCCGGTGGTCCGAGCCGACGGAGTCCAGGCCGGCGCCGGGGCCCCCGTACTCGGGCGCGCCGCGTTCGACCAGGACGGCGGGCACCGGCAGGTCGTCCAGCCAGTCGTGGGCCTGCGCGGGCCGGCCCGGCAGGAGGTTGGGCGCGAGCAGCAGCCCGTCCAGGCCGGACTCCAGCAGCCGTTCGGCCTGCGTGCGGTCGTCGCGGGCCTCGTACGGGGCGATGCCGAGGACCAGCCGGGCGCCCGCCGCCGTCGCGGCGGCCCGGGCTCCGTTGATCAGCTCGTCGAAGTACGACCCGACGGAGGGCACGAGCAGCCCGAGGGCGCGGGTCCCGCCCTCGCCGTCCGTCGGCTTCTCCGGTGTGCGCCGTACGACGAATCCGTGTGAGCGCCCCACCCGGCCGGCCTCGGCCAGCGCGGCGACGTCCCGCCGCACGGTCACCGCCGGAATGGCGAGCCGCGCCGCCAGGTCGGCGAGCCGCAGGGGCCCGCTCGCCTCGCCGACGGCCTTGAGGATCAGGTCCCGACGTTCCTCGGCCGAGATGGTCATCGCCTGTCCCCCGTACTGCTCCGAACCGCCGCTGGTTGATCGGACCATATCTTTCGATCGACTTCCGATCAAGTATGACCGTGATGCCGCACCCGGTACCGCACCGGCCTGCCCGCGCGTCCACGGCGACGGCCCGCCCGGCCTGACCTCAGGCGCAGTCCTTCCGCCCGCCCTTCGCACTCGCGGGGAATCCGCCGCGCCCGTGCATGATCGGATTCCAGCCGCGCACTGGCGGAAAGCCACCTTGCCCACCCGTCACGTCGAGTGAGAGCGTCGACACGTTAAGTGTTGATCACCGGCCGTCGCGTTCCCGGCGGCCAACGGCTTGTGAGGTGGCGGGTTTGACGGAGGTTCAGCATCTGGCGCGGGTCTACAGCGACCGCTCCTATGTGCACACCACGACCGTGCGGCACCAGGGCAGCACGGTCGCCTTCGCGATGGACGACCAGCGGCGGATCGTCTACACGGTCCTCGACCTGTCGCAGCACGACGAGGCGCGCGGGGAGGCGGATGCGGCGTACTGGTCGGAGAACCCGCTGCCGCTGCCGTTCCCGGCGGAGCTGGCCCGGGTCGGCTACGCGGTGGCCGGTGCGGTGCGGATGCCCGTGGTCAAGCGCGGCGGGCGGGTCGAGGCGGATCCGGCGGAGCGGCTCGGCGACGACGAACTGGACCCGTTCCTGTCCAGCACGGCCAGGCTCGGTGCGGCCGCGCCCTTCCACGTGGTCTCCGACGGCACCCACCTGTACGTGCTGCGCCAGTCGATCCGGGCCGACGACGCGGACGCGGTCTTCCGGCTCGCCGACGGCACCGGCTCCTCGGCCGACCCGACCCGCACCGACTACCTCGCCGGCGGCGGTGCGGGCCGGACGCCGGTGGTCGACGCCACGCTGCTCTGCGACCGGTTCCTGCTGGTCGGCGGCGAGTTGAAGCCGGTGCTGGAGGTCCGCTACCGCCGCAGCCGGCACAAGGGCCGCCCGGACTCCGCGAAGGACAGCCTCGGCACCCGGGACATGGAGGGCCGGGCGTTCATCGAGCCGACCCAGGAGCTCAACTTCGTCCGCAACCTCTCCCGCGGCCGGTTCACCGCCCTGCTGGTGCCCACCGCCGTGCACGGCAGGGAGCGCTGGCAGATCTTCGCGCACAACGACGCCACCGCCCGGATCGACGGCTTCAGCGTCGAGCGCAGCCGCGACGGGCTGTTCAACACCCAGGGCTCGCAGGCCTGGACCAGCCCCGACGAGCGCTACCGCGAGGCCGTCTACGAACCCGCCCCCGGCACCTGCCCGTTCACCGGCCGGCCGCTGGTACCGGCGGTGAGCGAGAGCGGCCACGCCGAGACGGCGCTGCGCTTCGACGGCGTCGACGACGTGGCCGAGCTGCCCGCCAACGCCCTCCAACTCGCCGACGCGGACTTCACCGTGGAGTTCTGGGCCCGGCGCACCGCGACCGGCGGCCGGGAGGACTTCCTGATCGGGCACGGCGCGGCCGCCGGCGCCCGGCTGCGCAGCCTGCACATCGGCTTCCGCTCGGACGACACCTTCGCCTTCGCCTTCTACGCCGACGACCTGAACGTCGGCCGGCGCACCAGCGACACCGACTGGCACCACTGGGCCTGCGTCTTCGTCCGCGCCACCCGCGAGCAGATCGTCTACCGCGACGGCGTCGAACTCGGCCGCCGCACCACCGACATGCCCTACGCCGGTCTCGGCCCGCTGACCCTGGGCCGCGCCCTCGGCTCGTTCGGCCGCGCCGAACTGGACGAGGTCCGGATCTGGAACCGCCCCCGCAGCGGCGACGAGCTGGCCGCCGACCGCGGCCGCCGCCTGATCGGCAACGAGCCCGGCCTGGCCGTCTACTACCGCTTCGACGAGGGCGCCGGCGACACGCTGTACGACCAGACGGACAACGCCCGCAACGCGGCTCTGCGCGGCGGGCCGGCCTGGATCACCTCCGAGGCCCCGATCGGCGACAACCCCGGGGTGCGCCGCGACAGCTTCGCCTTTACCGGGCGCACGGTGGTCTCCGGCCTCTCCGCCGTCCTGCACCACCAGCAGGAGGCCTCCCCGGCCGGGTACGACGGCGCGGCCAAGCCCGTCAAGCGCCAGGCCCGGGTGCTGCTCGCCTGCGCCACCGGCGGGCCCGACCCGGTGACCGGCAAGGCCACCGACGACGCCTACCTCGCCACCCTCGACCTGGGCGTCGGCGGGGACGGCCGGCTGGCCGAGATCCCGGACCGGGTGGCCCTGCCGGTGCTCGCCGCCCCCGACTCCAGCGGCGCCGTGGACGCCGTCGGTGACCTGGACGCCCAGGTGGCCAAGCTCGTCCGGGACGTGGCCAACTCCGAGGCGGAGATCGCCCGCCTCCAGCAGGAGACCGCCGAGGTCCCGGAGTTGGAGCGCCGGCGCGCCGAACTGCGGGCAGGCCAGGACGACGACGTCACCCTCTGGCGCTACCGGCTGCGGTTCAGGCTGCCCAAGGACGGCCGGGACCAGTACCTCGCGGTGGAGAACGACCGCAAGGACGCGACGGCCCCGCTGGTGCGCACCGCCAACCGGACGGCCGCCTCCACACTGTGGACCTTCGAATCCACCGGCACCAACCTCAACGGCGTCCCCTGCTACTTCCTGCGCAACGTCGACTCCGGTCTGGACATGAACCTCTCCGGCGGGAAGACCGACAACGACACCCCGCTGATCCAGTACCGCCGGGAGGCCGACAACGACGCCACCCACTTCGCGCTGGACAGCTGGAACGGCCGAGGCCTGGTGGTCCGCCGCAGCGGCAAGCTGGTCTGCGCCCGGGACAGCCAGGGCGACCGCATCGTGCAGTACGACTACGGGACGGTCAACGCCTCCGGCGAGGGCGTCATCGTGCTGGAGAAGGACGGCGCCTCCGGCAGGCCGGGCGCGAGTGCCGCCCAGCGGAACCAGCAGATCCTGGACATCGACAATCGGCTGCTGACACTGGGCGGAAAGCAGGACGCGCTCGCCCGCCACCGCCGCGACCTGCCGGCCCGGCAGGCCCTGCTGGCAGCCAAGCGCGAGGAGCTGGGCCGGCTCACCGGCGGCGTGCGCGGCTCCGACGACATCGCCCTGCCGATGTCCCAGCTCTCCGTCGACCGCACCGGCCTCAGCAGCTCCGGCGCGCTGCTCGCCTTCGCCCGGGGCAGTGACCGGCCGTTCCTGCTGGACAGCGCCACCGGCAGCCTGGTGCTCTACTTCCGGGGCGCCAACGGCCAGTTCTTCGCCGGCTACTACGACACGCAGGTGCTGCGCTCCTCCCGGCGGCTGACGGCCGGCGGCAAGGCGCTCGCCTTCACCGCCCGCGATGCCGCCACCGACCTGGCCGCGGCGGAGATCACCGTCGAGGTCGGCGACAACCCGGCCCAGGTCAAGCTGACCATCCGCCGGGACGGGCAGAGCGAGCAGTGGTCCCACCTGCCCCGCCGGGCCGAGGACTTCGCCGCCGTGGTCAACGGCGCGGCCGAACAGCCGGTGCCGATCGGCACCGTGCTGCGGATCGACGGCGGCGTGGTGGAGTTCACCGAGGGCACCCTCGCCCGGCTCGCCGGCCCCGGCTTCGTCACCGTCGGCGGCCACGGCTTCCGCTTCGAGGGCGACCACCCCGCCGGCAGCAAGTCGCTGAAGCTGGGCGCGGGCGCGGACCCGACGGTGCTGAAGCCGGGCATGGGCGTGCAGCGGGTGCGCTACGACCAGCGCTGGGCCACCGCCTCCGCGCCCGGTGTGGCGCTCTCGTCCGGCTCCCGGCTGGTCACCGTCGACCCCGGCGGCCTCGCCGAGATCCCGGTCGGCACCGCCGGCGACCTGCTGCGCGGCCACGGCGGACGCTGGCGCGCCGACATGCCCGGCCGCGCCTACGCCTTCGACGGGCAGGGGCGCTTCCTGGCCCTGCCCGCCGAGCAGCTGCCGCGGGCCGCCACCCCCGGTGACCTCACCCTGGAGGCCTGGGTGAACCCCGAGCGGGTCGAGGGCCCGGTGCGGCTGGTGCACGCCAACGCGGGCGACACCCCGTACGGCCTGGGGCTGCTCGGCGGCCCCGCCGCCTCGGCGCTGGCCTACGACGGGGTGAGCGCCGCCGCGGTGGTGCCCGGCGCGTTCGGCTTCGGCGACGGCGACTTCACCGTCGAGTTCTGGGCCCGCCGCACCGCCGTCGACGAGCGCGACCACTTCGTCCTCGGGCACGGCGGCGACCAGGGCCGCAACAACGAGAGCCTGCACATCGGCTTCCGGTCGAACGGCAAGTTCACCTTCGCCTTCTTCGGCGACGACCTGGACACCACCCAGCGGTTCGGCGACACCCAGTGGCACCACTGGGCCTGCGTCTTCGAACGCGGCACCAGCCAGCAGGTGGTCTACCGGGACGGCCAGGAGATCGCCCGCCGCACCGCGAGCGCCCCCTACCGGGGCCAGGGCAGGCTCTCCCTGGCGCAGGTGCCCTTCCAGGCCACCAAGTTCGCCTCCCTACAGATCGACGAAGTCCGGCTCTGGTCCAGCGCGCGCGGCGGCGACGACGTGCGCGCCGCGATGAAGCGCCGGCTCACCGGCGGCGAGACCGGGCTGCTCGGCTACTGGCTCTACTCCGCCCCGGCGGCCGGTGCGCAGCCCGTGCTGGCCGACCGTTCCGGCAACCAGCGGCACGCCGAACTGCGCGGCAAGCCGGGCCCGGTGCCCGCGCCGTCGCCGATCGAGGGCGGCCGCTACTGGGCCGTCGCCACCGTCGGCGATCGCCGGGTGGTCAGCCGGGAGACCTTCCCGCTGAGCGAGTGGAGCCACTTCGCCGCCGCCTACCAGCAGTCCTGGGCCGTCCGGTTGGACGGCGAGGCCTACCTGGAGGTCGCCGACGACGACGCCCTCGACATCGCCGACGACCTGACGCTGGAGGTCTTCGCCCGCCTCGACCGGCTCGGCGAGACCCAGGGCCTGCTCTCCAAGGGCCGCACCGCCGACGGCGCGGGCGGCAGCGTGCCGTACCGCCTGGCGGTGCTGCCCGACGGCAGGCTGGAGTTCGCCTTCGAGGAGCCCGAGGGCCGGGCCGTGCGGTACACCTCCACCGAGGGCGTCAAGGCCGGGGCGTTCCACCGGATCGCGGTGGTCCGCAAGAGCGGGCGCTCGATGCAGGAGCAGAAGGGCACCCGCCAGATCACCGCGGCCGGGGCCGACGGCAAGCCGGTGACCCAGAGCGTCGAGCTGGTCGAGTCGGTGGCGGTCCGCGAGTGGCAGGACATCCGCTTCCACCTGGACGGCCGGGAGATCGGCACGGCCCGCTACGAGGGCCCCGGCCCGCGCGGCAACGACGCGCCGCTGGAGCTGGGCCGGGCCCGCGACGGCTCCGTCGTGCAGCGGCTGACCGGCGTGCTCGCCGAGGTCCGGATCTGGGGCGCCGCCCGCGACGCCGCCCGGCTCGGCACCGCCGTCACCGCCCGCGACCGGGGCCTGATCGCGCACTGGCGGTTCGAGGAGAACGCCGGCGGCACGGCGGCCGACGCCACCGGCTCGCACCCCGCCCGGCTGCGCGGCGCCCGCTGGGTCCGCAACCCCGACCCGCGCGGCAGCGTCTTCCGGCTCTACCGCAACGGCGTCGCCGTGGCCTGCGACCCGGCGGGCACCCCCGGCGCCCCCGACAGCGCGGCCCTCGCCGACGCCGGCGACGCCCAGCTGACCCTGGGCGCGGTGATCAGGGGCGGCAAGGCCGCGGAGTCGTTGAACGGCGTGCTGGAGGAGGTGCGGATCTGGCGCACCGCCCGCACCCACGAGCAGTTGCTCGACAACCTCTTCACCCGGCTCAAGGGCGAGAAGGAGGACCTGGTCGCCTACTGGCCGTTCGACCGCGACTCCACCGAGCCGGACGTCGCCCAGGTCCGCGACGACGGCCTGCGCGGCAACCACCTGCGCCTGGGCGCCGAGGCCACCCGCCCGCGCACCGTCCTGTCCAGCGCGCCGGTCTCCACCGACACCGCGCAGGTCCGCTCGGCGCTGGCCGGCATGCGCACCCCGTTCCACGAGACCGTCTCCGCCGCCCCGGCCGTGGCCGAGTACGCCGACATGCAGTACGGCGCCCGCGGCGAGGCGTTCGGCGTCCTCAAGCGCGCCTACAGCTACCTGCGGGACGGGCGCTGGCACCTGGTCACCGGCTACAAGGTCGGCGAGCTGGTGAGCGAATGGGTCAGCCAGATCCAGTTCGACCCGCAGCTCGTCGGCTACGTGGAGGGCGCCCCGCCGGTCCCCTCGGAGAACCTCACCGCCGGGCTCACCGACCCCGGCAGCGACACCTTCGAGGGCGCCTCCTCCGTCCAACTCACCGAGGCCGAGCAGGTGGTGCGCTCGCTGTCCTCCGCCAAGGAGCGCAGCGTCGACGCCGCCTTCGGGTTCGCCCTGTCCAACGAGGTGGACGTCGACGTCTGGATGATCACCGCCCCGCTCGGCTTCGGCATCGCCAAGGCCATCGCCAAGGGCGGCGTCTCCGCCGGCGTGCGCGGCAACCTGGAGTTCTCCAACAGCTGGGCGGAGGAGACCTCCGTCTCCCAGGGCGAGAACACCGCCCGCACCACCAAGGTCTCCCTCACCGGCCACTGGGAGGACCCGGGCCGCCTGCTCAACCCCGCCACCGGCCGCCGCTACGTCCCGGCCAACACCGGCTTCGCCGTCGTGCAGTCCCAGACCGCCGACGTCTTCGCCCTGCGCCTGGCCCACAGCGGGGCCCTGGTCGCCTACCGCATCCAGCCCAACCCCGACATCCCCAAGGACTGGAACGTCATCCCGTTCCCGATCAACCCCCGCTACACCAAGCAGGGCACCCTCGACGGCACCGTCGGCTTCGACGAGCGCGGAAAGGTCGCCGACCCCGACTACCGGGGCACCCGCGAGCGCGGCGAGTACAGCTACTTCAAGCCCCGCGAGGCGTACGCGCTCAAGCGCCGCATCCAGCGCGACCAGCAGCGCCTGCACAGCTACTACGACACCGTCTCCACCGAGACCCACGCCCCCGACCCCACCGCCCAACGGGCCGGCCGGGTACTCGGCGGCGCGATCGGCACCGACGCCTCGCCGGCCCGCGAGCGGGGGACCACCGACAGCGCCACCGGCCAGGGCTTCTCCCGCCGGGACCTGGTCAACACCTACGTCTGGACCGCCGCCGGAGGGTTCTTCGCCGAGACCACCGAGACCACCGACGTGGTCAGCGAGACGACCTCGGGCTCGTACTCGCTGTCCGGATCGGTCGGCACCTCGGTCGGCACCTCCTTCCAGATCGCCGGCATCGGCATCGGCGCCCAGCTGGACGCCTCCGTCGGCGGCGGGATGACCGCCACCCGCGCCCGGGGCAAGGAGGCCACCCGCTCCTTCGGACTGAACGTGGAGGTCAACCCCGCCACCAACCTCCAGCGCTACGACCAGGACCGCAAGCCCGTCTTCGACCAGGACGGCCAACCCGTCAAGGTGCCCGGCAAGGTGGACGCCTACCGCTTCCTCAGCTTCTACCTCGGCGAGGACAGCGAGCACTTCGAGACCTTCTTCCACAAGGTCGTCGACCCCACCTGGCTCGCGAACGGCAACGACCCCAACGCGGCGGCGCTGCGCCAGGCCCGCCAGTCGGACCGCAAGCCCCCGTGCTGGCGGGTGCTGCACCGGGTCACCTTCGTCAGCCGGGTGCTGCCCGCCGTCCCGCCGGCCGGGGCGCCGCCGCTGGAGAAGGCCATGCGCCAGCTCGACGTGGAGAGCAACTACGAGCTCATCCGCCGCCTCGACCCGTACGTGAAGGGCGCCGCCACCGGCCTGCCCGAACTCGCCGAGGCCACCCGCTCCGCGCTCGCCGCCCAACTGCCGGAGCTGCTCCCGCACGCGGCGGACGTGACCGGCTTCCTCGCGCAGTACTACGGCGTGGACGCCTGAGCACCACCACCGTGGGCTGACCGGCACGCTCAAGGCCTCGCCGTCGGCGAGGCCTTGAGCGGTGTTCAGGCCTCCCTGCCCGCTCGCGCGCGGCCGTTGGAGCAGCAGGTCGGCCTGGAGCCTGCTGGTCACGCCGAGTTCGGTGTTGATCCGGAGACGATTGGTTGACACCCGCACCCGCAGGGGCCCGGCGCGGTGTCAGTAGTTCGTGGACTCCTCCAGGACCCACCAGGCCCACAGGCTGAACGGGGTGCCGATCCCGCCCACGAGGACCGCGATCCACAGCGGCCAGTAGCCGCCGTCGGTGACGGGATCCCGCTGCGGGTGGACGGGATCGATCCGCACGTCGACCCGGTGCCCGTCGGGCCACTGCACGTCCGTGCCCTCGGCGGCGCGGTACTCGTGCCCGTCCGCCGTCCAGAGGAAGGTGCACTCGGTACTGGTGTCACCGCTGTTGTGGCAGCCGGTGACGGTGGCGGACACCCGCAGCGTGGCGTGCAGGTCGCGGTCGTGCTCGTGGAACCAGCCGCTGAGGGAGAAGGCGAAGCAGCCGGCGAAGGTGCAGAGCATCAGGGCGAGCATGGCGCCGTGGAACAGGGCGGCGACGGAGCCGGAGCGCGGGCTCTCGCCCAGGGCCGACCGCACCGGTGAGGCCAGCGCCGCGAGTGCCGCCGCACCGGCCGCGCCGATCCAGCCGGTGTACCAGGGCGTGGATCCCCACGGCGTGCAGGCCGTCGTCACCGCGCCGGCCAGCGTGGTGGCCCAGGCCGCCCGTTGGATCAGACGCGTGGCGGCGCGCGCCCGGCGGCGCAGCCCGCCGGAGGGGGCAGGAGGAGGGGCGGGGGGTCGCTCGTCCGCGATGGTGGTCACCCGGCCACGCTGGCAGAGGGCCGGGCCGGGCACCAGCAAGCGGCACTCACCCCTGGCGTTCAGCAGCGCTTACGGTGTCGCGACGGGCGGGTCGGCGGGCGTGTTCGGCTCGCTGGGGTCGACCAGGTGGCCGTTCACGCGCGGCTCACTCTCGGTCAGACCCTGAGCCGCCAGCCGCTCGCTCGCCGCCAGCAGCGCGCTCTGCAGCGCCTCGGCCGCCGCCCGCACCGCCGGCGGCGCCCCCCACGGTCCGGTGCGGCGCAGCAGGCGCACCAGGTAGGTGCCCGGTACCGGCAGTGTGGTGACGGTGCCGGCGCCCGGTCCGATCAGGGCGGCGGCGTTCGCGGGCAGGATCGCCGCGCCCAGACGGGCGGCGAGCATGGTGTAGACGGCGAAGCGGTAGCGGGCGGTGTGCTCGACCAGGGGCACGATGTCGTGCCGGGCTGCCAGGCGTCGGAAGGCCAGCTGCCGGGGTGAGCCGGTCGGGGCGGCGATCCAGGGGCGGCCGGACAGCTGGGCGGGGTCGGCGAGCGGGGGCCAGTCGGAGGGGACGACCAGGCGGTAGGCGTCCTCGAACATGACGCTCGCCTCGACGCCGGGCGGCAGCGGGGTGGGTTCCTGCCGGTCGTCCTCGATGACCAGGACGTCCAGTTCGCCCAGGCGCAGGGCGCGCAGGCCCTCCTGCCGTCCGGTCTCCACCAGGCGGGGGGCCAGGTCGGGGTGGGTGCGGGCGAGCAGGTGGACGGCGGTGGTGGCGAAGAACGTGATGGCGGGCGGCGGCACACCGATGGCGACCGGGCCGGCGGCGGCGGCGCCGAGTGCGCGCAGGTCGCGGGCGGCGTCCTGGAGCGCCTGGCCGATCCGGTCGCCGTAGCCCGCCAACAGGCGGCCGGCGGCGGTCAGTTCGGCCCGTCCACCGGTGCGGTCCACCAGGGGGACGCCGACCTCGCGTTCCAGCCGGCCCAGTTGCTGGGACACCGCGGAGGGGGTGTGGCCCAGCGCGCGCGAGGCGCCCGCCACGCTGCCGGCGTCGGCGATCTGGCGCAGGATCAGCAGCCTCTTCGGGTCGAGTTCCACCACTGTGCCGCCCTTTCGCCGCGCCCGGGGTCGAGGACGCCCATCCTGGCAGAGGCCGGACGCGGCGGCGGCGGCCGGGCGGCGGGCCTGCCGGTCGGTTTGAGGGCGAAGCCGTTCGCCGGGCACCTCTCCTCGCTCTTCCCGAAGGGCAGGCAGGCGCGCCGCTGCCCGTCGGCCGGCCGCTCCCGGCGCGAGGGGCGGGACTCCAGCGGGTCGTCCCACACGCCGCGTGCGCAAACAGTCACCGGCGTGCCGCCGGAACCATCCGATCGAAGCCGGGCGCTGGCTCGCGGCCGACGAATCGTCGGGAAAGCGCTGCTGCGGCCGCCATGCGAGGTCCGGGCCTGGCGGAGAGTAGCCTGGACATCACCGAAGGCACCTCGCATGCCGGGCAAGACAACTGGCGTCGTCTCCGGCGAACGACGATGCCGGATCCGGCCCGAGGCCGGGTCCGGGGACAGGTCTTCGATCATGACCACGACCCTCGATCGCGCGATGGCGCCCACCGCCCCGGTACCCGCAGCACGGCTCTCCCGGGTGCCCGAGGGCACCCGGCCCGGTCGGCTGGACGGCGCCTGGTGGCCCCGCTCGCGTGATCTTCTCCTCGAACTCCCTTCCCTCGCCGCAGCGTTGGACGGTCCGTGGGGGCGGGTCACCCGGGCCACCGTGAACCCCGCGCAGTGGCCGACCGTCCCGCACCGGGCCCCGGTCGCCGGGCACACCGTCCACGTGGGCTGGTTCACCGTCGAGCAGGACGAGCACCTGATCGTGGTCTGCTCGTACGCCCCGCTGCGGCTGAACCTGCTGGTCGTACCGCCGGAGACGGACGCCGTCACCGCCGAGCGGCTGATGGCCCGGGCGGCCGACCCCGCCGACAGCCGGACCGCGAGCGAACTGCTTGCCTCGGAGCCGGCCCGCGGCGCGACCGGACCGGAACCCGGTACCGACGTCCTGCCCTCGGCGGTCGTGCCCGCCACCGGCGCGGGCGAGGCCGGCCGGCGGGCGGACGTCGCCCGAAGCCGCGCCGCCTCCTGGCCCGCCGGCGCGTAGCGGTCCGGGTGCGGACACGCTGGACAGTCCTCAGACGTGGAACGGGACGGTGGTGACGACGATCTTCGGCAGTGGGCGGAGCGCCCTGCGCAGGCGGGGGGCGAGTCGGTTGTGCAGCAGGCGGTGGCGCCGGTGCCGTACGACGATCTCCGGGAGGACGACGGTCAGGGTGAGGTCCGGGCGCTGGTCGTGCAGGGCCTCGATGTAGTTGACCAGGGGCGCGACGATCGTGCGGTAGGGGGAGAGGAGGATCTTCAGGGGCAGGTGGTCGCCCCACAGGTTCCAGTACGCGCGGAAGCGCTGGGCCTCCTCCTCGCTGGCGCTGATGTGCAGGGCGAGGACGGGCTGGCGGAGCGAGGCGGCGTAGGCGAGGGCGCGCATGCCGGCCAGGTCCAGTGCGGCGATCGGCACGATCAGCAGCGGGTGGATCTCCTCGGGAGTCTCCTCGCTCTCCGCCTCGCGCTCACACTCCGCTTCCGCCTCTGCGGAGGGCGCGGGCGCGCCGTCCCGTGGGCGCGGGCGGGTGAGGGCGCGGCCGGGGACCTCGACGGCGTGCGGGTGCAGGGCGAGCGCCGCGGCGACCTGCTCGTAGTGGTGCCGGATCCTGGTGGCCACCAGGATGAACAGGCCCACCACGAGCGCGGCGAACCAGGCGCCCGAGGTGAACTTGGTGATCGCGGCGGTGACGAGCACGGTCGCCGAGAGCAGCGCGCCGACGGCGTTGAAGATCAGGCTCTTGCGCCAGTGGCGGTCGCGCAGGCGCCACCAGTGCACGACCATGCCGGTCTGCGACAGCGTGAAGGCGAGGAAGACGCCGACCGCGTACAGCGGGATCAGCGGCGCCGTCATGCCGTCGAACGCCGCGTAGATCGCGGCCGCGGCGACCGAGAGCACGACGATGCCGTTGCTGAAGGCCAGCCGGTCGCCCAGCCGTAGGAAGATCCGCGGCGCCTGGTTGTCGCGTGCCAGGAGGTAGAGGACGCGGGGGAAGTCGTTGTAGGCGGTGTTGGCCGCCAGGAGCAGGATCGCGGCCGTGGCGGCCTGGGTGAAGACGTAGC
Organism: Kitasatospora sp. NPDC088160; assembly: GCF_044741445.1. Classification (NCBI taxonomy): domain Bacteria; kingdom Bacillati; phylum Actinomycetota; class Actinomycetes; order Kitasatosporales; family Streptomycetaceae; genus Kitasatospora; species Kitasatospora sp. NPDC088160. The sequence continues at coordinate 247,305 of NZ_JBIUSS010000003.1, read as the reverse complement.
CGAAGCCCGGGCCGAAGGCGCGGTGGGCGAGCTGCGACAGCACCGTCTCCTGGGCGTCGGGGACGACGCCGTCGAGGTGGACCAGCGCGACCGTGCCGGCGAAGAGCACGATCAGCAGGCCGACCATCCAGGTCAGGGTGGTACGGGCGTTGCGCCACTCGGTGGGCTGGAAGGCCGGGACGGCGTTGGAGATCGCCTCGATGCCGGTCATCGCCGTCGAGCCGGAGGCGAAGGCGCGCAGGACCAGGAGCACGCCGACCCCCTCGGTCGCGGTCGACTGCGGAGCCGCGGTGGGCTGGAAGCCGTGGCCGGCCGCGTCGTACAGGCCGAAGGCGATGAGGGCGAGGATGGCGAGGACGAAGGCGTAGGTCGGTGCGGCGAACAGGGCGCCCGCCTGCCGTACGCCGCGCAGGTTCCCGGCGAGCAGCACGCCGATCACGGCGAGGCCGATCGGCACGGCGTCGCCCCGCAGCGAGGGGATCGCCGAGGTGACGGCCTCCATGCCGGAGGCGATCGAGACCGCGACCGTGAGGATGTAGTCGGTCATCAGACCGGCGGCCGCCGCCAGCCCGGGGAGGCGGCCGAGGTTCGCGGTGGCGACGATGTACGAGCCGCCGCCGTGCGGGTAGGCGCGGATCGTCTGACGGTAGGACACCCCGACCGCCAGCATCAGGAACGCGATCGTCGCGGCGATGGGCACCGAGTAGCGCAGACCGGCGGTGCCGGCCAGGACCAGGACGGCCAGCATCGCCTCGGGCCCGTAGGCGACGGACGAGAGCGCGTCGGCGGAGAGCACCGGCAGCGCCACCAGCTTGCGCATCCGCTCGTGCGCGATCGCGGTACTGCGCAGCGGGGCCCCGAGCAGCACGTGCCTGACCCCGGCGCCCGCCCGGCCGAGTCGGGAGGTCCGGGTGTCCTCGCCGCCCGCCTCGACGGGCGACGGCTGCCCGCCGACCGTGGCCACCCGCACGAAGCGGCCGAAGCGCACCGGCCGGATCTCGGAGGAGGCCGGAAAGCGGCCGAGCTCCGGGTCCACCGGCAGTGCCCGGCGCCAGGCCTGCGGATCCCCGGCCGCCCGGCCCCATTCCCGGCCCACCCGGCGCAGGACCCCGACCTGCTCCCGGTCGAGGGCCGGCAGCGGGGCGTCGGGACTGGGCGCACCGCCCGCCCCCGCGCCACCGTCGTCATTCTTCGCATTCGACACAACACACAGTGTTACGCATCGCGGCTCCCGGTGACGCGGGGCCGGCCCCGGGCCGTCGAGCAGGGCCGCCCCTCCCCGCGCAGGCGTCCGCCGGCGCCCGTTCGGCCCCGGTGCGGTCGGAGTACCGTGGGAGGGCGGGGCGGCCCAGTTGCTGGAACCGAAGGGCCGGCCCCGTTCAGCGGGCCCGATCCGCGCCCGCGGAGAGGTGGCGAGCCATGTCGGACGATGCCGGTGCCCCGCACCCCGGGCTTCTGCCGGACCGCTTCCGGCAGGCGGTGAAACCGGGGACGGTCCTGCTGCGCCTGGAGACCACGCGGTCCCGCGAGGGCGCACTCGATGGCGCCTGGTGGCCGCGGTCACGGAACATCGGCGCCGAACTGCCCGGCCTGGTCGGCGCGTTGACCGAACACCTCGGCCCCGTGGTGAGCGTGGGCCTGGACGCGGACGCCTGGGACGAGGTGCCGGCCCGGATCGTCGTCGAGGGCCGGTCGGTGCGCATCGACCGGTATCCGGTCGGCGACGACACGGTGATCGTCACGCGGGGCGACCGTGATCACTTCAGTCTGCTCGTGGTTCCGCCGCAGGCGGGCCGGGAAGCGGCCCTGGCCTCGATGGCCCGTGCGGTCCGGGCCGGCGGCACCGACTCGGCGCGGCAGATCCTCCTGGCCACCGGCATCGGCTCCGAGCCCACGACCGAACTGCACTGACCGGACCGCACGGACCGGACAGCACCGAGGAACGGCCCCGGGCCGGAGGAGGTCAGGATGCGGCACTACCGATGGGTCCTGGAGACCCAGGACGACGACGGCGACTGGGCCCGGCAGAGCGGCGCGCCCATGCCGAACCCCCTGGAGTACGACGGGCCGCCCCAGCAGGCCGCCAACCACGTCCGGGAGGTGTTCGTGCGCACGCTCTCCCGACCGGCCCCGGGGCCCCGGGCGGTCAGGGTCCGGGTCTGGGGCGGGTCCGACGCCGTCGGCGAGCCCGAGGCCGAGACCGAGTGGTCACGCGAGTGACGTGCCCGGTCCCGGCCCACGGGCGGTGTCCGTGGGGTCGGATCAGGAGCATCCCGAGCTGATCTCGTGGAAGTTGGCGTAGTGGTCGTCGCTGTACCAGACGTGGTCGGTGGCGGGGTCGCGGACCAGGCGTTCGGCGTCGCGGTGCTGGCCGGGCTGGCGCGGGTTGACGTCGTACTCGCGGTAGTGGCCGTCCTGGGGGAGGTCGCCGCTGCGGTTTCCGTAGACGTTGCTGCCGCGGATCACGAAGGGGGAGCCGGCCACCGGGTAGTCCCGGGGGGCGTTCGCGGTCGGCCACTGCAGGTCGTGCCAGATGTGGCACGCCTCCTCGACCTGGGGCGGGAACTGGTCGACGGGCAGCGGGGGTTCGAGGATGCCGCGGACGATCCGCGGCGCGGGGTGGGCCGCGGCGGCGGCGCCGGCCGGAGCGGCGGAGGGAACGGTGACGGCCGTCAGGAACAGTGCGGCGGCGGCCATCCGGAGCAGGCTTCGGTGTGCGGTCACGCAGCGGCCAACGACGCCCGGGCGTCACGGATGCGGGAGGTCACCCGGACGGCCCAGCCCTGGACCCGGCGGCCGGGCCGTAGGGTGGGGCGGGTGGATGATCTCTGGGGGCGCCTGCGGGTGCGGGTGGTGCCGCTGCTGGCGGCCGGGGCGACGGTGGCGGCCGGGCTGGGCGTGCGGGCCGTGCTCGGCGGGGACGTCGCGAAGTACGCCGGGGACGCGCTCTACACGGTGCTGGTGTACGCGCTGGTGGTGCTGGTCGCGCCCCGTGTTCGGCCGGGGCGGGCGGCGGTGGTCGCGGCGGGACTGAGCTGGGCGGTGGAGCTGTTCCAGATCACCGGGGTGCCCGACGAGTTGGGGCGGCGCAGCGAGCTGGCCCGGCTGGTGCTGGGGTCGACGTTCAATCCGCCGGACCTGTTCTGGTACGTGGTCGGTGCCGCGTTCGCCGCGCTGGCGCACCGGGTGCTGCGGACCGCGAAGGCCGCGCGGACCGCGAGGACCGCAAGGGCTGCGAGGACGACCGCAGCACCCGGTGCCGCCTGACGTTTCGTCAGAGCGGAAGCAGGTCAGGCCGCTTGGCCTCGACGTGGTCCCCCGAGGACTCCCCGCGCAGCCGTCGGCCGACCCAGGGCAGCAGGTACTCGCGGGCCCACTGGAGGTTCTCGCGCCGCTGGTCGGCGGCGGACGGCTCCGGGGTGGCCGGCCAGGGCGCCTCCGGGTCCTGCTCGGTGCGCAGCCCCAGGGAGCGGGCGGCCAGCAGGGCGACCCGCTGGTGGCCTTCGGGGGAGAGGTGCAGCCGGTCCTCGCTCCAGGCCCGGCGGTCCTGGACGGCGCGCAGCGACCACAGGTCGGCCACCTTGCAGCCGTTGCGGTCGGCGACCGCCCGCATGTGCCCGTTGTACGTGGCGATCTTGCCGCGCAGGTGCTTGAACAGCGGTACGTCCCGGGTGTCGAAGCCGGTGCAGATCAGCACCGTCCCGGCGGAGGCGGTGAGTTGGACGATGGCCGCCTCGAAGCGCTCGGCGACCTCGTCCGGGTCGCTGCCGGGCCGCAGGATGTCGTTGCCGCCGGCGCAGAAGGTGGCCAGGTCGGGCTGGAGCCGGCGGACCTGCGGCACCTGCTCGGCCATGATCTGGTCCAGCAGCCGGCCGCGCACCGCCAGGTTGGCGTAGCGGAACCCGCCCGGCGGCCGTCCGTCGGCGAGCAACCCGGCCAGGCGGTCGGCCCAGCCGGCGAAGGCGCCGTCGGCACCGGGGTCGTTCAGGCCCTCGGTGAAGCTGTCGCCGAGGGCGGCATACGAACTGAGGTCAAGGGTCTCCTGGAGGTTCGGCATGAAGGAGATAGTTCACCCATTCAAGTGACCTACGCCACCGTAGGTGACCCCGCCGGCACGTGAGATGGGCCACGTGCCCCACCCGGAATACAACCGGAGTGCAGAGCGGCGGCCCCCGGAAACCACAAGATCCCGCCCCCCTTCCGCTTTTGGGCCCGCCCGGACGATGCTCGAAGGACGGCGGCCGGCCCGGCCGCCGTCCTTCCAGGGGGAAGACATCCATGGCTCTGAATCCGACCTCCGGTCTGTCCGGGCAGTGGTCCGTCGACGACCGCTGCACCAACTGCGACGTGGCCCGGCAGCTCGCGCCAGGACTGATCCGTGAGCGCGCCGGCCGCTCCGAGCTGGTCCGCCAGCCGCGCGACGAGGCCGAGCACCGCCAGCTGCTCGCCGCCGCCCACGCCTGTCCGACCCGCTCCATCCGGCCGGGCACCGGCCCGCTCGACCCGGCCACCGACCCCTTCCCGCTGGCCCTCGACGACGGCCTGCTGCTGCTCGGCCACAACTCCCGCCACAACGCCGGGGCCAACTCCTACCTCTGCCGCCGCCCCGCGGGCTGGCTGATGGTCGACACGCCCCGCTACGCCGAGCCGCTCGCGGCCCGGTACGAGGTCCTCGGCCCGGTCACCGACATCCTGCTGACGCACCGCGACCACGCGGCGCACGGCCGGGCGTACGCCGACCGGCTCGGCGCCCGGCTCTGGATCCACGAGGGTGACCTGGACGCCGCGCCCGACGCCGACCGGGTGCTGCGCGGCGTCGAACCGGTGGAGGTCGCCCCCGGCGTCACCGCCCACCCCTTCCCGGGCCACACCCGCGGCAGCGTGCTGTACCTGGTCGACGAGCGGTACTGCTTCACCGGCGACACCCTGTACTGGTCCCGCACCACCGGTGACCTGGAGGTGTACGACACCGTCACCTGGTACTCGATCGAGGAGCTCTCCGCCTCGCTGGACCGCAGCCTGGACGCGCTGCGCTTCGAGTGGCTGCTGCCCGGCCACGGCCAGCGGCACCGGATGCCCGCCGAGGAGGCGGCGGCCCGGCTGCGGGCGCTCGCCGACCGCTGCCGGGGCCTGCGGCCCGCGCCGGTGGACTTCGGCGCGGTCCGCTGGTGACACCTCGGCGCGGCCCGTCCTCGTGACGTTCGGAGCGGCGCGTCCCCACGGCGCTCGGTGCGGTCCGGCCCGTGGCGATCGGCCGCGCGTGCGCCGGAGCCCGCGCCGGGTGCGCGGGGGCCTGCGCCCGCCGGGGGCGCCCGCGCGGGTGTGCGAACAGCCCCGCCGGGGCAGCGGCCTGGGGAACGGAATCCCCGAACTCCCCTGCACCCGAGGACGGTTGAGGAATGCCCATGCAGACCCCGGAGCGCACTGCCAGGCCGCGGCGCTACCTGATGTGCCGGCCGACGTACTTCACCGTCGACTACGCGATCAACCCGTGGATGGACCCGGCGCAGCCCACCGACACCGCGCTCGCCATCCGCCAGTGGGAGCGGCTGTACTGGCTGTACCGCCGCCTCGGCCACACCGTCGAGCTGATCGACCCGGTGCCCGGCCTGCCCGACATGGTCTACGCCGCCAACGGCGCGACCGTGCTGGACGGCCGGGCGCTGGTCGCGACCTTCCGCTACCCGGAGCGGGCCGCCGAGTCCGAGGCCTACCAGGCCTGGTTCCGCTCGCACGGCTACCGCGAGGTGCACCGCGCCGGGCATGTCAATGAGGGCGAGGGCGATCACCTGGTGGCCGGCGGCCGGGTGCTCGCCGGGACGGGCTTTCGCACCTCCCGGGCCGCGCACGCCGAGGCGGGCGAGTTCTTCGGCGTCCCGGTGGTCGGCCTGACCCTGGTCGACCCGCGCTTCTACCACCTGGACACGGCGCTGGCCGTGCTCGCCGACGACCACGTCATGTACTACCCGGAGGCCTTCGACGCCGACAGCCGGGCCGTGCTGCGCACCCTGTACCCGGACGCGATCCTCGCCGACCGGGCCGACGCCGAGGTGTTCGGCCTCAACGCGGTCTCGGACGGGCGCCGGGTGCTGCTGCCCGAGGCCGCGAAACACCTGGCCGGGCGGCTCGTCGAGCACGGCTACCAGCCGGTCCCGGTGGACGTCTCGGAGCTGCTGAAGGGCGGCGGCGGAGCCAAGTGCTGCACGCTGGAGCTGCGGCCCGCCTGAATCGGACCCTGCCGTCCGCACTGCCGTCCGCACTGCCCTTCGCGCTGCCCTTCGCGCTGCCCTCGCGGACCTTCCCGGCCGCCCCGCCGTCCGGTAGAGGTTGGCCAGGGCATCCGGGGCGGTGCCGTGCCGACAGGAGGGCCACATGCGCGATCAGGCTTCCGCATCCGAGGACGAGGCGGCGCGGCGGCGCAGGGCCGCGTCCGAGCGCCGGAGCACGGACCTCCCGGCCGAGGGCGCCCGGGAGGCCGCGGCCGTCGGCCCGCTGTCCCCTTCGACGGCGCTGCCCCTGCAACGCACCCTCGGCAACGCCGCGGTGGCCCGGCTGGTCGAGCAGCAGCGACACGGCCACGACGCCTCCGGCGGCGCGGGGGTGTCGGTCCAGCGGGCCCCCACGCCCGGAGCCGGGCCGGCGACGCAGATCGCGCTCACCCATCTGACGGCCGACGACCTGGAAGGCGAGTGCGGCTACTTCGAGCGCAGGCGGCAGTTGAGCGTCGCCGCGCCCCAGCAGGGCGTCATCATCCAGGAGATCAACCGCGTCTTCGCCGTGGAGGAATGGGACGGCACGGACTGGAACGCGATGTCGGGCAGCCGGATCGACTCGTACATCACCGCGAAGGGGTCGAGCGCCCACGCCACGGTCGCCCGCTACTGGGAGCTGTGGACGGTCGACGCGGCGGGCAACGTCTCGGACGGTGCCGAGGACACCTTCTCGCTGTGCTCGGTCATCCCCGGCCGCAAGCGCAAGGACACCACGCGGGGGACGTACACGATTACGGGCCGGGCGGTGTTCTACCCCACGGCCGTCGCGCCCGCGGACCTTGGCTTCACACCTGGCGGCGCCCCGCCGGCGGGCGGCCTGTTCAGCACGCTGGCCGACCCGTCGGCGGCCATCGCGGGGCAGGGACTGGCCGCTTCCGGGCGGCCGGTCGACTGCCGGGTGCAGGTGGCCTGGGACAGCTCCCAGGGCGACCGGTACAGCGAGGTGACGATGAGCTGAGTCGCCGCGGCCCCGGTCGGCGCGGTCAGCCGTCGACCAGCAGCACCTCCAGGGTGCGCGGGCCGTGCACGCCCTCGACCCGGTCGAGCTCGATGTCGCTGGTCGCGGACGGCCCGGAGATCCAGGTCTGCGGGCGGGCCGGGTCGAGCCGGGGCAGTGCGAGCGGCACGGAGGCGACGACCTGCCCGGGTGCCCGGACGACGCACAGGTGATGGTCCGGGACGAGGGTGAGCAGCCGCCGCCCCTGGCCCGGCCCGGCGTCCAGCACGATCGTCCCGGTCTCGGCGATCGCGAGCGCGCAGCCGGTGACGACGCTGTCCACGGCGTCGAGCCGGGCGGCGGTGAGCGTGCCGTCGTCGGGGACGGCCGTGACGGCGGTGGCGCTGAGCCAGGCGGGCGGCAGGCCGGGCGGCACGGCGACCGTGCGGCTGCCCCGTTCGGCCAGCAACCGGGCCAGGACGGCGGGCAGTTCGGCCTCGGTGCAGCGGTGCACCCGGGCCCGGTAGTCGGCCAGGTTGTGGTGCAGCAGGTCGAGCAGGGCCGCCGGATCGTCCGGACTGTGCGTGCGCAGGTAGTCCCGGGCGACCGGCCCCTCCGCTGCCCGGTCCCGGCCGGGGGCGGGGTCGGCGAGCGCGGCGCGGATCCGGGCGAGGATCAACTCCCGTGAGGTCATGAGCGGTTCCTCCGCCACCAGTCGCGGAACGGCTCGGCGGGCAGCTCCGGGAGGTCCCGGGTGTCGGTCCAGGCCCGGCCCGGGCCGGGCAGTCGGCGAGGGTGCAGCGCGCGGGTGCGCCCGGCGAGCCGCTCGGCGGCCGCGAGCGCCGCCGGGTGGTCGAGCACGTACCCGGCGGCCGCGATCGCGGCCCGCTCCAGCGGGTGCCCGCCCTGCTCGGCGACCCGCTCGCGCAGGTGCACCAGCACCTCGGGGATGTCGATCGCCACCGGGCAGACCTGGTAGCAGGCCCCGCAGAGTGAGGAGGCGTACGGCAGCGAGGCGTCCAAGGGGCTGGTGGTGCCGCGCAGTTGGGGTGTCAGGATGGCGCCGATCGGGCCCGGGTAGACCGAGCCGTAGGCGTGGCCGCCGGCCCGCTCGTACACCGGGCAGACGTTGAGGCAGGCCGAGCAGCGGATGCAGCGCAGCGCTTGGCGGCCGACCTGGTCGGCGAGCACGGCGGTGCGCCCGTTGTCGAGCAGCACGAGGTGGAAGGCGGACGGGCCGTCGCCTTCCGTGGTGCCGGTCCAGAGCGAGGTGTACGGGTTCATCCGCTCGGCGGTGGAGGAGCGGGGGAGCAGCTGCAGGAAGACCTCCAGGTCCTGCCAGGTCGGTACGACCTTCTCGATCCCGACCACGGAGATCAGCGTGCGCGGCAGGGTGAGGCACATCCGGCCGTTGCCCTCGGACTCGACGACCACCAGGGTGCCGGTCTCGGCGACCATGAAGTTGGCGCCGGAGACGGCGACCCGGGCGCGCAGGAACTTCTCCCGCAGGTGCAGCCGGGCCGCTTCGGCGAGTTCGGCGGGGGAGTCGGTCAGCCCCTCGGGTGCGGGGCGGCCCCAGGCGGCCATCCGTTCGGCGAAGATCTCCCGGATCTCGGCGCGGTTGCGGTGGATCGCGGGCACCAGGATGTGCGAGGGCCGGTCCTCGCCCAACTGCACGATGAGCTCGGCGAGATCGGTCTCGTACGCGGTGATCCCCTCGGCGGCGAGCGCCTCGTTGAGCCCGATCTCCTGGGTGGCCATCGACTTGACCTTGACGACCTCCGTCTCTCCCGTGGCGCGGACCAGGTCGGCGACGATCCGGTTGGCCTCCTCGGCGTCGGCCGCCCAGTGCACGATGCCGCCGGCCGCGGTGACGGCCTCCTCCAACTGGACGAGGTAGCGGTCGAGATGGCGCAGCGTGTGGTCCTTGATCGCCTTGCCGGCCGCACGCAGTTCGGCCCAGTCGTCGAGTTCGGCGACGGCGCGGGCCCGTTTGTCCCGGATGGTGTGGGTGGCGTGCCGCAGGTTGGCGCGCAGCCGTTCGTCCCGGACGGCCGCCGCTGCGGCCTGTGGGAAGGTCGCCTGCGGAGAGGCCGCCTGCCGGAAGGCGGGCATGCCGAGGAAGGCGCCGGTCATGCGGGCCTCCACGGGTGTTCCTCGGTGCTGGCGAGGATCTCCGCCAGGTGTAGCGGGCGCAGGGCCGCGCCCCGGCGGCGCAGCGTGCCGCCGAGGTGCAGCAGACAGGAGTTGTCGGCGCCGCACAGGACTTGGGCGCCGGTGCCGAGCGCGTGGGCGATCTTGTCCTCGGCCATGGCCGCCGAGACGGCCGCGTTCTTGACCGCGAAGGTGCCGCCGAAGCCGCAGCACTCCTCGGCGCCGGGCAGTTCGACCAGTTCCAGTCCCCGGACGGCGCGCAGCAGCCGCAGCGGCCGTTCGCCGAGGCCGAGCACCCGCAGGCCGTGGCAGGAGGGGTGGTAGGTGACGGTGTGCGGGAAGTGCGCGCCGACGTCCTCGACGCCGAGCACATCGGTGAGGAACTCGGTCAGTTCGTACACCCGGGGCGTCAACGCGGCGGCCATGGAGTCGAGTTCGCCGCCCCGGCCGTCGGCGGCGGCCCGGGCTCCGATCCGCGGGTAGTTGTCCCGGACCATGGCCACGCACGATCCGGAGGGCGTCACCACGTGCTCGTACCCGGCGAAGGCCCGTGCGGTGCGCCGCAGCAGCGGCTCGCACGCCCGCCGGTAGCCGGTGTTGTACTGCGGCTGCCCGCAGCAGGTCTGCCCGGCGGGGAAGTCCACGGTCACGCCGAGGCGTTCGAGCAGCCGGACGGTGGCGACCGCCGTGGCGGGGAACAGAGCGTCGTTGACGCAGGTGGCGAACAGTGCGACCCGCATCGGCCCTCCCTTCGTCCGGCGACACCGGCCGGCCCGCTCGCGATCGTACCGAGCGGGCCGGCCGGGGCGGGGGATCTCGGGGACGTCGTGGGGTCCCAGGGGATCTCAGGCGAGCCAGAGGTCGGGGCCGAACACCTCGTAGTGGATGTCCGCCGCCGGGACGCCCGCCGCGAGGAGCTGCTCGCGGACGGCGCGCAGGAAGGGCAGCGGGCCGCACAGGTAGGCGGTGGTGCCGGCCGGGACGTCGACGGTGGCGAGGTCGACCAGGCCGGTGCGCTCGGCGGGCCAGTCGCCGAGCGGCCGCTCGTAGAAGACGTGGGCGGTGGCGTTCGGCAGCTTGGCGGTGAGCTGGGCGAGGTCGGCGCGGAAGGCGTGGGTGAGCTGGTCGCGGTCGCCGTGCACCGAGACGACCTGCCGGGCGGAGCCGGTGGCGGCGAGGTGGTCGAGCATGGCGGTCATCGGGGTGTTGCCGATGCCGGCGGAGGCGAGCAGCACCGGCCCGTCGCCGTCGGCGAGGGCGATGTCGCCGAGCGGGGGCGCGAGGTGGACGAGGCCGCCGGTGTGCAGGTGGTCGTGCAGGTGGGCGGAGACCTCGCCGCCGGGCTCACGCTTGACGGTGAAGCGCAGCGCGCCGTCGGCGGTGCCGGAGAGGCTGTACTGGCGGATCTGCCGGGCGCCGTCGGGCAGTTCGGTGCGCACCGAGACGTACTGGCCGGGCCGGGCGGCGGGGACGGGGCCGCCGTCGGCGGGGCGCACCAGGAAGCTGGTGACGGTGTCGGTCTCCTGGTAGCGGGCGACGACGGTGTAGGGGCGCCAGAGGTCGGCCTGGTCGCCGCCGGCGGCGGCCTCGGCGCGCAGCCGGTCCTCGACGGCGACGAGGGCGTTGGCCATCAGCCAGTACACCTCGTCCCAGGCGGCGGCGACCTCGGGCGTGACGGCTTCGCCGAGCACCTCGACGATGGCGGCGAAGAGGTGCTCGTGGACGATCCGGTACTGGCTGCTGTCGATTCCGACGGAGACGTGCTTGTGGGCGATCCGGGCGAGCATCGCGTCCGGCCGCTGGTCGGGGTGGGCGACCAGCGCGCCGGCGAAGGCGGCTATCGACCCGGCGAGCGCCTGCCGCTGGGTGCCGTTGGCCTGGTTGCCGCGGTTGAACAGGTCGCGCAGCAGCTCCGGGTGGGCGGCGAACATGCGGTCGTAGAAGAGCGGGGTGATGTCTCCGATGGCGCCGCCCACGACGGGCAGGGTGGCCTCGATGACCTCGGCGGACTTGGCGGACAGCATCAGTCCGGCTCCTAACTGGTATGTGAGATTCGTATTAAAGGCCGTGCGTGAGCCCGGCCCCGGGGGGTGGGGGATCAGTCGGTGGGTCTGGCGGTGAGGCCGAGCAGCACCGGGCCGGTGGGTGCGGCCACCAGGTCGTCGATGCTGAGCGGGTCGAGTGCGGCGAAGAACGCCTCCTGCGCGGTCCGCAGCGCACCGCGCAGACGGCACGCGGCCCGCAGCGGGCACGGCGGGTCGTCCTCGCAGCCGACCACGTCGCCGACCCCCTCCAGCTCGCGCAGGAGCAGCCCGAGTGAGCCGGTCCGCCCGGCGAAGGTGAGCAGCAGCCCGCCGCCGCGCCCGCGCCGGGCCTCCACCACGCCGAGGTGCTGCAGGCGGCTGACCACCTTCGCCGCGTGGGTGTACGGCACGCCGACCGCCTCGGCCACCTCGCGGGTGGTCGGGTTGGCGTCCTCGCTCAGGACGGCCAGCCGCATGGCGATCCGCAGGGCGATGTCGGTGCTCTTGGTCAGCCTCACGTTCGAAACGCTATCGAATGCGACTCCACAACTCCAATTTCCTGCACGCCCCCGCCCCGACCGGCCCCCGACCGGCCCATGACCCATCCACGGTCGGCCCGCGCCCCGCCCCCGGCCGGTCCCTGGTCGCGACGGGGCGCGGCCGGCGGGGTGGCTGCTGTCCGAATCTCGGTCGAATCTGAACAGTTGGCGACATTACCGATCAGCCCCTGACGGATGGTCATACCGGCTTCTACGCTTCGTGCGGCTCCGGATCCGCAGGGGGCTGGAGCGACCGGCGTTGCATCCCTTGACCGACCATGCTGGAGAGACTCGTGAGAACACGTCGCGCACCCGGGCGCACCTGGACGGCCGTGACCGCGATAGCCGCGGCCACGGCCGCACTGCTGTCGCAGCCCGCCACCGCCGAGGCCGCCACACCGCCGCCGACCGTCAAGGCGCACGTGCCGGTGGCGCCCTACCCGGCGGGCGTGGCGCTCACGCCGGACGGCGGCCACGCCTACGTGACGAGCCAGAGCAGCGGCACCGTGAGCGTGCTGGACACCGCGAGCAACACGGTGGCCGCCACCTTCACCGCCGGCACCGGCTCCTACGCGGTCGCCCTGTCCCCCGACGGGCACCGGGCGTACCTGACCCACCACCTCGACGGCACCGTCAGCGTCGTGGACACCACGAGCAACACCGTGACGGCCACCGTCCCGGTCGGCGCCCAGCCGTGGGGCCTCGCGCTCTCCGCGGACGGCTCGCGCGCCTACGTCGGCAACGCCGGGGCCGACACCGTGAGCGTGCTGGACACCACCACCAACACGGTCACCGCCACCGTCCCGGTCGGCGCCGAGCCGCACGGGCTGGCCGTCTCGGCGGACGGCAAGCGGCTCTACGTCGCCGCCTCCGGCGCGAAGGCGGTGAACGTGATCGACACCGCGAGCAGCACGGTGAGCGCCACCGTTCCCGTCGGCCACAGCGTCTTCGGCCTCGCGCTCAGCCCGGACGGCACCCGGCTGTGGGCCGCCGACGCCGACGACGCCACCGCCAGCGTCCTCGACACCACCGGCAACACGCTCGTCGGCACCGTCGCCGTCGGCGCCGGCCCGTACGCCGTCTCGCTCGCCCCGGACGGCAGCGCCGCGTACGTCTCCAACTACGCCGACAACACGGTCAGCGTCGTGGACACCGCCAGCCGGACGGTCACCGCGACCGTCCCGGTCGGCGCGAGCCCGTACAGCCTGGCGATCACCGGCGACGGCCGGCGCGGCTACCTCACCGACTTCACCGGCGGCGCCGTCGACGTGCTCGACTTCCCGCTGCCCGTCCCGGCCGTCACCGGGATCAGCCCGTCCGGCGGCTCGGGGGTCGGCGGCACGACGGTGACCGTCACCGGGACCGACCTGAACGGCGCCACCGCCGTGACCTTCGGCGCGGCGGGCGCCGCCACCGCCTTCAACTGCACCAGGACCAGCTGCACCGCCACCGCCCCCGCCACCGCGGTGACCGGGCCGGTGGACGTCCGGGTCACCACGCCCGGCGGCACCAGCGCCGCCGTCGCCGCCGACCGCTTCAGCTACACGGCCCCCAGTGCCCACCTCGGCGTCGCCCTGACCGCCACGCCGGTGTCCAACCTGCTCAGCGGCCGGGTCGACTACACCGTCACGCTGACCGGCCAGGGCCCCGACGTGCTGACCTCGGGCACCGTCTCCGCCGACCTCCCGGCCGGCCTCGCGGCGACCTCCAGCGACTGCACCATCGCGGGCACCAAGCTCACCTGCAAGCTCACCGGGCCGCTCGCCAAGGGGGCGAGCACCACCCGGCACTTCTCGATCTCGGTCGGCCTGCTCAGCCTGATCCGCAGCTTCGACGTCACGGTGGCCCGCACCGCCGGCGTGCCCGCCGACCCGACCCCGGCCACCAGCCGGGACACCCGCAGCTGCACCGCCGTCCTCGGACTGCTGATCACCTGCCACTGACCCTCCCCGAGCACCGAAGGCCCCGCCTGCGTCGGCGGGGCCTTCGTCGTCGCCGCAGGTGCCGGATGCCCGGACGAAACGCCTGAACGAAACGCCTGAACGAAACGTCGCGGATGAATCGTCTGGACTAAACGTCTTGCCTGGACGTACAGTCCGAGCATGACCACCGAAACCCCCGACCCGCGCGTCCGGACCTGGACACCGGTCTGCCGCGCCGTGGCCCTGCTGCTCGGGCCGTACGCCGAGGTGGTGCTGCACGACGCCACCGCCGACCGGGTGCTGGCCATCTGGAACCCGATGACCCCCCGCACCCCCGGTGACCCGTCGCTGCTCGGCGAACTGGACACCCTCGACCCGTCCGCCCCGGACGTCTACGGGCCCTACGAGAAGCTGCTGCCCGACGGGCGCCGGCTCTCCTCCGTCAGCGCCGTGCTGCGCGACGACGCCGGACGGCCCTCGGCGGTGCTCTGCGTCAACCTCGACCGGGGCCCGCTGGAGCACGCCGCCGCCCTGCTGGCGGGTTTCGCCGCGCCCACCGCGCCCCGCCCCGAACCGCTCTTCGAGCGCGACTGGACGGAGCGGATGAACGACGTGATCGGCGGCTACGTCCGCGCGCACGGCCGCCCGCTCGAACGCTTCGGCCGCGAGGACCGGCTCGCCGTCCTGCGCGAACTCGACCAGGCCGGGGTGTTCGCGGTCCGCCGCGCCGTCCCGGCCGTCGCCACCGCACTGCGGGTCTCCCGTTCGACCGCCTACACCCTGCTCGCCGAACTCAAGCAGGCCCCCGAGCTCAAGCAGGCCCCCGAGCCCCGGCAGGCCCCTGAGCCCTGGCAGGCCCCTGAGAACCAGCAGGCCCCCGAGCCCCAGCGCCGGCACCCCGGCGCCGGCGCCGACGAGAGCGAGTGACAGAGAGATGACCAGGCTCCCCGACTTCCGACTCGAAACCTACTTCTCGCGCTGGGAGTTCAGCGCCCGCCACCACCTCGCCGCCTCCGACGCCCAGACCATGACGATGGCCGAACTCCTCGCCCTGGCCGGCCCCGAGGACCGCCGGGCCTGGGACGGCCTCGCCCTCGGCTATACCGAGACCTACGGCGATCCGGAGCTGCGCCGCGCCATCGCCGGGATGTACCAGGAGGTCGACGCCGACGACGTGCTCTGCTTCGGCGGCGCGCAGGAGGGGCTCAACCTCGCCATGCAGGTGCTCCTCGACCGGGGCGACCACGCCGTGGTGGTGACCCCCAACTACCAGTCCGCCGAGACCATCCCGCTCTCCCTCTGCGAGGTCACCGGCGTCGCCCTGGACGAGAAGGACGACTGGGCGCTCGACCTCGACGCGGTCACGGCCGCACTGCGCCCGAACACCCGGGTGCTGTCGGTGAACTTCCCGCACAACCCGACCGGCAAGGTCATCGACGCGGCCGACTTCACGCGTCTGGTGGAGCTGTGCGACGAGCGCGGCATCCGGCTCTTCTCCGACGAGGTCTACCGCGGTCTGGAGCGCGACCCGGCCCGGGCGCTGCCGCAGGCCGCCGACCTCTCCGCACGCGCCCTCTCGCTCAACGTCACCTCGAAGTCGCTCGGCCTGCCCGGCCTGCGGATCGGCTGGATCGCCTGCCGCGACCGGGAGTTGCGCTCCCGGCTGGAGCGGGCCAAGCACTACACCACGATCTGCAACTCGGCGCCGAGCGAGGTGCTGGCCCGCATCGCGATCAACGCCCGCGAGCAGATCCTGGCGCGCAACCGCGCGATCATCGCGGAGAACCTGCCGCGGTTCGACGCGTTCTTCGCCGAGTTCGGCGACCTCTTCGAGTGGCGCGCCCCGGACGGCGGCTGCGTCGCCTACCCGCGCTACCTCGGGGCGGACGGGGTCGAGGACTTCTGCACCGCGCTGGTCGAGCAGGCGGGCGTCCTGCTGCTGCCCGCGAGCATGTTCCACTCCGACCTGACGCCCGCTCCCGCCGACCGCTTCCGGATCGGCCTGGGGCGCCGCGATCCGGGCCCCGCCCTGGCGGCCTTCGGCGACTGGCTCCGCACGCGCTGACCGCCGGGCGCTGCCGGGAAGGAACGTGGGTCGGGCCCGTGCGGGAGGCGACTGCCTCCCGCACGGGCCCGCCGACCTCAGAGCTTCTGCCAGGCCGGCTTGGCGGCGTAGGTGTCGCGGAAGTAGTCGGCGAGCTTGAGGCCGGAGGCGGCGGCCTCGTCGACCACCACGGTGGCGTGCGGGTGGAGCTGCAGCGCCGAGGCGGGGACGGCAGCGGACAGCGGGCCCTCGACGGAGAGGGCGACGGCCTCGGCCTTGGCCTCGCCGGTGGCGAGCAGGACGAGGTGGCGCGCCTCCAGGATGGTCCCGATGCCCTGGGTGATGACGTGGTGCGGGACCTCGTCGAGGCTGTCGAAGAACCGGGCGTTGTCCTCCCGGGTCTGCCGGGTGAGCGTCTTGATCCGGGTCCGGGAGGCCAGCGAGGAGCAGGGCTCGTTGAAGCCGATGTGGCCGTCGGTGCCGATGCCGAGCAGTTGGAGGTCCACGCCGCCGGCCGCGGCCAGCGCGCGGTCGTAGGCGGTGGCCGCCGCGGCGATGTCCGTCGCGTTGCCGTCCGGGCCGAGGAAGGAGTCCTCGGTCAGGCCCAGCGGCTCGACGACCTCGCGCAGCACCACCGAACGGTAGGACTCGGGGTGGCCGGCGGGCAGGCCGACGTACTCGTCGAGCTGGCAGATGCGCGCCCGGGAGGCGTCGAGCCGGCCGTCGCGGACCCGCTCGGCGAGGGCCTGGTAGATCGGCAGCGGCGTCGAGCCGGTCGCCACGCCGAGCAGGGCCTCGGGCTTGCCGGTCAGCAGATCGGTGATCGCCGCGGCGATGAGTTCGCCGGCCGCTGAGGCGTCAGGGACGATCACGATTTCCATACTGGTCCACCGTTCTGAGCCGGGTGCTTGGTCTAGACCCTTGAGGTCTAGACCAGTTTGCCGTGAACGGGTGCCCCAGGTCCACTCGGGCCCTGGTCGGAGCCGCTCTGCCGGCCCCGGACCGCCGGGAGCCGACCTGCGAGGGCGCCGCATGCCGACGGGCCGGCCGCCGGGTGCGCTGGCGGCCGGCCCTGGAGCCGGGGCGCGGGCGCCCCGGCGGATGGGGTGGGTCGGGTCGATCGAGGGCCCCGGTGCTGGTGGAGCGGCGGGGTCCGTCAGAACGGGTTGGTGCAGGTGGTGACCTGCTGGGTCGCCTCCAGCGCCGGGCCGGCGGTGGCGCAGATGATCCGCAGGTCGGTGGTGACGACGCGCGGGGTGACCGCCTTCGCGGAGCCCAGGCGCACGGTGGTCGCGGAGGCGATCGTCTCCCACGGGCTGCCCCAGGCCTTCTGGGTCCGCACCTCGACCTGAACCATCGTCAACTGGCGCGGGTCGGCGGAGACCTGGGCGACGCCGAAGAAGCCCTCACCGTCGTGCTGGTGCGAGATGCAGGGCTTGTTGAGCACGGAGGCGCAGGCCACCGCTTCGTTCTCGGTCGTCGCCGGGGCCGCGATGGCCGGTCCGGCCGCCAGGCCTGCTATCCCTGCCACCATCATCGTCACAGCTGCGATCCGAGCGCGCATGATATGAACCTCCTTGGAAATTAAGGGGATCTCACTCCTTGAGATGAGTCTTGCACAGAACGTGGACATGCCGTGTGTGTGTTGCGTCACACTCAAGGTGACCATTCAACTACGTGCTGCAACCACCCGTCGAGCGGTCGACGGACCGGCAGGTGGGCGGCCCGGGGGCAACTCGGCGACGCCCGGGTCGGGTTGGCGGTGTCCCTTCACTCGTCCGAGTGGCGAACTGCCGTCGGGGCGAATCGGGCCGTTAGCATCGACCCGAACCACGGAGGTGTCGGCGTGGACACGGTCATCGTGCAACTGCCCGACCGGGAGCCCGTGATGGCACCCGGCGAACCGCCCGGCCTGCTGCGGATGGGCCCCGGCGAGGCCGCGGCGTTCGGGCGCGGCGAGCCCGGCCGTCCGGCCCCCATCCCCCTGCCCGACCAGGGCGTCTCCCGGCGCGCGGGGGAGGTCACCGCCGCCGAGGACTACTGGCGGCTGTCCAACTTCAGCACCTCCGCCACCTACGTGGTGGAAAACCTGGAGGGCGCGGGCGAGCACGTCAAGGTGGCGCCCGGCCGGCTCGGCGCGCCCGTGCCGTTCGAGTTCTCCCGGGTGCTGCTGCCCGCCCTCGGCGAACCCGCCTGGTTCAAGGTCTTCGCCCCGCAGCACGCCTACCTGGAGGGCCGGCCCGGCGGCGTCGGCGGCGAACTCACCGTCAGCCCGTTCGCCCTCGACCCGACCGCCAAGTACTTCCTGGTGCTGCTCGCGCTCTGCGAGCCCCGGCTGCGCTCGCCCTCCGCCGCCGTCGTCCCCGGTGTGACGGAGGTGCTGGCCCGGCTGCGCGCCCTGCCCTCCTGCCACGGGCTGACCCGCTCGGCGGTCAACTACCACATCGACTACCTGGTGTGGACGAAGCTGCGGCTGCGCGAGCCCTACGAGGACGGCCCCGGCGGCAAGCGCGAGGAACTCGCGGCCCTGGCGCTGAAGTTCGACCTCGTCCGGGAGGAGCACCTGGCCCTGCTCCCGCCCCGGCGCCCGGCCGCCCGACCGTGAGGCCCGCCGGCCAGGCGCCCGACGGGCAGCCGCCCGACGAGCCGGCGTCCGAGCAGTGGGTGCCGGAGAAGGACCAGCCCCCGCCGGACCAGCAGTTCGAGGTACCGGCCGGCTACCGGCTCGCGGGCTACCGCACCGGCGCCTACCTCGGGGCCGGCGCCTGGGGCAGCGTGTACGCGGCCGAAGGCCCCGACGGTGCCCCGGCCGCCGTCAAACTGCTCAGCCCCGCCCGGCTCAGCCCCGGCCAGCGGCGGACCATGACGGAGGTCGCCCGCAGCGAGATGCGCTTCAGCCGCCGCGCGGACCACCCCCACCTGATCCGCACCCTCGCCGTGACGGTCGTCGACGACCCGGCCCACCCCGGCCTGGACGGCGCCGTCGCCCTGGTGATGGAACGCGCCGCCCGCAGCCTCCAGGACGTCCTCGCCGCCGCCCGCCCCGGCACCCCGGTGCCCGGCGCCGGACGCGTCCTCACCGAGGTCTGCGCCGGGCTCACCCACATGCACCGGGGCGGCTGGGTGCACGGGGATCTCAAACCGGCCAACATCCTGCTGATGCCCGACGGCACCGCCAAGATCGCGGACTTCGGCCTCACCGCCGAACTGGAGGGCACCCACGCCTACACGCCGCCGCTCGGCTCGCCCGACCACGTCCCGCCCGAGTGGTGGTCCGAGCGCACCGGCGCGCGCGGCGTCGCGGTGCGCCCCAGCGCCGACATCTGGGCCTTCGGGGTGATCGCCCACCAGGTGCTCACCGGCGGCCTGCACCCGTTCCTCGGCGCCACCGCCCGGGCCCGCTCGCTGGCCGCCCAGGCGTACGCGCGCGGCGCGGCGCCGCTGCGGCTGGACGAGGCGCTGCCCGGGCCCTGGCGGGCCGTGGTCACCGCCTGCCTGGCCCCCGGGCGGGAGGAGCGGGCCCGCGCCGACCTCGCCGCGCTGGTCGCCCGGGCCGGCGCGCGTCCGGCCTGCCGCCGCGGCGGCGCCCTGCGGGCCGCCACCGGCCTGCTGGCCTGCGCCGCCGCCGTCCTCGCCCTGACCGGGGCCCCCGAGCCGGAGGCCGCGGAGCATGGCGCGGCAGTACCCGCCGTGCGGTCGGCCGCCCGCCCGGCCGCGCCCCCGCCGCCCGGCGCGATCCCGGCCGGCTCCGACGTCCCGGTGGCCTACCGCGGCATGATCGAGGTCGCCGCCCGGCGCTGCCCCGAGCCCGAGATCACCCCGGCGCTGCTGGCCGCGATGCTCAAGGCCGAGAGCGGCTTCGACCCGAACGCGGCCCGCCCCGAGACCGGCGAGTACGGCATCGCCATGTGGACGCCCGCCGTCTTCGACGCCTGGGCGAAGGCCGCGGCCCACGACGGCCCCAAGTCCTACCTGGATCCGGGCGACGCGATCGCCGCGATGGGCAACTACGTCTGCTGGCTGGACCAGCAGCTCAAGCACCGGGGCCTCACCCGCGACCTGCCGGCCCTGGTGACCGCCGCCTACCGGACCAGCGACAAGACCGTGGCGGCCGCCGGAGGCGTCCCGGAACGGGTCCGCCCGCACGTCGACAAGGTGCTCCGGTACCTCGCCGACTACGGCGGGTGAGCGGGCAAAACGGGATGAGTTGTACCACATCCCTACGTATCCCGGCGCGGGCAACCGGGTGGGCGGTCCCCGGTCTGGGATGCTCGGCGGCATGATCACGAAGCTCCGCGCGGCCGCCGCGCAATGGACCGTCGTCGTTCCGGTGGTGTCGTTCGTCGTCCTCGCCCTGACCTGGCACCGGGACCTGCCCGGTTGGGTGGTGGGCGTCGTCGCCTGCTTCCTGGCCGGCGCCGTGCTCGCCGCCGTGCACCACGCCGAGGTGATCGCGCACCGGGTCGGGGAACCCTTCGGATCGCTCGTGCTCGCGGTGGCGGTCACCGTGATCGAGGTCGCGCTGATCGTGACGCTGATGGCCGACGGCGGCTCCAAGTCCGCCACCCTGGCCCGGGACACCGTGTTCGCCGCCGTGATGATCACCTGCAACGGCATCCTCGGCCTGTCCATCCTGGTCGCCGCGATCAAGTACCGGACCGCCGTCTTCAACGCCGAGGGCACCGGCGCCGCGCTCGCCTGCATCGGCACCCTGGCGACCCTCAGCCTGGTGCTGCCGACCTTCACCACCAGCTCCCCGGGCCCGCAGTTCTCCACCACCCAGCTGGTCTTCGCGGCCACCGCCTCGATCGTGCTGTACGGGCTGTTCGTGACCACCCTGACCTTCCGGCACCGGGACTACTTCCTGCCGGTCACCCCCGAGGGCCGGGTGCTCGACGAGGAGGACCACGCCGCGCCGCCGACCGCCAGGGCCGCCTGGATCAGCCTGCTGCTGCTCGGCGTGGCCCTGGTCTCCGTGGTCGGCCTCGCCAAGGGCGTCTCGCCGACCATCGAGTCCGCCGTGGACGACGCCGGACTGCCGCACTCCGTCGTCGGCGTCGTGATCGCCCTGCTCGTCCTGCTGCCGGAGACCATCGCGGCGCTGCGCGCGGCCCTGCGCAACCGGTTGCAGACCAGCCTCAACCTGGCCCTCGGCTCGGCGCTCGCCAGCATCGGCCTGACCATCCCGGCCGTCGCGATCGCCTCCTCCTGGCTCTCCGGCCCGCTCGTCCTCGGCCTCGGCCCGGCGCACATGGTGCTGCTGACCCTGACCATCGTGCTCGGCACCCTGACGGTCATCCCGCGCCGGGCCACCCCGCTCCAGGGCGCCGTGCACCTCGCCGTGCTGGCCGCCTACGTGGTGCTGGCGCTCAACCCCTGACGCCGCCGGTGGCAGTTCCACGGAGCCCTTGCCGTCCGACACCGCCGTCGGAGGCAGGGGTCCCGTGGTCTCCCGGGGGAGCGTGTCGGACGGCGGCCCGCCGACGGGCCGGGCCCCGTCTCCGGCGCGGTGGTCAACGGCGGGCCCCGACCCGGCGGGTGACCGCGCAGCCGCCCCCGTGGCCGGTATTGACCGGTCATCGGGGCGGGCCCGCGTGTCGGGGCGGCGGGCGGGTGCCGTGGTTCTCTATCGTCCGTCTCGGACCGCCGAGTCCGGCCGCGTCCGAATGGCCCCGTCCGAACAACCTGTCCGAATGACCCTGTCCGAGTCCGTCCGGGCAGCCCTGCGGCCCCGGCGGGCCCGCAGTCGATCCGACCCCGTGGGAGTGCGTGATGCCCGGCCCAGAGCAGCAGGTGCCCGCAGACGGCGGCCGGGCCCCCCGGCCCGCCCGGACCGAGGAGAACGCCGACGTCATCGTGGTCGGCGCAGGCCCGGCCGGCTCCACCGCCGCCTACCACCTCGCCCGCACCGGCCTGGACGTCCTGCTGCTGGAGAAGTCCGCGTTCCCGCGCGAGAAGGTCTGCGGCGACGGCCTCACCCCGCGCGCCGTCAAGCAGTTGACCGACCTCGGCATCGACGTCTCCGAGCAGGCCGGCTGGCTGCACAACCAGGGGCTGCGGCTGATCTCGGGCCGGCGCGCGCTGGAGTTCGACTGGCCCGAGCTGTCCGCCTACCCCGGCCACGGACTCGTCCGCCGGCGCGCCGACTTCGACGAACTGCTCGCCCGCCGGGCCGCCTCGGCCGGCGCCCGGCTGATCGAACGGGCCAACGTGGCGGGCCCGTTGGTGGACGAGCGGAGCGGCCGGATCACCGGTGTCACCGCGAAGCTCGGCGACGAACGCCGGCCCGTCAGCTACCAGGCGCCGGTCGTGGTCGCCGCCGACGGCAACTCCACCCGCCTCTCCGTCGCGATGAAGCGCTACCGCCGCACCGACCGCGCCATGGGCGTCGCCTACCGCACCTACTTCACCACCCCCCGCCACCAGGACCGCTACCTGGAGGCCTGGCTCGACCTGCGTGACCCGGGCGACCCCGCCCGCCGCCTGCTGCCCGGCTACGCCTGGGTGTTCGGCATGGGCGACGGCACCGCCAACGTCGGCCTCGGGGTCCTCGACACCGCCCACGTCGACCTCGACTGGCGCGACCTGCTCCGCCGCTGGTGCGACAACCTGCCCCCCGCGTACGGCTACACCCCCGACGCCGTCACCGAGCCCGTCCGCGGCTCCGCCCTCCCGATGGGCCTCAACCGCCAACCCCACTACGCCGACGGCCTGTTGCTCATCGGTGACGCCGGCGGCACGGTCAGCCCCGGCACCGGCGAAGGCATCGCCTACGCGATGGAATCCGGCCGCTACGCCGCCGAGACCATCGTCCAGGCCCTCGCCCGGCGCACCGACCGCGGCCGCGAACTGGCCCTGCGCGCCTACCCGCAGGCGCTGCGCTCCGCCTACGCCGGCTACTTCGCGCTCGGCCGCCTCGCCGCCGACCTGCTCGGCCGGCCCAGGCTGCTCGGCGCGGCCGGCGCCGCCGGGCTCGGCCACCCGGCGCTGCTGAAGGTGGCGTTCCGGCTCATGGTCAACCTCACCGAGCCCAACTCCAAGGACGCCCTCGACCGGCTGCTCCACCTGGTCGGGCGGGTCGCGCCGGGGCGCTGACGGGGCGCTGACGGGGCCGGCCGTCCGGAGTGTCCGGCCGGTGCCGAACCGTTCATTCTTTCGGGTGAACCGGTCCGGCGTCCGGGGGTTGGCCGGAACCGGGGAATTCGGTGCGCCTTCGGCCAAGTCGTGTTGACGGATGATCAGCTGATCCGCTTGCCTGGTGCCGAAACGGACACGGAGGGTGAGCAGGACGCCCCCTCCGTGCGACCCCCCTCACGACGGAGACACCGTGCGCCTTCGCCTTCGCCTGCTCGTCGCGCCACTCGCCGCGGCCGCCGCCCTGATCGCCCCGAGCATCCCGGCCGCCGCGGCCGACACCGCCACCGCGGGCACCTCCGCCCGGGCCGCCACGCCCTCCGACGAGTGCTCCGCCGACTTCTACCAGGGTGACAAGCGGCTCGGCCCCGCCGACCTGCCCACCACCGGCCGGGTCGGCAGGGAACTCGTCGGGTACCAGCGCACCGGCTCCCTGAGCGAGCAGCAGTTCCTCACCACCTACTACGACCCGGCCGGCAACAACGGCGCCGGCGGCTGGATCTACCCGCCGTCCGACGGCTACGTCACCCTGCCCGACGGCACCCCGGTCGAGTTCGATCTCACGCTCTACCCGAACCAGAACATCGACCGCTACGGCAGCGAGTACGGCGCCTTCCTCGCCCCCGAGGGACTGCCCTACTCCACCCGCTCCATCCCGCCGCAGAGCCTCGACGGCACCCCGCCGGCGGGCTGCAACTACCACGACTACAAGGTGGTCAAGCCCTTCAAGGTGCACGCCGGCCCGATCGCCCCGTGGTTCGGCCAGCCCGGCTGGGGCCTGCAGTACCAGCTCGACGCGAGCCTGGTGCCTGGCGGCCCGGCCAAGCTGAACGTGCTCTGGCTGGTCGACAACGGGTACCTGTCCCGGATCGTCTGACCCGGCCGTCCGGGCGGCGCACGGCGGGCCCGCCGTGCGCCGCCCCGCTCACCGGACGTCCCGGGCGTCACCGCTGGGCCGCTCGACCACCGGCCGGGCCGCACGCCCCCGCCGGCCGGGCGGGGGCGGATTGCCGGCCGGGAAAATTCGCTGGCGGGCACCGGAGCGGGCGGGATAGGAAGGCCGGATGAGCACTACCGAGACCTCCGCCGAGCGGCGCGTCCTGCGGCCCGCCACCCTCGACCTGGGCGACGTCGCGCTGCGCCCCTGGGGCAGGGCCCTCGACGTGCCCGGCGGCACCGTCCCCGCCCTGGTGGCGGCCGCGGCCGACCCGGAGATCGCCCGCTGGAACCCGCTGCGCATCGCCGACCCGGCCGGCGCCGAGGCCTACCTCGACCGCTGCGACACCGGCTGGGCCGAGGGGCGCGCGGCCGCCTTCGCGATCACCGACGCCCTCGACGGGACCCTCCACGGCAACGCCTTCCTGGGCTGGACCGACCAGTCGGACGGCATCGCCACGGTCGGCTACTGGCTGCTCCCCACCGTCCGCGGCCGGGGCATCGCCACCCGCGCCGTCACCGCCGTCACCCGCTGGGCCGTCGCCACCGCCGACGCCCGCCGCATCGAGCTCTGGCACGCGGTCGGCAACGAGGCCTCCTGCCGCGTCGCCGACCGCGGCGGCTTCCGCCACGAGGGCACCACCCGGGCCTCCTACCGCTACGGCGACGGCGACTACGTCGACGAACACCTCCACGCCCGCCTCGCCACCGACCCGGACGCCGGGTAGCCGGGTTCGCCGACCGGCTGCCGCGCGGGTCCTCCCGGTGCCGGGAAACCGGTGGGCCGCAGGCTGCGCGCACGGCGGGGGAGCGGCCTAACCTGGAAGGGCGCGTACGGTGCGTGGCCCGGGAAGGGAAACGGTCGGCCATGACGGTGATCTCGGCGGCTCTCTTCGGTACCGATTGGCGCCCTGCGCCGCCCGGTTCCGCCGAACTGCTGCGCGAGTGCGCCGCCCGGGGCTGGACGGTCGTGCTGACCGGGCCCGGGCCGGGCGGGGCACCGGCCCTGACCGTGACCGCCCCCGGGCGTGACCCGGTGCGGGCCGCGCTGGAACTGGTCGGCGGCACACCGCCGCACGCCGTGGCGGTGGCCGGCAGCGTGCGCGAGGTGCTGGCCGCGCGGCGGGCCGGGGTGCCGTGCGTCGCCCTGGCGGCCGGTGCGGACGCCGGCCCCGAGCTGAGGGCGGCGGGCGCGGTCGAGGTCCACCGCGACGCCGACGCCCTGCTGCGCGTCCTGGACGACAGCCTGCTGGCCCGGCCCCGGGCCTTCGGCCCCGTGGGCGCCGCCGCCGGCGCCGCACCACACGCCGCAACCGGCGGCCCCCTGAGCGGTTAGCGCCTGCCCGTACCGGGCAACCGCCCGGGTGCGAGCACGTCACCGGAAGTGTCGGAGGTGACCGAGATGGACGGACCCGCGTTGAGCGGATGGGAGCGACGGCTCCTTGAGGAGATCGAGTCCGATCTGCGCCAGGACACGCGCCTCGACCGGAAGTTGAGCACGATGGGCGCCAAGTCGCCGAGCCGGGCCCGGCGCGTGCTGCGCGGCGTCGGGCGCCGCCTGTCCGCCGGGGTGGTGCTGACCGCCCTGGTGATGTCCGCGATCTGCCTCAGCATCGGCGTGCGGACCCCGACCACCGCGGTGCTGACCGCCCTCGGGCTGGTGTGGGCGGCCTCGGTGGCGGCGGCGATCGCCACCTCGGCGCTGCTGCTGCGCCGCCGGGCCGCGGGCCGGGGTGAGGGCCGGGACCGGGCTGCGGGCCGGGACCGGGGCGAACACCGTGCCGCACCCCCCGACCGGGACGAGCGCCGCGAACGCCGCCCCTGGGACCAACCGGAGGCGTGATGACCACCGACCTGTGGGAGTACCGTCCGGGCCCCCACCACGCTGCCGACCTGAACCTGACCGGGTACGAGGTGCAGGCCACCGACGGCCCGCTCGGCCGGGTCGAACAGGACACCGGGGACCACCTGCTGATCGACGCCGGGCCCTGGGTGGCGGGCACCCGGCTGTCCGTTCCGGTCGGTCTGGTGTCGCGGATCGACCACCTGGAGCTGACCGTCCACCTGGACTGCCCGCGCGCCCGGCTCAGCCCCGCCCCGGCCGCCGCCGTCCACCTGGGTTCCGCCTGCGACCCACACCGGCGCTGAGCCATGGGCTGGCCGTCCACCACGCTCACCGGCCGGACGATCGCCTTCCTGGTCGCGCCGTACGGGGCGGAGCAGGTCGAGCTGACCTCGCCGTGGCAGGCGGTGGCCGAGTCCGGCGGCACCCCGCGGTTGCTGTCCACCGGGCCCGGCCGCGTCCAAGCCGTCCGGCACCGAGCCCCGGGCGACACCTTCGCCGTCGACCTCCTCGTCGCCGGGGCGCGGCCGTCCGCCTTCGACGGCCTGGTCCTGCCCGGCGGCGTCGCGAGCCCCGACGCGCTACGGCTGGACGAGGCCGCGGTGGTCTTCGTCCGCGCCTACTGCGCCTCCGGCCGCCCGGTCGCCGCGATCTGCCACGCCGCCTGGACCCTGATCGAGGCCGACGCCGTCCGCGGCCGCACCCTCACCTCCTGGCCGAGCCTGCGCACCGACCTGCGCAACGCCGGAGCCCACTGGGTGGACGAGGAGGTGCACGTCTGCCGCGCCGGCCCCGGCCCCCTCGTCACCAGCCGCCGACCCGCCGACCTGCCGGTCTTCAACGACACCCTGGTCACCGAGTTCGTCCACGCGGCGAAGCGGCGGAAGGGGTGAACCCGCTTCCCGCCCCGGGGAGTTCCCGGCGTGCCCGGCGCGAGCTGCGCAGGGGGGTCAGTCGCCGCGCAGCCGGACGAAGGCGGCGACGGGTGGGCGGCCGGTGAGGGTCAGTTCGGCGCGCAGCGGTCCGGTGAGGGGGTGGACCGGGCCGTGCTCGGGGTCGGTGACGGGCGGGCCGGCGAGGGGACCGACGGCCTCGGCGACCTCGCGGGCCTGGACCGGGGTGAGCCGGGGAGTGCTGAGGAGCACCCGGCCGTCGTCGAGTTCGAGGACGAGGGCGTGCGGACGGGAGGCCGGACCGGTGAAGGCGCGGACGGTGGCGTCGAGGGTGTCGCTGCGGCGGTACTTGACCCAGGCACGGCCGGTGCCGCGCGGGCGGTAGGGGGAGCCGGCGGCCTTGCAGACCAGGCCCTCGACGCCGGTGTCGGCGAGGCGGGCCATCCAGTCCAGCGCCTCCGTCCGGTCGGTGGTGGCCAGTACCGGCTGGATCGGCGGAGGGACGTCGGCCAGCGCGGCGAGCAGCAGCCGGCGCCGGTCGGTGAGCGGCAGCCGGCGCAGGTCGCGGCCCGGCAGGGCGAGCAGGTCGAAGGCGATCAGGCCGAGGACGACGTCCGGGGCGGCGGCCCGGGCCCGGCGGGTGCGCAGCAGTTCCCCGAAGGCGAACCGGCCGGCCCGCCAGGCGACGAGTTCGGCGTCCAGCACCAGCCCTTCGGGCAGCCGGGCGACGGCGGCGGCGATCGGCGGGAACTCGGGGGCGAGGTCGCGGCCGGTACGGGACTGCAGGACGGGCGGGCGGGCGCCGCGGGCGAAGGCGACGCAGCGGAAGCCGTCCAGCTTCAGCTCGTACTGCACGCCCGCGCCGCCCAGGCCGTCGGCGGGCGGGACGGCGGTGACGGCGGCGGGGCGCATCACCTCGACGGGCGGGTGGAGCACCTGGCGGGGCTGCTCCTGCCGGGTCGCCGGGCCGGTGGGGAGCGGCCGGGCCCGCTCCGGGTCCAGCAGCGGCGCGAACAGGTCGCCGTGGGCGGCGAGGCGCTCCGGCACCTCGGCGAGGGTGAACACCAGGTCGTCCGCCGTGCCGGCGCGCTCCAGCTCGGCCCAGGTCAGCGGGGTGGAGACGGTCGGCAGCGGCCGGGCCCGGAGGGTGTACGGCGCGGCGGTGGTCTTCCTGGCGTTGTTCTGCGACCAGTCGACCAGCACCCGGCCGGCCCGCCGGGCCTTCGCCATGGTGTGCACCACCAGCTCCGGGCGGTCGCCCTCCAAGGCGGCGGCGAGCGCCTTCGCGTACGCCGAGACCCGGGTGCTGGGAGTGGGCTCGATCGGGACCAGCAGGTGCAGGCCCTTGGAGCCGGAGGTCTTCACCCACGCCGCCAGGCCGTCCGCCGCGAGCCGCTCGCGCAGCAGGACGGCGACGGTGCGGCAGGTGAGGACGGACGCGCCCGCACCGGGGTCGAGGTCCAGGACGAGGCGGTCGGCGAGCCCGGGCGCGGCCGCGTGCCACTGCGGGACGTGCAGTTCCAGACAGCCCAGATTGGCGGCCCAGAGCAGCGCGGCGCCGTCGTCGAGGACCACCTGGCGCAGGCCACCGCCGCTGCTCGGCACCTCGACGGTGCGCACCCAGCGCGGGGTGCCGGCCGGCGGGTTCTTGGCGATGAACACCTCGGCCTCCACGCCGTCCGGGCAGCGCAGGAAGGAGACCGGGCGGTCGCGCAGGTGGGGGAGCAGGGCGCCGTGCACGGCGGCGTAGTAGCGCAGCACCTCGCCCTTGAGGGTGCCGGTGCGCGGGTAGTACACCTTGTCGAGGTGGGAGAGCGCGAGGGTGCGCCCGTCCACCGTGAGCTGCGGCATGGGTGCTCCCCGGAGCCTGGGTGGGCCTGTGCGTGGCCCCCGCAGCCAGTCTGCCCGGGCGGCGGCGGGGGCGCAGCCGGTCCACCGGCGTCGGAGGCGGGCCGCTCAGCCCCGCGCGGGGGCGGCGGGCCGCGGCGCACCCCGGTAGGTGCCGAAGTACCACTGGTTGCCCTCCGGGTCGGCGGCGGCGAAGTCGCGCGAACCGTAGTCCGTCTCGGTGAGCGCGGTGGTGATCCGGGCCCCGGCGGCGACGGCGCGGTCGTGCACGCCGTCCGGGTCCGCGGTGACCACGTACGCGGTGAAACCGCCCGGCCGGCCCGGGCAGGGCGCGCCGCCCTCGGGCGTCTCCCGGTCGGAGCCGAGCATCACGCCGCCGCCCTCCGGCCAGGCCAGTTCGGCGTGGGCGACGAACCCGCCCTCACCGTAGGCGACGACCTCCTGGAAGCCGAAGGCGTCGACCAGGAAGCGGATCAGGGCCCGGGCGTCGGTGGCGCGCAGGCTGGGCCAGACCTGCGGGGCGGGGGCGGTGCCGTCCATGGCTGTCTCCTCGGGGGGGCGGGTTGCTTACGCCTCCCACTCTGCGGCCGCCGCACCCGCCCCGCCTTGGACGTTTCGGAACTTCGCCTCCTCCGGCCCCTCCGCCGCCAGCCACGCGCTCGGCGCGGCCCCGGCCAGGGCGCGGAACTCCCGGGCCAGGTGCGCCTGGTCGAAGTACCCGCAGCGGACGGCCAGGTCGCCGAGCCGGGGCGGTGGCGAGGCGGCCAGCAGATGGCGGGCCCGGTCGAAGCGGATCACCCGGGCGGCGGCCTTCGGCGTCAGACCGGTCTCCCGGCGGAACCGCTCCTGGAGGTGCCGGGTGCTCCAGCCGGTCTCCCGGCCCAGCGCCGCCACCGGCAGGGTGCCGTTGCTGCGCCGCAGCGCCCGCCAGGCCCAGCCGACCTCCGGCGGCACCTGCCCGGACGGGCGGGCGGCCCGCAGCAGCGTCCGGTCCAGCACGGCGAAGCGCTCGGACCAGGTGCGCGCGGACTGCAACTGCTCCTGGAGGCGCGGGCCGAGCTGCCCCAGCACCTCCTCCGCCGGGAGGTCGATCCCGGCCAGCTCGCCGGCGGGCAGCCCGAACAGCGCCCGGGCGGCCAGCGGGTGCACGGCGATCTGCACGCCGGACTGCCGGCCGTCGTGGGTGATCAGCGCCGGGCCGGTGTGCAGGCCGCCGAGCAGCGTCGGGTAACTGCCGGGCGGCTGCGCCGGGTCGGGGTGCCCGGTGATCACCAGCGGCTCGTCCAGGGTGAGGATGAACGTCAGGTACGGGGACGGCAGGCCGCGGTGCAGGGCGGGCGGGATGCCGCGCTGGCGGTACCCGGAGTACCAGGCCACGTACGGGCGCAGCGCGGGCGCGGGCCGGGCGCGGACGGCTTCGTCGACCAGGCCGGCGTCGGTGTCGGCGGCCGTGTCTGCGGCCTCGTCGGCTGTGGCTGCGGCCGCGGGCCCGGTTGCGCCGGCTGCGGACGTCTCGGGGGTTTCCGTCGTCACGTTCCCAGTATCGGCGGCCGGTGGCGAGCGTGCCGCGCGGCGGGGGCGGGCGTCTTGGACAAATGCGCACCGGGGCCGCCGAGTTCGGCCGCTCTGCGGGCGTCCCGGTGGGCGCCCCCGGCGAGGCGGCCGTCTCGCCCAGCGGATCATCCTTTCTTGCCAGGCGAGATGGGCGCACACTGGCGGGCATGGGAAAGCAGTACGAGAGCATCGACGGCAGGCTGCGGGAGTTCATCGAACGGCAGCCCCTCTACTTCGTCGCGACCGCGCCCCTCTCCACCGACGGGCACGTCAACGTCTCGCCCAAGGGCCGCTCCGGCACGCTCGTGGTGATCGACGAACTCACCCTCGCCTACCTGGACTTCGGCGGATCCACCGCCGAGACGATCGCCCACCTGCGGGAGAACGGCCGGATCACGCTGATGTGGTGCGCCTTCGACGGCCCGCCGACCGTGGTGCGGGTGCACGGCCGGGGCGAGCCGGTGTTCCGTGACGACCCGCGCTTCGCCGGGCTGTTGGGCCGCTTCGACCCGGCCGCCGACGGCTCCGGGTTGCGTGCGATCGTGCTGGTGCGGGCCGAACGGGTCAGCGACTCCTGCGGGTTCGCCGTCCCGCTGATGGACTACCGCGCCGACCGCGAACTGCACGCGCAGTTCTTCGGCCGCAAGGACGAGGAGGAGTTCAGCACCTACTGCGAGGGCAAGCAGTACGTCGGCACCAGCATCGACGGCCTCCCCGCTCTCCCGCTGCCGCTCCCGCCCCGACCGGACAGGACCTAGCAGGCCCGTCAGGCCCGTGCTACGGGCAGGGTTCCTCGACGCGCATCGCGGTCAGGCCGATCGCCTGCCCGGTCAGCACCTCGCCGGCCGCCGGGCTCTGCCCGCACACCCGCCACTCCCACTGCACCACCACGACCCGCCCCCGCGGACCGGCGTCCCGCACGCTGACCGGGTACCACAGGGGCAGCAGCGCCCGTGCCGCCAGGACGGTCTGGCCGCGCAGCTCGGGCATCGGCGGGTGGGGCGGGCTGGGTGCGGGGATCGCGTAGCCGGGCCGGTCGTCCGGCGGCAGCGTGCGGCCGGGATCGGTGTGCGGATCGCAGGCGGCCAGCCCGAGCGAGGACACGAGCACGAGCAGGGCCCAGGTGCGGCGCATGGTCCCCCCGGTGGAATTCGCCTACGGTCCCGGCGAACCGACCGTACCTGCCGTGCGGTGCGCCGGGTCGGTTCGTGACCGGCTCGCGGCCGGACCGTCGCCACCTCGGTACGCTCCGGGGCCCCGGGCAAGCTCGTGCCGGAGCGGAACGGCGCCGCCGGACTCGCTACGGACGGCATTCATCCGGTTGCCCTGAGTGTCGGACGGGGGGAGCGTGATGGTCATGATACGAACCCTGCGTGCCGCCGCCCTGGCCTCGCTCTCCCTAGTACTCGTGGCCTGGCCGGCTCAGGCCGTCACTGCCCCGCGCGCGGAGCGGTCGGCGACCGCGCGGCTGTCCGTCGAGCTCTGCCCGCCCCGGGGCCCGGTGGTCCCGGGCGAGAACGGGACCCTGGAGGTGCGCGTCACCAACCAGGGCCCGGCGGCGACCACCGATCCGACCCTGGTGGTCGTCCACCTGCCCCCGCCGGGCGTGGTGAAGTCGGCCGACCCGTCGGTGGAGCTGACGTACTTCGGGACGGGCAGCTCCTATTTCGTCCCGGCCGGCCTGGCGCCGGGGGCCACGTCCGTGGAGCGGCTGTCGCTGTACGTCGCGCCGATCACCTCGCCGTTCACCACCATCAGCGGTGACGTGCAGGCCTTCTACCCGGGCGACCCGGACCAGTCCGGCCACACCACGCCGTACAGCTTCACCACCGCCGACACCCGGGCCCACTTCATGGTCGGCGCCTCCTCCGCCTGGCAGGCTGGGCACCCGGTGCCGCAGCCGGGCGACCTCACCGGCGCACCCGGGGCCACCATCGACCTGCCGCTGTGGGTGTACAACGCGGGTCCGTCGTACTCGACCCACCCGATCGACGTGCGGATCACCGTGCCGGAGCACACCACGCTGACCGGCCCGACGCCGTACGACTGCACGGCCGCCGGGCCGCGGACCCTGACCTGCCACTACGGGGTCGGGCCGCGCTACCAGGACGCGATCTTCATCGACCCGGCCGTGGTGATCGATCCGGCGACGACCGCCGGCCAGGTGCTGTCCGGCGGGACGCTGGACGTGTCCGGTCAGGAGGACTGCCCCTCGCCCGACTGGCACACCGACTTCTCGGTGACGGTGGCGGCCGGCCCGCCCGGCGGCGGCCCGGAACGGGCCCCGGTCCGGTAGCCCGACCGCCGCCCGTGGGCGCGGCCCGCAGGCCGGCGCGTGCGGTCGGCCGCAGCGGGCGGGAACGCGACGACGCCGCCGCACCCGGGGAGGGTGCGGCGGCGTCGGGGGCCCGGGACAGGCGGGCCGGGGGGTGGGGACTACTTGCCCAGGCCGGCCTTGACGGAGCAGATCGGCCAGGCGCCGGGGCCCTGGGCGGCGAGGACCTTCTCGCCGATGGCGATCTGCTGCTCCTTGGTGGCCTGGTGGGCCTGCGGGGCGTACGCGGTGCCGCCGAAGGCGGCCCAGGTGCTGGAGGTGAACTGCAGGCCGCCGAAGAAGCCGTTGCCGGAGTTGACGGCCCAGTTGCCGGTGGCCTCGCAGGAGGCGACCTTGTCCCAGACGGTGGCCGGCGCGGCGGAGGCGCTGGTGGCCGTGACGAGGCCGGCGACCGGCAGGGCGGTGATCGCCCCGGCCATCAGAGCCATCCGGACGCGGTTGCGGCGCTTCGGGGTGGCGGTGGTGGTGGTAGCGGCAGTCTCGTTACGGAAGGTCATGCGGTTCCTTTCGGAGGAGGCTGCGAGCGCGCGGAACCAGGCCCTCGGAAGGCCGTTGGTTTCGGGGGACACGTCACTCGCGTGGTCCGGCACCGTTCCGGTTCCGGGGCGGTGAAGCCGACCGGAGCGGAGTGCTTGGTGCAACGGATTCGAAGGTACGGGGGCGGTTGAGGCGGTTTCAAGGATTTGGAGGTTTAGGCACGTCAGGGGGCCGTTACCGGGCGTAAGGATCAAGGAAATGACATGATTTGGCCCGATTTGCCACCATTTTCAAGATCAAACCACCCGCCGAAGTGGCCTGCGTCACGCCGAAAGTCGTGTGAGCCCGCCCACATCGTCGACAGCGCGTGACGTCCCACCAGCCCCCGGTGTCGAAATCGCCGCACCGCCCGGCGCCCCGGGTGGCCCGCGCCACAACCCTCACCGGGAGGGCCCCCTCCGGTCACGCACGGTGGCGGGCATAGCCTCGGGGCCATGAGCAACGAGAGCGATGCAGAGGACGTGGAGGCCGTCGGCGGCGCCGGGGAGCCCAGGGCGGCAGCGGCCCCCGCGGGCTTCGAACTGGGGACGGACGGGCCCAAGGTGATCCTGGCGGGGCTGGACGGCTCCGACTCCTCCTGGCGCGCCACCGCCTACGCCGCCGGGCTGGCCCGCCGCCAGGGCGCCACCCTCGCGGTCGCGTACGTCCAGCCGATCCTGGGCGCGGCCACCGCGCTGGCCGGGGCCGTGGTGGAGGAGACCACTCAGGAGATCGCCGACGAGCTGCTGACCGCCCTGCGCGAGGCCGAGCACCACGTGAAGGAGGTGTGGCGGGTGGAATGGCGCTTCCTCACCATGCGCGGCGACCCCTATACGGGGCTGGCCAAGCTCGCGGACGAACTGCGCGCCGACGCCGTCGTGGTCGGCGCCTCCGAGCAGGCCGGGCACCGGGTGATCGGCTCGGTCGCCGTCCGCCTGGTGAAGGCGGGCCGCTGGCCGGTCACCGTGGTGCCGTAGCGCGGCCGGGCCGCCCGGCAGGGGGCCGGGTGGCGGCGGGTAGGGTGCGTGACCATGACGGAAACGCCGGGCGCGCACCCCACCGGGCCCGCCCACCCGACCGGCAGCGACCTGCACCTCGACCTCCCCGCCGTCGGGGGCCGCCGTGCCGCGCTGATGGCGGCCCTGCGCGAGGCGATCCGCAGCGGCCGGCTCGCCCCCGGCACCCGACTGCCGCCGTACCGCGCGCTCGCCGCCGACCTCGGGCTGGCCCGCAACACCGCCGCCGAGGCGTACGCCGAACTCGTGGCGGAGGGCTGGCTGACCGCCCGTCAGGGCTCCGGCACCGCCGTCGCCGAGCGCGCCGAGCCCGTCCCGCCGAGCCCGTCCCCCCGACCCTCCGTGCGGCCGGGGCCCGTCCACGACCTGCGCCAGGGCCGGCCGGACGCCGCGTCCTTCCCGCGCGCCGCCTGGCTGGCCGCCGCCCGCCGGGCCCTGACCGCGGCGCCCAACGAGGCCTTCGGGCCCGGCGATCCGCAGGGGCGGCGCGAACTGCGCACCGTCCTCGCCGACTACCTGGCCCGCGTCCGCGGGGTGCGCACCGACCCGGACCGGATCGTGGTCTGCTCGGGCTTCGCCCACGCGCTGCGGCTGCTGTTCGCCGGCGGGGCGCCCGCCCTGCCGCCCGAGTCGACCGGGCCGCTGGCCGTCGAGGCGTACGGGCTGGGGTTCCACCGCGGGCTGCTGGCCGCCGCCGGGGTCGCCACCGTGCCCCTTCCGGTCGACGAACACGGCGCCAGGCTCGGCGGGTTGGCGCACCGTCAGGACGTCCGGACGGCCCTGCTCACCCCCGCCCACCAGTTCCCGACCGGCGGACCGCTGCACGCCGGCCGCCGCGCCGCCGTGGTCGACTGGGCGCGCGGGCGCGGCGGCCTGCTGCTGGAGGACGACTACGACGGCGAGTTCCGCTACGACCGCCAGCCGGTCGGCGCCGTCCAGGGGCTCGACCCCGAGCGGGTGGTCTACCTCGGCTCGGTCAGCAAGAGCCTGTCACCGGCGCTGCGGCTCGGCTGGATGGTGCTGCCGGACCATCTGGTCGACCGGGTGCTCGCCGCCAAGGGCGAACGCGAGGGCTGGGCCAGCGCGTTGGACCAGCTGACCCTCGCCGAGCTGATCGACTCCGGCGGCTACGACCGGCACGTGCGGCGGATGCGCCGCCGCTACCGGGAGCGCCGCGACCAGCTGGTGGCCGCGCTGGCGGGGAGCGCCCCGCACATCGGGGTCTCCGGCGTCGCGGCCGGCCTGCACGCCGTCCTGCGGCTGGAGCCCGGCACCGAGCACGCGGTGCTCCAGGCCGCCGCCCGCCGGGGCCTGGGCCTGGACGGGCTCGCCGACTACCGGCACCCGGGGATCGGCCCGGAGGCCATGCCGGCCATGGACGGCCTGGTCGTGGGCTACGCCACGCCGCCCGACCACGCCTACCCGGCGGCGCTCGCCGCGCTCTGCGACATCCTGCCGCCGCCCGCCTGAACCGGCCGGGCCCGGGGCGGCCGGACCGGCACCGGCCTGCCGGGCGACCGGCTCCGGGTGGCCGTCCGGGGCGGCGGGCGAAGCATAGGGCCCCGGGCGGGGCGGTGGGGGCGGAACGCAGCCGGGGTGGTCCGCGGTGTCCGCCCCCGACTCGTGCGTCGGTACGGACCGGGGCGGAGCGGGGCAACGGAACCGGTACCGCGCCCTACGCTCCTTGGTCATGCGCAGAACACATTTGAGCCGTGTCGCCCTCGCCGCGTGCCCGGCCCTCGCCGTCGGTCTGCTCCTCTCCGCCACACCCGCCCAGGCCGACACCCCGCTGCCGTTCACGGCCGTCTCCGACCGGCAAACGACCGTCCGGGGAGGCGAGTTCACCCTGACCCTGACGCTCAGCAACCCGTACGACACGCCGATCCAGTTCGTGTACCAGAGCGTTCAGCCGACCTACCAGACCAGTCTGGAGAACGGCCTCAAGTTCACCGCCACGGCCTGCGGCACCCAGACCAACGGCTGCAGCGACAATGTCCACGGCGGGATCGCCCGGTACAACGTGCCGCTCGCCCCCGGTGCCACGAGCAGCTTCACGGTCACCTACACCGTGGCGCCGGACTCGACCTGCGGCGCGGCGACCAGGATCGACTTCTACTCCTACCTGTACTACGAGTACAAGGGGGGCGAGGCCAAGAACTCCGGCATCG
Organism: Kitasatospora sp. NPDC088160; assembly: GCF_044741445.1. Taxonomy (NCBI): domain Bacteria; kingdom Bacillati; phylum Actinomycetota; class Actinomycetes; order Kitasatosporales; family Streptomycetaceae; genus Kitasatospora; species Kitasatospora sp. NPDC088160. Next base: position 211,170 of record NZ_JBIUSS010000003.1, on the reverse strand, counting down.
TCGGCATCCCCGGCAGCCAGATCGCCTGCGCCTGACGCATCGCCCGACCGGCGCTCCCTCGCCGCTTCCCCGTCGCACCCCCACTGCGCATCCCCGATCCCCCGTCAGGTGCCGGCCGCCCCCGTCCCGGCACCTGACGGGCCGTTCGCGTGCCCGGATCCCGGTGGCGGGCCGGCGCCCATGGTCGGGGCGCAGCTGACCGGCCCCGTTGCGTCGGCCCCGTTGTGCCGGCCCCCCGTTGACGACCCGCTCCCGCCGATGTCGTACGGGGGGTACGCCGCCTGTCCGCTGTCCGCTGTCCGCGCACGGGGGTCGGTCGCGCGGGATCCGCGGCGGGGAACGGATGTTCTCGCGACCCGGGGCCCGAGCGGAATGGGACTGCTTCAGATTCACCCTATCGGGGGGTAGTCGGCCTCCGTGCGGGCCCGGTCGGGCGCTGGTGATCTAGGGTTCCCGATGGGCCGCCGGGAGACGGTGGCCGTGATCGCGATGAATCGCCAACACCCCCATCGATACGCGTGTCTGATGAGCCGTCATGGCATCAGTCGGGGTGGATCGGGGCGACCCCGTCGCCGTCCTTCCCTGACCGCGTGATCCGACCAGATGAATGGAGACCCCTGCCGATGCCCGTGGACACGAGCCCGGAGACAGCGCAGGTCCCGCAGCAGTCCAGCCTCACGACGGCCGCTGCCCGCAACCTCGCCACCACGACCAAGTCCGCACCGCAGATGCAGGAGATCACCTCCCGCTGGCTGCTCAAGGTGCTTCCCTGGGTACAGGCCGCCGGCGGCGCCTACCGTGTCAACCGACGGCTCACCTACACCGTCGGCAACGGTGTGGTCGAGTTCATCAAGACCGGCTCCCAGGTCCGGGTGATCCCCGCCGAGCTGGGTGAGCTCGCCCTGCTGCGCGGCTTCGAGGACGAGGAGGTGCTGACCGCCCTCGCCGACCGCTGCGAGCAGCGCGACTTCGGCCCCGGCGAGGTGCTCACCACCCAGGGCGGGGCCGCCGACCGGATCTTCCTGATCGCGCACGGCAAGGTCAACAAGATCGGCACCGGCAAGTACGGCGACGACACCGTGGTCGGCGTGGCCGGCGACGGCGACCGCTTCGGCGACGACGCCCTGCTGGACCCGGACGCCGTCTGGGAGTTCACCGCCACGACCGCCACCGCCGGCGTCGCGCTCACGCTGACCCGCCGTGACTTCGCCGCCATCCGGGACAACTCGCCGAGCCTCCAGGAGCACCTGCTCGGGTTCCTGGCCCTGCCGCAGCAGGCCCAGAACGAGCGCGGCGAGGCCGAGATCGCCATGTCGGCCGGCCACCACGGTGAGTTCGAGCTGCCCGGTGCCTTCGTGGACTACGAGCTCAAGCCCCGCGAGTACGAGCTGAGCGTCGCGCAGACCATCCTCAAGGTCCACACCCGCGTCGCCGACCTGTACAACGAGCCGATGAACCAGATCGAGCACCAGCTCCGGCTGACCATCGAGGCGCTGCGCGAGCGCCAGGAGCACGAGCTGGTCAACAACCCGGAGTTCGGCCTGCTCAACAACGCCGACTTCGACCAGCGGATCCAGACCCACTCCGGCCCGCCCACCCCGGACGACCTGGACGAGCTGCTCAACCGCCGCCGCGACCCCGACTACCTGCTCGCCCACCCGCGGACGATCGCCGCGATCGGCCGCGAGTTCAACGCCCGCGGCCTGTACCCCCACCACGTCGACCTCGGCGGGCAGCAGGTGCCGGCCTGGCGCGGGGTGCCGATCCTGCCGTGCAACAAGATCCCGATCACCAAGGAGAACACCAGCTCCATCCTGGTGATCCGTACCGGTGAGGACAACCAGGGCGTCATCGGCCTGCACCAGAACGGCATCCCGGACGAGTACCAGCCGTCGCTGTCGGTCCGCTTCATGGGCATCGACGAGAAGGCGATCATCTCCTACCTGGTCAGCGCCTACTACTCGGCCGCGATCCTGGTGCCGGACGCGGTCGGCGTCCTGGAGAACGTCGAGATCGCGCACCGCCGCCACTGAGGACGGCCGACAACGGGGCCGGGCCGTAACCGGCCGGCTCGAAGATCGTTTGACCTGATGACGGACGGCCCGCCCCTGGAAGGCGGGCCGTCCGCCTGATCGTGCCTCATCACGTCTGATCGCGCCTGCCCGCGTCCTCCTGCGGGCCGGGCGGATCGCCCTGTTCTGATCCCGTCCCCGGCGACCCGAGAGGTGAGTGGAGCCCATGCCGCAGCGCCGGCAGTCCCGACGGATATCGCTGGACGGCGGTGGGGGTGCGGCCTCCGGTCGGCGGACCAGGCTGATCGGCGCCGCGGTCGGAGTGGTCGCGATGTGCGCCCTGGTCGGCGGCGCCTCGGCGTCCGGCACCGAACACCACGGCGGGGAGCAGCAGCACGGCACGACCGTCGACTCCTGCGTCTGCACCGCGACGGACGTGTCGGTGCAGGTCGGGCCGGGCGGGGACGTGAACGTCGGGGTCGACGTGGACGTCCAGGTCGGCGTCACCGTCGCCCCGACGGTCGACGCGCGACACCAGGGGCCCGGGCTCCCGCACCGGCACCACCCTTGCCGCACGCCGAAGGCCGTGCCCGGACCGGCCTCACCACGGCCCTCGGACACCACGGGGGTCCGTGGGCAGCCCGGCCGCCCGGACGACGAGCACGGCGGGTACGGGGGCCACGACGGGGACTGGTGGCACGGGGACTGGTGGCACCACCACCATCACCACCCGCACCCCTGCCCGAGCCCCACGCCGACGCCGACCCCGACGTCGAGCCCCACCCGCACGCCCAGCCCGACGGCGACCCCGACGCCGAGTGCCACGCCGACGCCTTCGCCGACGTCGAAGCCCAGTCCGACTCCGGCACCCGTCCCCACGCAGTCGCCGACCCCCGCGCCGACAACGCCGGCTCCCAGCAGGACACCTGGGCCCACCCCGCCGCCGGCGGCACCCGCGCCGAACCCGCCCGCACCCCCGGCGCCGGCCCCGGCAGCACCGGCGCCCCCACCGGACCCGGTGGCCCCCAGCCCGGACGCGCCGAGCCCGGTGCGCCCGAGCCCGCTGTGGCCGACCCCGGCGGCGCAGCCCGTGTACCACGTGCGGGCGGCGCAGCCGCCGGTCCCGCCGCAGCACCACCACAACGCCCCGGCGACGACCACCATGCTGCTGGTCACCGTGCCCGCCATCCTGGCGGCGGCGGCCCTGCGCCCGGGCCGTGGACGCGGCCGCGGCCGTTCCGGGCGGTCCTGACCGCCCCACCGAGGCGGCCCGCCCCGGCCCCCGGTCCGGCCCTGGAGCCCGACCTGCCTGGCCCGGGGCCGGCCTCGATCCTTTGTTCCGTCACAAGCCGAGCCAGAGAAGGGAGTTCCCATGTCCGAATGGTTGGCATTGGCCATCGCGATGGCGGCGGCCTGTGCCGTCGTGGTGGCGGTGGTGGTGCTGCGGCACCGCCGGGTGGGCACCGAGAAGAACGTCGACGAGACCCCGGACGTCATCGACTACATCACGATGATGATCGGCGTGGTCTACGCGATCGTCCTCGGCCTCGCCCTCGCGGGTGTCTGGGAGGCGCGCGGCGCCGCCCAGGACGACCTGTTCCGGGAGGCGCAGTCGTTGCAGGAGGTGAGCGACCGGGCGGTGGTCTACCCGGCCGAGTTCCGCGACCAGGTCCGGGCCGACGTGGACGCCTACGTCTCGTACGTGGTGAAGGTCGAGTGGGACTACATGCGCAAGAACGGCGAGATCTCCGACAAGGGCACCGAACTGCTGGACAAGCTGCGGGTGGACGTCGCCACCCGGCCGCCGGCCTCCGAGCTGGAGTCGCAGTCCTACCAGCCGATCATGGACCGGATCAGCCAGGCCGACGACGCCCGCAACTCGCGCGGGCAGAACGCCGGGCCGACCATGCCCGGGGTCGTCTGGTTCGGCCTGATCACCGGTGCCGTGGTGACCGTCGGCATGCTGTTCGCGCTGCAGATCCGGCGCACGCCGAGGGAGTTGATCCTGGCGGGCTGCTTCAGCGCGCTGATCGCGTTCCTGCTGTTCATGATCTGGGACTTCGACGATCCGTTCGGCCGGAGCGTCTCGGTGACCACCCAGCCGTTCGTCGACCTGTTCCCCTCCCTCGGGCTCAAGGGCTGAGCAGGGCCCGCCGAACCTCGCCGAAGCGGGTGGGCCCGCGCGGAGATCCGCGCGGGCCCACCGGCGTGCCGGACGTCAGCGCAGGCTGCCGTCCATGGAGTTGAGCAGCGTGCCGGAGGCGTCGTCGTTCTCCAGGGAGAAGGCGAACAGGCCGCCGAGGCCCTTGCTCTTGGTGTAGGCCCCGCGCGCCTGGATGGCCTGCGGGGTGTCGCCGGTCCAGAAGTTGGTGCCGTCGTAGACCCAGCTGCTCTCGGTGACCGGATCCCAGTGGGTGGTGGCGGCGGTCGGGTTGAGCTCCTTCCAGGCGGCCAGTCCGGCCTCCTGGCTCAGCGGCTTGGCGGCCGTCGGGCCGGTCGCGCTCTGGTACAGGCCGTAGTTGGAGCCGGCCGGGACACCCGTCCAGCCGCGCCAGTAGAACGGGATGCCGAGCACCAGCTTGTTGGCCGGGAAGCCGCCGGGGATGCCGTACTCGGGCAGGCCGGTGGTGTACGCGGCGAGCATGGTGTCGACGTTGTACTTGCGGGTGCCGGGGGTGATCGGCGTGGTCGGGTCGGCCGGGCTGTCGTGCAGCGGGTCCTGGTGGTTGGTCGGGCCCTTGGCGTCCCAGGCGCCGTGCATGTCGTAGGACATGACGTCGGCGTAGTCGAGGTAGTTGCCGATCTTGTCGGTCTCCAGCTGGGCGATCTTGTCCTGGCCGCTGGGCAGGGCGGCGGACAGCAGGTAGCGCTTGCCCTGGGCGGAGCCGATCGCGTCCAGCTGGGTGCGGAACTCCTTGAGCAGGAGGGTGAAGTTCTGCTTGTCGGCGGGGGAGTAGTGGTTGCCGGTGTGGCCGCCGGCCGAGCCCGGGTACTCCCAGTCGAGGTCGACGCCGTCGAAGATGCCGGCCGCCGTGGCCGCGCCGCCGGAGGCGTCGCCCGCGACGCCGGTCGGCAGGTTCCCCTTGAGGAACATGTCGACACAGGAGGAGACGAAGGTCTTCCGGGAGGCGTCGGTGGCGGCCGCGTCGGAGAAGTACTTGGAGTACGTCCAGCCGCCGATCGAGATGGTGAACCGCAGGTTCGGGTACTTGGCCTTGAGCTGGCGCAGCTGGTTGAAGTTGCCCTTGAGCGGCTGCTCCCAGGTGTCGCTGCTGCCGTCCACGCTGGTGCCGGAGTTGTAGTCGGACTGGTAGTCGGCGTAGGCGTCGCCCGCGCCGTCACCGGCGTTGGGGTTGTTCTCGTTGGTCGAGTCGGAGGCCTTCACCGCCTGGAAGCAGGTGAGCTTGGTGGGGTCGATGTTGGCGAACGCGTAGTGGATGACGTCCAGCTTGCCCGCGGCGCCGCTGGTGTCGACGTTCTTCGGGTAGTACGCGTTCTCGTAGACGCCCCACTGGTCGAAGTAGGCCGAGCGGACGGGCTGTTGCGCGGGGGCGGCGGCCGTCGTGGTGCTCACCGCGGCGGACTGGGCGGAGGCGTGGGAGCCGGAGTAACCCTGGACGCTGAAGGTGTACGCCTTGCCGGGCAGCAGCGAGCTGACGGCGACGGAGGTGCCCATCGAGGTGGCGACCAGCTGGCCGTTGGACCACACCTTGTAGGCGATCGGGCCGTCGCCGGTGGTCAGGGTGGAGGGCTGCCAGGTGAGCACCACGGCGCCCGCGGTGACCTTGGTGACGGCGACGCCGGTGGGCGTGGTGACCTTGCCGTCCCCGGCCGGGCCGCTGGCGGTGGCCGTCGCGGTCGGGCTGCCGGATCCGGTGGGGCTGCCGCTGGCCGTCGGACTGCCGCTCGCGGTGGGGCTGCCGGACGCGGTCGGACTGCTGGACGCGGTCGGGCTGGTGGAGGCCGTCGGGCTGCCGCTCGCGGTCGGGCTGCCGGTGGAGGTGGGCCCGGCCGGGCCGGTCAGGCTGAGGTCGTCGGCGTAGTAGGCGCCGGTGCCGTACCAGCCGTGGGTGAAGACCGTCACCGAGGTGGTGGTGGCGCTGGTGGTGAAGGTGGTGCTCAGCTGGTTCCAGCCGGTGCCGCCGGGTGTCCAGACCGAGGAGTTGACGCCCGTCCCGGTGGCGCCGAGGTAGACGTAGCTGCCCTGGACGAAGCCGGACAGGGTGTACGTGGTGTTCGGCTGGACGGTGACGGTCTGCTGGCACTGCGCGGTGTCGGAGGCCGAGGCCGCGCCGCTGAGCGCGTAACTCCCGCCGTGCACCGGGGTGGTGACGACGGAGCCGTTGGCGCAGGTCCAGCCGGTCAGGGTGCCGGCCTCGAAGTCGCCGTTGGCCAGCAGGTTCACCGGGGCGGCCGAGGCGGGGCTGAGGGTCAGGGCGAGGGCGGCGCCGCTGGTGCTGAGCGTGGCGGCGAGGGCCAGGGCCATGGCCCGTCTGCGCGGGGCGGTCCGGTGCCCGGCGGCCTGGGCGGGCCGTGCGGGCATGACGCGGTCGTGCATGCGGTTGTCCTCCGGATGTGTGGGGGTTTCCGGCGGTGCGTGGCCCGGGGTGGGCCGGGGGAGCCGCCCGGGCGCTGTGGGGGCGCGCGGGCAGGTGGAGCGTGCCGACGTACGGACGGCGGGCGCGGCGGGTCGGCTGACCCGCTCGCGTCACGACATCACAGATTGGACTGGACCAATATTCGCCGTCAAGGGTGTCCGCCCGCTGGACCGTTCCGGGCCGCCGACGCCCGGGCCCGGTAGGTTGACCGCTGCGGAGCAGGCCCGCCGAACGGAGGACTCGCGATGGACAGCCAGGACTGGGACGACCGCTACGCCGCGACCGAGCTGGTGTGGGGCGCCGAGCCCAACCGCTGGGTGGTCCGCGAACTGACCGGCCTCACCCCGGCCCACGTCCCCGGCCACGCCCTCGACCTGGCCGCCGGCGAAGGCCGCAACGCCATCTGGCTGGCCGGCCGGGGCTGGGAGGTCACCGGGCTGGACTACTCCGCCGTCGCCCTGGAACGTGCCGAGCGGCTCACCGCCGACCTGCCCGACGAGGTCGCCGACCGGCTCACCTGGCGGCACGGCGACGCCCGCACCTTCGAGGCCCCCGCCGCCGGCTACGACCTGATCCTGGTCGCCTACCTCCAGGTCCCCGCCCGGGACCGGCGGGCCGCGCTGCGCCGCGCCGCCGCCGCGCTCGCTCCCGGCGGCACCCTGCTGGTGGTCGGGCACGACCTGAGCAACCTCACCGAGGGCGTCGGCGGCCCGCAGGACCCGGCCGTGCTGTTCACCCCGGAGGACGTCCTCGCCGACCTCGCGGACCGCGGCCTGCGCACCGTCCGGGCCGAACGGGTGCACCGGACGGTCGGCCCGGAGCCCGGGCACAAGGGCGAGGGCGACGGCGTCGCGGTCGACGCGCTGGTGCGCCTGGAGCGGGGTGCCGAGTGACGGGGGACCGAGTGACGGGGCACCGAGTGGCGGGGGACCAGGTGACGGGGGGCCGAGAGATGGAGCACCGAGTGGCGGCGCGGCCGACCCGGCGCACCCTGCTCACCGGCCTGGCGATCGCCGCTCCGGTGCTGCTGGCGGGTTGCTCGGCCTCCTCCGGCAAGGCCGGCAAGAAGGCGGGCAAGGAGGCCGGCGCGGCCAGGGCGAGCGACGCGGGCGGCGAGGCCCTGGTGATGATCATCCGGCACGGCGAGAAGCCGGACGGCGGCCACCCGGGACTGGACGAGAACGGCGGCCACGACGGCAAGTCCCTCACCGAGCGCGGCTGGTCCCGCGCCCGGGCGCTGCCCACCTTGTTCGCCCCGCCCGCGCCCGGCCTGCGCACCCCCGCCCGGATCCTCGCCGCCGCCGACCAGGGCCCACTGGCGGGGGCGCACCGGATGCGGCAGACCGTCACCCCGCTCGCCGCCAAGCTCGGGCTGACCGTCGACACCGGGTACGCCGAGTCCCAGGAGACCGCCCTGGCCGGCGCCGCCCTGGCCGGGCCCCAGCCGGTACTGATCTGCTGGGAGCACTCGGGGATCCCGCGGATCGTCGAGGCGCTCGGCGCCGCCGGCAGCGGCGCACCCGCCACCTGGCCGGACCGCTTCGACCTGGTCTGGGTGTTCGCCCGCCCGGCCGGCGGAGCCTGGACCTTCCAGGAGGTCCGCCAGCACCTGCTGGACGGCGACGCCTGATCCGCCTGCGGGCGTACGCGATGTGACGAAGCGTCAACTAGCTTGTGGGTCATGAGGACTCGCACGTTCTTCGCCGCCGCGGCCGTCACAATGCTGCTGCTGTCCGGCTGCGCCGAATCCGGCTCCGAGGACGGGCCGCAGCCCCGGCCGACCCGGGCCGGCGGCGCGCCGCCGACCGGGGGCGAGCGCCGGGCCGACGGCGCCGAGCTGCTCTACCGGGCCGAGGGTGGCCGCAGCGCCCAGAACCCCGCCTTCGCCCCGGACGGCCGCTCGGTGCTGCTGACCGAGTTCAGCGAGGGCTACAACAAGGGCGCCGCCGCCCTCGGGGTGCTGCCGCTGGACGGCGCCCGCGCGCCGCAGAAGGTCCTGGAGGATCCCGACAAGGCCGCCGTCAACCTCCCGGGCACCAGCTGGAACGCCGCCACCGGCGCCTTCACCTTCGCCACCGACCGGGAGTCCGGCCACGACGAGGTCTGGCTGATGACGCCCGGCGGCAGCCCCGAGCGGGTCACCCGGCACGAGGACGGCAGCGGCTACAGCGAGCCGAGCTTCTCCCCGGACGGCGCGTGGATCGTCTTCCAGCAGAGCTGGGAGCCGGAACACGCCGCCGTGCACGGCGACGACGCCGAACAGGACTCGCTCTGGAAGGTCCGCCGCGACGGCGGCGCCCCCCTCCGGCTGGTCGACGGCAAGGGCACCGGCACCGACAACCGGCAGCCGAACTGGTCGCCCCGGGGCGACCGGATCGTCTTCCAGCGGCGCGCCGCCGGCGGCGAGAACTGGGCGCTGTGGACGGTCGGCGCGGACGGCACCGGCCTGCGCCAGGTCACCGACGTGCCGGGCGAGCACACTGATCCCACCTGGTCCCCGGACGGCCGGTACCTGGTGTTCTCCTCCAACCTCGGCAACCTGCCGAACGCCCAGGTCTTCGTGGTCGCGGCCGACGGCGGACGCCCCGTCCGGGTGACCGGCGACGACGGCTCGTACGACGGCGCGCCGAGCTGGTCCCCGGACGGGAAGTGGATCGCCTTCGAGTCCGCCCCGGGCGGCGAGGCCAACCCCGCCGCCCTCTGGCGCATCCCCGCGCCCGCGCTCTAGCTCACCGTCACCGTCACCACCGAGTACTGCACGACGGTCAGCGGCACGCTGACCGTCGCTCCCGTGACGGTGTACGGGACGGGCTTGGGCGTCGGGTCGGTGCCGTCCGGGGTGGCGACGGTGACGGCCGTGACGGCGGCGCCGACCGGGAGGGCGTAAGAGAGCGCGCAGTTGGCGGGCGTGGTGCGGAAGGCCGCCGGGGTGTCGCCGAAGTTGGTGAAGTTCACCAGGTGGACGACGGCGTCGTTGCCGAGCCGCCGCGCGTCCAGGAAGATCCGGGGGTCCCCGGCCAGGGTGACGGCGGGCGGTGCGGACTGGCGGACGGGGGCGAGCAGTTGGTCGGCCGAGGCCTGGTCGGTCTTGGTGAGGTAGCTGAGTCCGGCCCGGTTGCGGACGTACCAGCAGGTGCCGCTGCCGTAGGGGTTCTGCTTGCCGGCCGGCAGCGGGCTGCCCCGGCGCAGCCCGAGCACGTCGGAGAGCGCGAACTCGGCGCGCTGGCCGCCCAGTTCGTCGAGCGCGGTGGGAGCCGGGCCGGTGATCACGATCGTCCCGCCGGCCGCGACGAACCCCCGCAGCACGGCCGCCTCGGCGTCCGAGACAGCCTGGAGGTCGGGCAGCAGCAGCACCTTGAACCGGGCCAGGTCGGCGGCGGCCAGGCCGGGGCTGGGCACCGTGTCGAACGGGATGTGCGCGTACACCAGCGCCTTCACCGCGCCCCGGAACTCGCCCAGCCAGGGGACGGAGGCGCAGCTCTGCTCCGGGTCGTCGCCGCCCCACCAGTCGCTGATCCCGGCCGGCGCGGTCGCGTTGACGTACATCCCGATGCCCGCGCCCGGGCTGACGTAGTCCCGGGACGGGCTGGAGTGGTAGACGCCGACCTGGGCGGCCGAGGCGGCGTTGTAGAGCCGCTCCTGGTTGGTCTGGACGAAGCGGTACATCCGGGCACGCATCGCCGCGTCCACGGTGTCGTTCTTGTACGGCGTCTTCACCTCGTAGGGGTTGCAGCCGGCCGCGATCAGCTGGGACATCACCAGCGAGGCGTCGTCGGCCTGCCAGCCGTAGGAGAACGCCCAGGCGGGCTTGGTGCCGCTGGCGCCGCGCGCGTACTTGTACATCGAGATGAGACAGACCCAGTCGGAGGCGGTGGCGTGCCGCATGCCGTCGTAGTTGCCGAGGATGTCCACCTCCCAGACCTGGCTGACGGCGCCCTCGGCCTGGCGCAGGTAGCCGCCGTCCAGGCCGATCGAGGTGGCGTAGCGGTAGTCCATCGAGACGGTCTCGACGAAGGTGACCAGGTCGGGGTTGACCGCGCGTCCGGCGGCGGCGATGTCGAGCTGGAACTGGAGCAGGTTGCGGTGGCGCCATTCGAGGTAGCGGCGGAACACCGGGTCGGCGAAGTCGGCGGCCTTGGGCAGGGCGAGGCCGCTGTCGGCCTTGAAGGCGGCCGCGCCCCAGGTGGAGGCGTCGCACCAGGAGAGCACGCCGTCGAAGTAGATCGGGACGTCCGGCCAGATGCCGTCCACACCGGTGGCGGCCACGCCCTTGATCCGCTTGAGGTAGTAGTCCCGCCAGGGCGAGTTGGGGCTGAGCCAGACGCTCTCGTCGCCCGGGTCGACCCAGACCACCACGCTGCCGTAGAACACGTTGGGCTTTCCGGCGAGGTCGCGCTGGACCCAGGCGCCGCCCTGGTCGTTCTTGTAGAACGAGCGGCCCTTCTCGCCGCCGGGGGAGATCAGCTCCAGGGAGGGGTAGTACATGACGACCTTGAGGCCGGCGGCGTGCGCCAGGCCGGTGAAGGTCTTCACCTCGGCCATGTGGGCCGCGAACTCGGCGTCGGTGAGCCAGTTGGAGAGCAGGGTGTCGAGTTCGATGACGCTGACGTTCTGCGCCCTGAGGGCGTCGACGGCGCTCTGCATGTCGGCGGGCTCGTTGAAGGTGCCGTCGCCGACGCGGGCGAACCGGGCCCAGTCCGGCCAGGGTTGCGCCGTGGCGGCGCCGCCGCCGGGGAGGGTGGCGGGTGCGGGCACGGACTCCGGTACGGGCGCGGGCGCGGGCTCCGGGGCGGCGGCCCAGGCCTGGCCGCCGGGCAGCAGGCGGACGGTGGCGAGCGCGCCGCCGGTGCCCAGGCCGGCCCGCAGCAGGCGGCGGCGGCCGAGGCGCGAAGAGGTGGCGGCGGTGGCGGGTGCGGGCGGTGTTCCTTCGTGCTCGGACATGGTGGTCCCCCCAGCGTGGGTTGGCGGATCACGGGAACGTGCGCGGAACGCTCGGTGCGTCGGCGGCCGTTCTCCCGGTCGGCGGCGCCTCCGAGCCGACCCTAGTCCGCGGGCCGCCCGCCTGTTCGGGCCCTGTTCGCGGCTACGCCAGACGTCGGATCGCCGGTTGCCAGGTTGACCGAGCCGGATTGCGCGCCGCCCCGCGCAAGCTCCTCCCCGGGGCGCTTGACAGTGTGCAGACCGCCCCCGGTGGTGACGGCGGGGGGAGTGCGGGGTAGGGGTGCTGGGAGCGCGCCGGTCGGATGATCATAGATGTTCGACAGTGCTGTAGATTCACGGCACGGAGCGGCGGCAGGGACGAGGAGGGCACGATGAGCGTTTCGCTGGCCAAGGGGCAGAAGATCAGCCTGGAGAAGCCGGGCGGCGGTCAGCTGAGTGTGGTCCGGATGGGCCTGGGCTGGAAGGCCGCGCAGCCCAAGGGCTTCTTCGCCAAGCTGCTGGCCGCCGGTCGGGAGATCGACCTGGACGCCTCGGCGGTGCTGTTCTCCCAGGGGCGGCCGGTGGACGTGGTCTTCTTCCAGCACCTCAACAGCAATGACGGTTCCGTCCGGCACAGCGGCGACAACCTGGTCGGCGGCGCGGGCGACGCGACCGACGACGAGTCGATCACCGTCGACCTGACCAAGATGGCCGCCGAGGTCGACCAGATCCTCTTCACCGTCAACTCCTTCACCGGCCAGACCTTCCAGGAGGTCGAGGCGGCCTTCTGTCGGCTGGTCGACGAGCAGACGGGCGCCGAGCTGGCCCGGTACACGCTCACCGGGGGCGGCCCGTACACCGCGCAGATCATGGCCAAGGTGCAGCGCACGCCCGCCGGTTGGCAGATGACCGCGATCGGGCAGCCGGCCAGCGGGCGGACCTTCCAGGACCTGATGCCGGAGCTGGTCAAGCACCTGTGACCCGGCCAGGGGCCGGCCCGCCGTGGCCGGCCCCGTCCGCTTCCCCCGCCGCAGCCCGGGAGTCAGCGCGTTTCGAGGTCGCGGCGCCGGAACCCGGCCAGCGCCAGGGCGATCAGGGCGGCCGCGACCAGGGTGAGCGCCGCGAGCGGCGTCCAGTCCATGGCGGCCGCCGGGAGCCGGGGCACCTGCCCGAACGGGGAGAGCCGGTCCAGGCCCGCCGGGAGCTTCAGCAGCGGGCCCAGGTACCCGATCACGAACGCGTTCGCCGGCACCAGCCAGGCCAGCTGCGTCGCCCGGGGCAGCCAGCCGTACACGGCGGCGGCGAACCCCACCGTCACCCACTGGGCGGGCGCGAACGCCAGGGCCGCGCCGACCAGTCGCGGGAACGCGCCGGCGTCACCGGTGGACAACGCCCCGGCCAGGCCGAAGCCCACCCCCGCCGCGAGCAGCACCGCGGTCGAGCCCAGCAGCGCCGCCGCCAGGTGCCCGCCCAGCCAACCGGACCGGGACACCCCGGTGGCCAGCACCGGCTCGGCCCGCCCGGCGCTCTCCTCGGCGCGCGGGCGCAGCGTCGCCAGCACCGCGTAGACCGCGCCGACCACCGCCACCACCAGCAGGGTCATCGCGGCGAAGGAGTCGGTGAGCGAGCGGCCGCCGAGCCGGGCGAGGGCCTCCTTCAGCTGGTCGACGTCCTTGACCATCGCGTCGGCGCCGCCCAGCAGTGACCCGTACATCGCGCCGAGCAGCAGCAGCGCGACCGCGAAGCCGCCCAGCAGGCCGCGGTGCAGGCGCAGGGCGAGGCCGAGCGGGGTGCCGAGGGCGGGGCGGGCGGTGGGCGGCCCCGGGCGGGCGGCGCGCAGCCCGGCGCCCACGTCCCGTCGGGTGCTCAGTGCGAAGCCGGCCGCCCCGGTGACGGCGGCCAGGGCGAGCGCGGGCAGCAGCGGCCACCAGCGGTCGTCCACGAAGGGGTAGCTGCGCTGGAGCCAGCCGATCGGGGAGGCCCAGGAGAGCCCGTTCGACCCGGCGTCCCCGGCGGCGCGCACCGCGTAGGCGGTGCCGAGCACCGCGAGGGCCAGCCCGGAGGCCGTCCGGGCGTGCGCGGTGACCTGGACGGCGACGGCGGCGACCGCCGCGAACAGCAGTCCGGCGGCGGTGGTCGCGGCCCCGAACAGCAGCGCGCCGCCGGTGTCGAGCCCGGGGACGCCGAGGGCGGGCAGCCCGGCGGCGAGCAGCAGGCCGAGCGCGAGGTCGGCGACGGCTGCGGCGCCGAGGGCGGCCGCGAGCTGGGCGTGCCGGCCGACGGCGGCGGAGCGGACCAGCTCGGCCCGCCCGCTCTCCTCCTCGGCCCGGGTGTGCCGGGTGACGGTCAGCACGCTCATCAGCCCGGCCAGCACCGCCAGCAGGCCGAGCAGCCGGTGGCCGAGCATGGCGCCCCAGGTGTAGTCGGCCAGGTAGTGCCCGGGGCCGGTCATGGCGAGGACGGCCGGGCCGGCGGAGGCGTGGGCGATCGAGGCGCGGTCGGCGGCGGTCGGGTAGAGGGTGTGCACGCTGTTGGCGCTGGCGAGGGTGAGCAGGCCGAGGCCGAGCACCCAGGCGGGGAGGCGGAGCCGGTCACGGCGCAGGGCGAAGCGGAGCAGCGTGGCGGTGCCGGCCAGGGTGGTGCGCGGGCGGGGCGGGCGCGGGGCCGTGGCGGGCGCGCTGGTCGCGGTGGTGGTGGCGGTCATCGGGCGGCCTCGCCGTCGACCGGGTGCCCGTTGGCGGCCAGCTCGTCGCCGTAGTGGCGCAGCATCAGCTCCTCCAGCGTGGGCGGGTGGCTGACCAGGCTGCGCAGCCCGGCCTCGCCGAGGCGGCGGACGGCGGCGTCGAGGTGGGCGCCGTCCACGGCGAAGCGCACCCGGGCGCCCTCGGTGCGGACGGCGTGCACGCCCTCCAGCGTCTCCAGCCCGGTGACGGGGCGGTGGGTCTCGGCCTCGACCGTGGTGCGGGTGAGGTGGCGCAGTTCGCCGAGGCTGCCGGTCTGCACCACCCGGCCGTGGCGGATGATGCTGACCCGGTCGCCGAGCTTCTCCACCTCGTCCAGGATGTGGCTGGACAGCAGGACGGTCCGCCCCTGCCGCCGGGCCTGGAGGACGACGTCCTGGAAGACCACCTCCATCAGCGGGTCGAGGCCGGAGGTCGGCTCGTCGAGCAGCAGCAGTTCGGCGTCGGAGGCGAGCGCGGCGACGATGGCGACCTTCTGCCGGTTGCCCTTGGAGTAGCTGCGGCCCTTCTTGGTGGGGTCGAGGTCGAAGCGCTCGATCAGCTCGTCGCGGCGGCGGCGGTCGAGCCGGCCGCGCAGCCGGGAGAGCAGGTCGATGGCCTCGCCGCCGGTGAGGTTGGGCCACAGTTCGACGTCGCCGGGGACGTAGGCGAGGCGGCGGTGCAGTTCGACGGCGTCGTGCCAGGGGTCCTTGCCGAGCAGCCGGGCGCTGCCGCCGTCGGCGCGCAGCAGACCGAGGAGCACCCGGATGGCGGTGGACTTCCCGGCGCCGTTGGGCCCCAGGAATCCGTGCACCTCGCCGGTCTCGACGGTGAGGTCGAGGCCGTCCAGCGCGGTGGTCCGGCCGAAGGTCTTGCGGAGGCCGGTCAGAGCGATTGCCTTCGTCATGCTGCTGAAGCTACCGTAGTTTCAGAAAAACGTGAATATTGGGAAGGCGTTAAAGTTCAGTCGAGTTGTTGATCACCGGAGAGGGGAAGGCGCGCGTGGTGGAGCGGGAAGCGGAGAAGGAGCGCGACGAGCAGGCGGTGTCGGACTTCGTCGAACGGTTCGCGGCCGAGCTGGTGGCCGCGGGCATGGGCCGGATGCCGGCCCGGCTCTTCTCCTGCCTGATGGCCGAGGAGAGCGGCGTCCTGACCTCCGCCGAGCTCTCCGAACGGCTGCGGATCAGCCCGGCCGCGGTGTCCGGCGGGATGCGTTACCTCACCCAGATCGGCCTGGCCGCCAAGGAGCGCGAGCCGGGCTCGCGGCGCGACCGCTACCGGGTGCTGAACGACGTCTGGTTCGAGTCGCTGACCCGGCGCGACGAGTACCTGCTGCGCTGGGTGCGGGTGCTCAGGGAGGGCGAGGCCACCGTCGGCGCGGGCACCGTCGCGGGGGAGCGGCTGGCGGAGAGCGCGGCCTTCTTCGCGTTCATGGTGGACGAACTGCACGGGATGCTCGCGCGGTGGCGGGTGCACCGGGCGACGCTGGGTCCGGGGGCGCTGCCCAGGGCCGGGGCCGGGTCGGATCCGGCGTAGGTCTCGGTCCAGCTCTCGGTCTCGAGCTCGGTCTCGGGAGCTTGGTGCGGCGGGGTGGGGAACGCGGAAGGCCCGCACCAGGGGTGCGGGCCGTCGGCGGATGGGGCGGTGTCAGCGGGTCGGCGGGGCGGCCGAGGGGGAGAGGCCTGCGCTGGGGGTCGTGCTCGGGGCGGCGGAGGAGGGGGTGCCGCCCGGGGTGGGAGTGCCGCCGGGGGTCGGCGTCGCCGTGGCGCACCCGGGGGCGGCCGGGGTGCCGGACGGCGTGCCGGTCGGGGTGGCCGTCGGGGACGGGCTGCCCGTCGGGGTGGTCGTGGCCGTCGGGCTCGGGCAGTCGGTGGGCGTTCCGGTCGGCGTCGTGGTCGGCGTCGTGGTGGGGGTGCCGGACGGCGTGCCGGTCGGGGTGGCCGTCGAGGACGGGGTGCCCGACGGAGTGGTCGACGGCGTGCCGGACGGCGTGGCCGGCGCGGTCGACGGCGGTGTGGTGCCGGGCGTGCCCGTCGGGGTGGTGCTCGGGTCCGTCGTCGGCTGCGCGGAGGAGGACGGCGTCGGGGCCGGCGAGGTCGGCTGTGCGCTCGGCGAGGGCTGCCCGCCCGGGGGCGGGGTGGTCCCGGGGGCGCTCGGCGTCCCGGGGGTGGCGCCAGGAGTCGTCCCGGTCGGCGGCAGCAGCGGCGCGAGCGGCAGGAGCGGGGAGGGCAACGAGGCCGGCGGGGTCGAGGAGGCCGGGCGGTTCGGCACGGTGGTGACGCTGCCGCTGCCGTAGTGCGCCATCCAGTTGCGGACCGTCCGCAGGTACTCGCCCGAGTTGTTGTAGCTGAGGATCGCCCGGTCGAGCTGCGCCGGGTCGGCGAGGTCGCGCCCGCCCGCGCACAGGTAGCGGGCGGCGCTCTCGGCGGCGTCGAAGATGTTGTTCGGGTCGGCCTTGCCGTCGCCGTTGGCGTCCGTGCCCCAGGTCGCCCAGGTGGAGGGGATGAACTGCATCGGCCCGACGGCGCGGTCCCAGCGCGCGTCGCCGTCGTAGCGCCCGCCGTCGCTGTCGGGTATCGCGGCGAAGCCGTTGCCGTCCAGCGCCGGACCGAGGATCGGGGTGAGGGTCGTCCCCGTCGCGTCCACCTGGCCGCCGTTGGCCTGGCCGGATTCGACCTGGCCGATCGCGGCCAGCAGTTGCCACGGCAGGTGGCAGCCGGGCGAGCGCTGTGCGGCCGAGGCCTCGGCCTGGCGGTAGGCGGCGAGCACGGTCGCGGGCAGGGCCGGGCCGGTGGCGGCGAAGGGGCCGGCGGCGGGCGCGCCGGGCACCGTGCCGGGCGGCTGCGGCAGTTGGACGGTGCCGCCGCCGTCGGCCGGGACGCCGGTGCCGAAGGCGCTGCCGGCGCCGCCGGTCGGGCTGCCGCCGGGCTGGGAGGCGGAGGCGTCCGGCGACGTCACGGCGTCGGCGGCCGCGACCGGGGCGAGCCCGAAGCCCGTCACCTGGGAGCCCGTCAGTGCGGCGAGTGCGGTGAAGGCCGCAGCCGTCCCCGTGACCCGCTTGCCGAGCCGCAGCCCGCGCCCGCCCTGCACCTTGCCGAACCTCGCCGTCATACCGTGCCCCTCCCCGTAGCCGTCCCGACCCTGCCGGAACGGATGAACCGTCGTCATCGTGCCTGCCGCCGGACGGCGGCTCCCGCCGTCGCAACGATTAGTATCACGACGGTCTGACGCGACAGGGGTGGCCGGAGGTTGCCGCGGCCCGGCGCCGACATCGAATACCGCAGGTCAGCAGGGGTGGGGGAATGCCCGCTCGGGCTCGGGCCGGGACTCGATCCGCGTCGCGGCCAGGCTGGCCGACGGCCCGGCCGGGTAAGGGAGTTGGGGTGCGTGCGCGTCCGCCACGGGTTCCGTCCGCGGGCCCGGTGGCGGCACCGGAGGGCTGTGCGGGTCGAGCTTCGACGTTATCTCCCTTTCCTGCCAAGGGAGTTGACCGAGGGCGTGCCGGTGGTGGGCCGGGCGTGCAGGGGCCCGGACCGGCGGTCCGGGGCGCGGGGGTGGTGCGTGCGCGTCGTTCCGGGCTCCCCGGCGGCGCCCGCCTCCGACCCTCCTGACCTGCGTGGATGTCCGCCGCCGGGCGGGCGCTTCCCTACCAGGGCGGGCGTGCGGACACCAGGGGGCGGCCCCAACTCGCCCCTGGACGGGTGACGTTCTGGTGAAAAGGGCATGCCAGGAATCTCCGCCCGGCATGCTGTGCCCCGTGACCATGCGGATGGAGGCCCGGACTGTGAGCGCGAACCTGCCCGAGACCGTCGCCGAGGGAGCGGTCGTCCTTCCGGCCCCCCCTCGGGCGGTCGACGACCTGGCCCGCGACCTGACCCAGGCCGCGGCCGCCGTCCGGGCGGTCTCGCGGGTCGCCCGCAGCGGTGGGGACCTCGCCGTCGCCGCGTACACCGCGGTGGTGTGCACCGGGCGTTCGGCCGCCCGCGTACTGGAGGAGGCCGCCGCCTGGTGCCGGCAGGCCCCCGGGGCCGAGGTGCACTCGCTCGCCTGGGCCCGGGTGCCGGGGCACCGCGAGGACGTGGACGAGTACCGCGTCACCCTCGCCGTCAGCTTTCCCGACGACGAGACCGGCGAGCACCTCGGCGACACCCATCGCGCCCGCCGGTGAGGAATCCGTAGGATGATCCCCATGGGTGATGGGGACACGAAGCAGCTGACGGGCGACCAGGCGCAGGACGCGACGGACGACGGCCCGCGAGAGCTCTCGCGGGCCGCCGCCGTGGCCGTGACGGTGCTCGCCGCCCTCTGCGGCGCCGCCGTCCTGCTGGCCGTCTTCCACTGGCTGGGCTGGAGCGTCCCCTGGGTCGGCTGGATCGTCGCCAAGGCCGGCATCAAGCTCGCCGTCGGGGGCTTCGCCGGGCTCGCCGCCGCCTTCGCCTGGCTCCGGTCGCGGCTGGGGCGTGCGGCGAGCGACTCGCGGTCCTGACGGCGATCCAGGGCCTGTCCGGGCCGGCCGTGCGTCAGCCGGAACGGCCCAGCAGCATCATGAAGAGCGCGTAGTTCGGGATCCGGCTGACCGCGGTGTTCGACAGCGAGAGGAACTTGCCGTCCTTCTTGACCACCAGGTAGCCGTTGACCACGCTGATCGACTTGATGTCGGACCAGGGCACCAGACCGCGCTTCACCGTGCGCAGACCGGCCGAGCTGACCAGCAGGTCGCCGAAGGCCAGTTCCCCTCCGTCCGCCAGCGAGGCCCGGGCCCCGGACAGCTGGGTGGCCGCGACGTAGTGCGCGGCGACCTCGCCCAGTTCCGCCCACCTGCCCAGCTGGGTGCCCCTGTCCCCGCCGCTGAGCTTGGCGCGCCGGGGGTCGCGGTACTTGCCGTCGATCGTGAACGTCTCCCCGTCGTCCCGGATGAACCGGTAGGAGAAGTCCGTTTCGGTGTAGATGTTGTGCGAGTAGTGGGCGACGGTCGCCTGCATCACGGTCGAGACCTCGTCCCAGCGGAAGACCGTGAGCTCCAGGCCCCCGCCCTCGTGCACCAGGCCGTGGTCGAAGTGGTAGACCCGGAGCTTCTCCTCCTCGCGCGGCTTGCCGAACAGCCGTGTCTTCGTCAGCACCAGGAAGCACTGGCGCAGCAGGCCGAGGCCGGCCTGCTGCGCCTGCTCGGCCACTGCGGCGGTGATCTGGGTATCCGTGGTCTCGACGACCTTCACCATGGGCTCGCTCCTGTGTATGGCGACTACGGCCATGGGAGTATTCCCCGGAGCCGGGGGACGTGAGGCACAACAGCGGCCGCCCGCTCGGGCTTTCGCAGTCTTTCGGCCAGTCGCGGGCCGCCTGCTGGACGAACGCGCCCCGAGGGGCGCCGGCACGGCGGGGCGTCGACCCGTGACGGTCGGCGCCCCGCCGTGCCTCACCCGACGCGCGCCCCGACGGCCGCGGTCGAGCGGCCGGGCACTCAACCCGCCTGCGGGGTGGGGCAGACGAGGTCGCGCTCGGGGGCGCGGCCGCCCAGCAGGTAGCTCTCGACGACGTCGGTGACGCAGGAGTTGGCGGTGGGGTACTGGCCGTGGTCGCCGCTCCCGGTGACGGTCACCAGCTTGGAGCCGCGCAGCGCGCGGTGCGCGCCGAGCGCGGCCTCGTAGTACGTCGCCGGGTCGTGCACCGAGTTGAGCATCAGCACCGTCGGCAGGTGGGCGCCGGTCACCTTGACCTTGGGGGCGGGCGCAGTCGGCCAGGCCGCGCAGACCGCGCTGAAGGCCAGCGTGCGCGCGCCCGCCAGCGGATAGCGCGCGGTGTTCTCCGCGCCGCGCTGGACCCAGGTGTCCATGTCCTTGGTCCACGGGGTGTCGTTGCAGGTCACCGAGAAGTACTCGGCGAGGAACTCCGGGCTGAGGTACTGGCCGAACAGCCGCCCGGCCATCGTCCTGGCCGCGGGGTCGGCCCCCTGCCAGTCGTCGACGGCGGTCAGGGCCTGGGCGAGGAAGGGGAAGGTGTCCCGCTCGTAGATCGCGCTGATCGCGCCGTTGTCCAGCTGGTTCGGGCCGATCGTCAGGGAGCCGTCGACGATGGGCTGGTCGTGCAGCGCGGCGCGCCGCTGCTCCCAGTGCGCCTGCACATCCTCGGGGGTGGAGCCCCAGTGGTAGGTGGCGTCGCGGGCCGCCAGCCACGGCACGAAGTCCTCGTCGAAGCGGCGCTGGAAGCTCATCGGCTGGCCCAGTTCGAACTTCTCCCAGGTGCCGTCGAAGCCGATGTTGCTGTCCAGGATCATCCGCTCGACCCGGTGCGGGAAGAGCGTCCCGTAGTAGGCCCCGATCATCGAGGCGTAGGAGGGGCCGAAGTAGCTGAGCTTCTGCTCGCCGAGCAGGCCGCGGAACAGGTCGATGTCGTGGGCGGTCTGTTCGGTGTTCAGGTAGGGCAGCAGGTCGCCCGTGCGCTCCTGGCAACTGGCGGCCAGCTTCTTGGAGTTGGCGACCACCCGGTCGATCGCCGCCGGGGACTGGTCGCGGAAGTCGCCGGCCAGGAAGTCCTGGAACTCCTCCGGCGTCTGGCACACGGCCCGGGTGCTCTCGCCGACCCCGCGCTGGTCGAAGCCCACGATGTCGTACGCGGCGCCGACGGCCGGGGCGGCCGTGGCCAGGTTCGCCGGGCGCAGCAGGCCCGACGCGCCGGGGCCGCCGGCGGCCATCAGCAGCGTGCCCTTGCGCTTGGCCGGGTCGCCGGCGCGGTGCCGGGAGACGGCGATCGTCACGTCGGCGCCGGCGTCGGCGTGGTGCCAGTCGCGCGGGGCGGTCATGGTGGCGCAGTCCAGCGCCGGCTGCTTGGCGCAGGGCTGCCAGGCGAGGGTCTGGTGGGTGTAGCGGGCGGGGGCGACCTCGGCGTCGCCCGGGTTCCGGCCGGCGTCCGGGGCGGCGCTGGCGGTGGCCGGTACGGCGAGGCCGGCCAGGACGGCGGCGGCGACGGCCAGGGCGGCGCGCCGGGTGCGGGAGGCGGTGGCGCCGGCCGCCGGGGTGTGCGAGGCGGTGGTGTTCGGCGCGGTGGTGCTCGGCGTGATGGGGTGCGAGGCCGTGGTGTTCGATGCGTTGGTGTTCACGGGAATGATCCTGTCCGAGCTCGCCCTGACGGTCGATCATGCGGGGTTCCGTGTCCGGGGTGGTGCTGGGTACACCCCGGACACGGAGGATCGCCCCAGGTCAGTAGGCGGCGGTGAAGCGGGTGCGGCGGTGCGCGGGCTGCTCGGCCTCGTCGAGCAGGGCGACGGCGAGGTCCTCCATGGAGATCACCGAGGCGCCCTCGGCGTCCACCAGCAGTTCGTCCCGTCCGAGCCGGAAGCGGCCGGTGCGCTCGCCGGGTTCGAGCAGGGCGGCGGGGCTCAGGTAGGTCCAGTCGACGTCCGGGTCGGCGGCGCGGTAGAGGTCGAGCTGCTCGCGGCAGGCCCGGGCGATCGGCCGGAGCTCGGCGGGGAAGCCGGGGTCGTCGGCGAGGGCCGTCCCGCCGCGGCCGGGGAGGGTGAGGCTGCCCGCGCCGCCGACGGCCATCAGGCGCGCGCCCGTTCCGGCGAGACCGGCCAGCAGGCCCCGGGTGGCGGCGGACAGCTCGTGCTCGCTGCCGGGCGCCGGGCGGGTGGCGGTGATCACCAGGTCCTGCCCGGCGGCGAGGCGGGCGACGTCCTCGGGGTCACGGGCGTCGCCGACACCGAGGGCGACGGCGGCCGGCAGGCCGTGCGGTTTGGCGGGGTCGCGCAGGACGGCGGTGATCCGGTGGCGGCGGGCGAGTGCCTCGGTCACCACCCGGCTGCCGACGTTGCCGGTGGCGCCGAACACGGTGATGTGCATGGAGGTTCTCCTGGTGCGGTGGGTGCCAGCGGCTGCTGGGCGGGGATCGGGGAGTGCGGGAGGGGATTCGGCGGAGACGAGGCGGGGTCAGGCGTTCTCGCGGACGGGCGGTGCGGAGGCGGAGGCGGGGGCGGCCGGGGCGTCCGGGGCGGCGGGCGCGGAGGGCGTGGTGGTGCCGGGGCGGCGCCGGGTCTGGGCCGCGATCAGCGAGCCGAGGACGATCAGTGCGCCGAGCGCCTGGAGCGGGCTGAGGTCCTGCCCGAGGGCCAGCCAGCCGATCGCGGTGGCGACCACCGGGCTGAGCAGCGAGAGGAAGGAGACCGAGGTCGGCGGCAGTGCCCGGATCCCGCGGAACCAGAGCGCGTACGTGAGCGCCGCGCCGATCAGGCTGAGGTAGCCGTAACCGAGCAGGTTGCCGCCGGTGAGGTGGGACGGCGGGGCGCCCTCGACGAACAGTGCGACCGGCACCAGCAGCAGTCCGCCGGCGGTGAGCTGCCAGCCGGTGGTGGCGAGCAGCGGGGCGGGGGAGACCCAGCGCTTGGAGAGGACGACGCCGGTGGCCATGACGACCGCGCCGGCGAACGCGGCGGCCACGCCGACGGCGTCCAGCTGGGCGTTGGCCCGCAGGACCAGCAGGCTGACGCCCGCGATCCCCGCGATGCCGCAGATCACCGTGCGCGGCGTGAGCCGGTCGCCGAGCAGCGCGGCCGAGAGTCCGGCGGTGATCAGCGGCTGGACGGCGCCGACCGTGGCGGCGACCCCGCCGGGGAGGCGGTAGGCGGCTATGAAGAGGAGGGCGAGGAAGGCGCCGATGTTCAGCGCGCCGAGGACCAGTGCGCGCCACCACCAGCTGCCCTTCGGCAGCCGGCGGGTGACGGCGATCAGCAGCAGCCCTGCGGGCAGGGCCCGGAGGACGGCCGCGAGGAGTGGACGGTGGGGCGGGAGCAGTTCGGTGGTGACGATGTACGTCGACCCCCAGACGGCGGGGGCTATCGCCGTCACCAGCACGATTCCGAGGCGATTTCTTAGCACTAAGCAAATGTATCTCAGCGCTAAGGCATCTCTCACCGCTTTGGCGGGGTGGCGTGGCTCACAGTTACCTCATCGCTAAGGAATCCCGCCGGGATCCCCTACCCTGAACCTGTGGCAGATGCAGATCATGTGGACCGAGTAGTCGCGCAATGGGCCGTCGAGCGCCCCGACCTGGACGTCTCTCCGATGGAGGTGTTCGGCCGGCTCAAGCGCCTCTACCGCCTGGTGGACGCGGAGCTCAACCGGACCTTCGGCGAACACGGCCTGGACGCCGCCTCCTTCGACGTCCTCGCCACCCTCAAGCGCAGCGGCCCGCCCTACCGCCTCACCCCCACCGGGCTGATGCAGTCCGCCATGGTCACCTCCGGCGCCATCACCCAGCGCCTCGACCGTCTGGAGGCCCGCGGCCTGGTCACCCGCACCCAGAGTGACCAGGACGGCCGCAGCCGCGTGGTCGCGCTCACCCCCGAGGGCCACGCCCTGATCGACCGCGCCCTCCCCGACCACCTCGCCACCGAGCGCGCCCTCCTCGCCGGCCTCGACGACCCCGGGACCGCCACCCTCGTCGACGCCATGCGCACCCTCCTGGCCGCCCTCGGCGACAGCCCGGAGTGAGCGGGCGGGCGCGCGGGCGGACCTCCCCGCCCGACCGGCCTACGGGTTGACCGCCACCGCCTTGAAGAAGGTGTAGTGAAACGTCCCGCCCGGCTCGGCCGTGCGGCGCAGTTCGGCGATGCCGTGGTCGAAGGCGTCGGGGGTGGTCAGACCGGCGGCCAGCGCCTCGGCGCGGACGGCCTCGACCATCGCGACGAAGGTGCGCCGGGTGAAGCCCTCGACCAGGGCGGGGCGGGCGCCGTCGGCGTGGACGGTGCGGGGGCGGACGGCCACGTCCCGGAAGCCGGCCTCCGTCAGGAGCGGGTACAGGCGGCGCCCGAGCAGGGCGTCACCGCCGGCCGCCGCCTGGAGCCGCACCAGCAGGTCGACCGCGTCGCGGGCCGCCGGGCCCTGCGGGTGGAAGAAGGCCGAGCCGTGGTCGCCCTCGATCACCGTGATCGTGCCGCCCGGCCGCAGCACCCGCCGCAGCGCGGTCAGCGCGGCCACCGGGTCGGCCAGGTGCTCCAGCACGAAGCACACGAAGACGTGGTCGAAGGAGCCGTCCGGGAAGGGGAGCCGGTGCAGGTCGCCGTGGTGCCAGGTGACCCGCGCGGTGGGCGCCTCGGCCGCCACCCGGGCCCGGGCCCGCGCCAGCGAGTCCGCGGAGACGTCCACCGCCGTCAGCAGCACGCCGGGGCCGGCGGCCAGCAGGTGCGCGGTCTGCGCCCCCACCCCGCAGCCCGCCTCCAGCACCCGGCTGCCCGCCGGGTACGCGGTGCCCGCGTGCAGCAGCTCGGCGAGGGTGTCCGCCTGGTCGCCGAGCCGTTGCGCCTCGGTCTCCGAGTAGCCGTGGACGTAACCCGGGGCGTAGTCGTGGCCGGGGCCGGGGCCGGGGCCGGGGCCTGCGGCGTCCTGCCGGTCGTTCAGTGATGCCGTTTCCGTGGTCATGGCCCCACCTTCGCGCCACAATGGCCCGGTGAACAGGTCCAAAGAAGCGCCGGACGGCAGGTCCAAACAGGCGGACCCGGGCGCCGACTTCCTCCAGCTCGACACCGCCGACGCCCCGCCCGGCGGCCTGACCGGCTGGCTCGCCCGCCGGCTGCGCGAGGCCATCGCCGACGGCCGTCTCCCCACGGGCAGCCGGCTGCCCGCCACCCGGGGGCTGGCGGCCGAACTCGGCGTCTCCCGGGGAGTGGTGACCGACGCCTACCGGCGCCTGGCCGAGGAGGGCCAGATCGCCGGCCGGGGCAGGGGCGGCACCGTCGTCGTCGCGGCCCCGGCGCCGCCCGCGCCCCCGGTGTCGGCCACATCCCCGTGGTCGGACAAGTCCCCGGCCTCGTCGCGCGCCCGGCCGGAGCCTGTCCTGTTCCACGCCGACCCCGACCCCGAGGTGTTCGACCTGCTGCGCGGCACGTCCGCCCGGATCGACCTCACCCCCGGTGTGCCCGACCTCGCCGCCTTCCCCCGCGCCGCCTGGCTGCGCGCCGAACGCGCCGTCCTCGACGGCCTCGCCGCCGCGGACCTCGGCTACGGAGACGTCCGCGGTACCCCCGCGCTGCGCCAGGCCGTCGCCCACTGGCTGGCCCGCAACCGGGGCATCCGCGCCGACCCGGACGAGGTGCTGATCGTCGCCGGGACGGCCCAGGCCCTCGCCCTGCTCGGCCGGGCGCTCGGCCGGGTGGGCGTCACCGAGGTCGCCGTCGAGGACCCGGGCTCGCTCGGCGCCCGCCAGCACCTCGCCCACTGGCTCGCCGCGACCCCGCCCGTCCCGGTCGACGCCGAGGGCGTCCGGGTCGACGCGCTGCGCGCCACCGGCGCCCCGGCCGTCCTGCTCACCCCGGCCCACCAGTACCCGACCGGGGTCGTCCTCGGCGGCGAGCGGCGGCGCGAACTGCTGCGCTGGGCGGGCGAGGGCGGCCTGGTCATCGAGGACGACTA
Organism: Kitasatospora sp. NPDC088160; assembly: GCF_044741445.1. Classification (NCBI taxonomy): domain Bacteria; kingdom Bacillati; phylum Actinomycetota; class Actinomycetes; order Kitasatosporales; family Streptomycetaceae; genus Kitasatospora; species Kitasatospora sp. NPDC088160. Next base: position 185,518 of record NZ_JBIUSS010000003.1, on the reverse strand, counting down.
CGACGCCGAGCACCGCTACGACCGCCCGCCCGTCCCCGCGCTGCGCGCCGCCCTGCCGGAGCAGGTCTGCTACGCGGGCAGCATCTCCAAACTGCTCGCCCCCGCGCTGCGCACCGGCTGGCTGCTGGTGCCGCCGCGGCTGCGCGAGGCCGTCCTGGAGGCCAAGCGGTTCGCCGACCTGGGCAACCCGGTGCTGCCGCAGCTGGTGCTGGCCCGGCTGATGGAGTCCGGCGAACTCGACCGCCACTTGCGGCTGTTGCGCCACCGCCACCGCCGACGACGGGACGCGATGATCGCCGCCGTCCACGCCCACCTCCCCGGCGCCACCGTCCACGGCGCGGCGGCCGGCCTGCACCTGATGCTCACCCTGCCGCCCGGGGCCCGCTGTACGGACACCGAACTGGCCACGGCGGCGCTCGCCGAGGGCGTCAAGGTGCAGCCGCTGTCCTGGCACGCGCGCCTGCCGTACCCGCCGGGGCTGGTGCTCGGCTACGCGGCGGGTGCGCCGGGGGAGATCGCGGAGGGGGTCGCCGTCCTGGGGCGGTTGCTGCGCCGGTAGGGCTGCTGAGGGCGTCCGGCGTCCGGGTCCCCCGTCCGCGCCGGCGCGGGTGTGCTCCTCCGGGGTCCGGGCTATGGTGGCGACGGGCTCGGGTGCCTTGACAGGCGTGGGTGCCTTGACGGGCCGTATCCCGCTGCCGACCTCAGGGAGGCGTGATGGCCGTGCTTCGGCGCACCGTCCAGTTCGGCGCGATGCTGGTGGTGTTGGCGGCCACGCTCGGGCCGGTTCCGGCCGGGTCGGCACCGGCGTCCGCACCGGCGTCGGCACCGGCGTCGGCACCGGTGTCCGCGCCGGCGTCGATACCGGAGTCGATACCGGGGCGCGGAGTTGCCCCGGGAGAGGGGGCGGTGGCGGCGGAGATGGCCGATCAGGACGCGCGGCAGCTCGCTGGGCGCCGGATCGTACTCTCGTACGCCGGTCCGACGCCGCCGCCGGGCGTGCTGCGGACGATCCGGGAGGGGCGGGCGGCCGGGGTCATCCTGTTCGCCGAGAATGTCACGAGCCCGGCGCAACTCGCCGAGGCCGTCGGTCAGTTGCGGGAGGCGGCGGCGCAGTCGCCGGTGCCCGAGGGACTGCTGCTGATGACCGACCAGGAGGGCGGCAAGGTGCGCCGCCTGCCCGGCGCGCCCGAACTCTCCGCCCGCCGGACCGGATCGGACCCCGACCCGCTCGGCGCGGCGGGCCGAGCCGGTGTCGGCGCCGCCGGGACGCTCGCGGACGCGGGGCTCAACGTGAACCTCGCGCCGGTGCTGGACGTCTACGACACCCCGGGCAACTTCATCGACCGCCATGAGCGCTCCTACGGTCAGGACCCGGCCGGTGTAGGCGAGTTGGGCAGCGCCTTCCTCGCCGCCCAGCAGGGCCTGGGCGTGGCCGCCACCGCCAAGCACTTCCCCGGGTTGGGCTCGGCCGCCAACGGCGAGAACACCGATGACCGCCCCGTCACCCTGTCCGTGCCGCTGGACGAGCTGCGCGCCCGCGGCGAGGAGCCCTATCGGGCGGCCATCGCGGCGGGTGTCGGGCTGGTGATGGCCTCCTGGGCGGTCTACCCGGCGCTCGACCCGGACCGCCCGGCCGGGATGTCGCCCGCCGTGGTCCAGGGCGAGCTGCGCGGACGCCTGGGCTTCCAGGGCGTCACGGTCACCGATGCCCTGGAGGCCGAGGCCCTCGCCTCGTACGGCGGCGCGGGCTCCCGTGCGGTCGCTGCCGCCGAGGCCGGGATGGACCTGATCCTCTGCTCCGCCCGCGACCCGCAGCAGGCCGAGGACGCCACCACGGCCCTCGCCGACGCCCTGGACTCCGGCCGTCTCGACCGCGCGGCCTTCGCGGACGCCGTCACCCGGGTCGACGCCCTGCGGGCCTCTCTGGACTGAGCCGGCGGCGGCCGACCGGCGGTGGTCGGCCGGCGGTGGCCGACAGTGGCCCGCCCGTGGGCGCGGGCGCCGTGCGGACCGTCCCCAGGCCGACGCCTGCGAGGCGGGCGACCGCCCCGCGCCGGGCAGACCGGCCGTGGCAGGTGCGCGGATCCCGACCCTCCGGGGTGGGATTACGCCATCGAAGGTCTGGTTTCGGTCGGCTCGGCACTTCGAAGGCAGAATCCCGGTCGTGGCATGGGAATCGCATGGCAAAGTACCGTCATGGCACATGTGAAATGTCACATGTGACCTCACCTGTTCTGATCGTTCCTCGTACCCTCCGAAGGAGAAGACAATGAACCGCATCACCCGGATCGCCTCGGGCGCGGCCGGTGCCGTCGCCCTGCTCGCGGCGCCGGCGCCGGCGCTCGCCGCGTCGGCCGGCGGCGCGGCCGGGACCGTCGCCACGGTGACGACCTGCGGCTACAACGGTCTCCAGGCCGGGCTGTCGACCAAGGTCTGCGCCGAGGTCACCGGCGGCAGTGTCGTGCTCTACGGGCAGATCGGCCTGGCCGGTCCGCCCACCCCGGACACCCCGTGGCCGCCGAAGCCGCAGGAGCTGCTCACCCGCCTGTCGGCCGGGGTGGTCGGCGGCGAGTCGCTCGGCTCGGCGAGCGTGCGCGCCGTGTTCACGACCGCCACCGTGCGGGTCGACGGCATCAGCGTCACCGTGCCGTGCGGTTCGGTCCTTCACGCGACCTTCTCCGTCGAGTCGATCTCGCGGGGTCCGGCCCCGGTCGAGGTGGATGTACCTGTAGGCTGCTGACGGAACCTCACCATGAGCGCCGAGTCCGGGAGTTGGCAGCGTCCCGGGCTCGGCTTCCGGCGTTCCCGCACGCCCTCCGGATGTGACGTGGACCACTCGGGGGCGGCCCCGGCGGGCCGGGCGACCGCCAGGCGACGGCCGGGCGCCCACTGTGACGACTTGAAGAAACCTTCATCTGTGGCGATGATGCTTGCCGGCCGCCGTTGAGGGCGCGGCCGCACGCCCAGCGAGCCGTACCCGAGGGAGGGGCGCCGACGATGCCCGTCCCGCTGTACCAGGCCAAGGCGGAGTTCTTCCGCACCCTCGGCCACCCGGTCCGGATCCGGGTGCTGGAACTGCTCCAGGACGGGCCCCGGCCGGTGCGCGAGCTGCTGGCCGAGATCGAGGTCGAGCCCTCCAACCTCTCCCAGCAGCTCGCGGTGCTGCGCCGTACCCAGCTGGTCGCCGCCACCCGCGAGGGCAACACCGTGGTGTACGCGCTCAGCACCCCGGACGTGGCCGAGCTGCTGCGGGCCGCGCGCCGGATCCTGACCGAGCTGATCACCGACCAGGGCGCGCTGCTCACCGAACTGCGCGAGCCCGGCGGCCGGCCGCACCGTTGAGCCCGCCGAGGCCCTCGGGCCGGCTGAACCCGAGGAGCCCGGCGAGCCCGGCCAGCCCGTTGGACCCGCGCCCGACCCGGCCGGCCGACCCGAGGAGAACCCCCGCCATGAGCGAGAGCACGAGCGACGGCACGCGCGAGGAGAAGCGCCGACGCAAGGCCATGCTCATCCGGGCCGGCATCTACATCTTCGCCACGCACCTGTTCGCCGGCTTCGTGTTGCTGCTGTTCGCGCTCGGCGGCCGCAAGTAGGCACCTCCTACGTCCGAGGGCCGTCCTTCACGAGGTAGCGGTCGCTGGTGCTGGTCCAGGCCTGGACGCCCTCGATGAGCTCCCGGGTGCCGTCCAGGTACCAGCGCCCGGCCGGGTGGCGGCGGCGCAGGTCGCTGCGCAGGGCTTCGTTCTCCCGCCGCAGCCGGGCGACCCGGGAGCGGACGGCGCCGACGGCCCGGCTGCGGGTGCAGCCGCGGATCCGTTGCAGGGTGAGGACGGTGTTGAAGGCGGCCGCGGCCTGGCGCTCCTCCCGCTCCAGTGAGTACAGGTCGTTGATCAGCGTGGCGGCGTCGGCGGTGTTGGCGCGCAGCCGGTGCAGTGCGGGCTCCGCGTGGAGGGCGGCGGGGGCGTCGGCGCCGTGGACCCGTTCCAGTATGTTCATGAACGGGTAGAGGCAGCTGCCGTGGCGGCGCAGCCGCATGGTCTCGGGCAGTCCGAGGGCGGGGACCGTGCCGTGGGCGCGGTGTTCGGCCTCGGCGGGGAAGGTCTCCAGACAGGCCTGCCATTCCCGGGCGGCCCGGACGCGCCAGTTGAGCGACATGCCCTGCGCCTGGCGGCTCCACAGGTCGTGCCAGGCGCGGAGCAGGTGGTCGCCCGAGCGCGGTGCCGGGCCCTCGCCGACCGGCGCGGAGGCGCCCGTCCGATCGGCCCCGGTGCGGCGCAGGGCGTCGATGAGCGGGTCGACGACGTCGCGGGCTTCGGCGGGGCGGCGCCCCGGCGGGCCGTCGAAGCGGTCGTCGAGGATGGTGAACCAGCCCAGCATGTCCACCAGCAGGTCGAGGTTGGCGCCGTGGGCGCGGGGGAAGGCGTGGCCGATCAACTCGTGCAGGGCGTAGGCCCCGTAGCGGGTCATCTCGGGCGGGGTGAGGAGGTTGCGGCCGACCACCCAGGCGGCGTGCCGGGCCGCGGCGGTGCGCAGTTCGCCGGACCGCTGCGGGAGTTGGGGCGCGGCGGGGGCCGGGTCGGGGATGCTCACCGGGCAGCGGGCCGCCGGCGGGGCCTCGACGCCCACCTCGTCGTCCCCCACCCCGTCGTCCCCCACCTGGTCGTCCGGCACCCGGTCGTCCCCCGCCCGGTCGTCCGGCGGGCTGTCCGGGCGGGGCACCCGGGCGCCGCGCGGGGCCAGCCGCACGCGCAGCCCGTGCGCCTGGACCGTCGTCCACACCACCTCCCGGGCCCGGGAGTCGGGGACGGCCACCGGTCGCCAGCGGCGCAGGATCGCGGCCGCCGCGACCGTCAGCTCGGCCCAGGCGAAGGCCTCCCCGATGCACTTGTGCTTGCCGGCCCCGAACGGGAGGAAGGAGTGCCGTCCGGCCCCGCCCGACTGCCAGCGATCCGGGCGGAAGCGCAGCGGGTCCGGGTAGCGGTCCGGGTCGCGGTGCAGCGCGGTGAGGCTGTAGAGCAGTTCGGTGCCGGCCGGGATCCGGTACGGGCCGAGGTCCACCGGCACCTGGGCGGTGCGCATCAGGAAGGCGTTGGGCGCGTGCAGCCGCACCACCTCCTGGGTGACGCTGCGGGTGTAGGTGAGCCTGGCGAGCGCCTCGGGGGTGGGGGCGGCGCCGGCGGGCAGGTGCTCGTCGAGTTCGGCGAGCACCCGGGCCTCCACCTCGGGGTGGCGCAGGAGTTCGTCGAGGAGCCAGGTCAGCGTGGTGGAGACGGTCTCGGTGCCGGCGCCGAACATGGTGATCGCCTCGGACCGGACGTCCGCCTCGGTGAGTGGCCGGCCGGTGCCCGGGTCGGTGGCGGCACGCAGCAGGGCGGGCAGGGTGCCGCCCCGCTCGGCGGACCGGGTGCCCGTCGGCCTGACGGCCTGGTCGACGACTCGGTTGAGCACCCGGACGGCGGCGTCGAAGCGCCGGTTGACGGGCAACGGCAGCCGGGCGAGCGCCGGGTGCGGGTAGAGGGACTGGACGATCTGGCCCTTCACCAGGTCCGGCAGGGCCTGGTGGAAGGCCAGGGTGGCGTCCTCGCTCAGCCGGGCGTCGAACAGCGAGCGGGTGACGATCTCCAGCGCGAGGTGGTTCATCTCCTTGGCCACGTCGAGGACTTGCCCGGGGTGCCAGCGCCCGGCCCGCTCCTCGGTGACCTGGTGCATCACGGCGACGTACTCGGCCATTCGGTCCGGCCCGAAGGCGGGTTGGATGATCCGGCGGCGGTCGCGGTGGGCCTGGCCCTCGGACATCAGCAGGCCGTCGCCGAACGCCGTCTTGAGGGTGTCCTGGACGGCGCCGCGCGGGCAGTCGTAGGCGAGGGCGACGAGCAGGGTGTGGACGAGCGGGGCGTCGGTGACCACGCAGACGGTGCGCGGCCCGAGCCGGATCCGGACGACGCCGCCGTGCCGGGAGAGCGAGCCGAGGAATCCGAGCGGGTCGCGGAGCAGGGCGGCCGCGTGGCCGAGGCCGGGGACCGCGCCGGGGGCGAGCGGGGGGACGGCCGCACGGGTGGTGCGGGGTGCGGTCGGTGCGGTTCTCGGGGGGAGGTCCCGTTGCCGCGTCTCGGTCAGCAGGGTCATGTCAGTACCTCTCATCAGAGGAGCCGGTGCGGACGATACCGGGGGCCCCGACGGGCCGGCCGGGAGGTGGGGGGCCGGCTCGCGCGGATCCGCGCGTGCCCCGGCTGGAGGGGCGCACGTCATGGCAAACGCGCCGGTCCGACGGGCGTTGCGCCGAACGCGGGCGGATCACTCCAACGGTCGATCATCCGCAGTGGCTCCGACCACCCCGGAACGTGCTGCTGACCTGCGGTGAAGGCCCCACCGGAAAGATCCGGGCCGGGCCCCTCGCGCAGGGTCTTTGGACCCTCGCCGCCTGGCCGCCCGAGGGCCAGCATGGTCGGGGAGAAGGAGGACCCTGATGACCAGTCTGCGCCACCGGCCCGCCCTCGACGTCCGGGTGGAGATCCGCGGCGAGCTGCCGCGCGAGGACGCCGAGTACGCCCGGGCGCAGGCACTGGACACGGCGGCCGGGCTCGGCCCCGGAACCCGCGCGCTGCGCATCAGGCTCACCCGCGTGCGCGACCGGGCCATGACCCGGCCCGCCCTCGCGCAGGCCGACGCCGACCTGGCCGGCGTCGGCCCGGTCCGGGTGCAACTCGCCGCGGTCACCGCCCGTGAGGCCGTCGACGTCGCCCTGGGCACCCTCGCCGGCCGGGCCGGCCGGCTGCGCGAGCAGGGCGACATCGGATTCGCCGCCGCCCACGAGAGCGCCTACCGCCCGCAGTACGCCGCCCGACCGCTCGCCGAACGGCGGATCGCCCGGCGCAAGGAGGTCGTCCTCGCCCGCCGCACCCCCGAGCAGGCCACCCGCGAACTGCTCGCGCTGGACCGGCCGTTCCACCTCTTCGCGGACGCCGCGACCGGCCGGGACGCGCTGGTCGACCGCTGCCCGCTCAGCGGCGCGCCCGGGGCGGGCCGGTCCGCGGGCGCCGACCCGGCGGGCCCGCTCGACCTCACCGAGGCGGCCCGGCGGCTCTGGCTGACCGGCGGCCCGTTCGTCTGCTACGCCGACCCCGGCGACGGCCGTGCCCGGGTGCTCTACCGCCGCTACGACGGCCACTACGGCCTGATAACGCCGGTAGCGGAGCCTCGTTGACGGGCAGGAGAACCACCGGGGCGGGCCCACCGGCCCCGATGGCCACGACCGCCACGACCGCCACGACTTCCACGACAGGGGAACCGGGACCATGGACTGCGACGAGGTCATGCTGACCGTCCGGATCACCGCCGCCGAACGCGCGCTGCTGCGGGCCCTCGCGCGCGGCCACGGCGGGGACGTCTCCGAGGTGGTGGTCGACGGCCTGCTGGAGGTCATCCCCGCGCTGCACGACGACGCCTCCGCGCTGCCGCTGCGGCGCGTCCTGGCCCGGCCCGCCCCCTGCGCCCTGACCCTCTGGCTGCCCGCCCCGATCGCGGACCTGCTGCCGCTGCTGGGCGAGCGGATCGCGCGGACCGGCGGCCCGTCGAGCGGACCGGCCAGCGCCGCACTGTCCGCCGCGCTGCGCCTGTGGCTCGCCGGGGATCGGGCGGGGCTGGCCGCCGGGCTGGCCCGACTGCACGGCGGCTGCGCCGGCGGCCGGGCGGCGGCGCAGCAGGCCCCGGTGCGGGCGGCGGCCTGACCGGTGGTTGACGGAACGTCGGTCAGCTGCCCCAGCTGGCATGTCCTGGGCGGGAATTGGCCAGTTCAGGACTCTGTTCAGGGCCCCGTGGCACGCCCTAGCATTTCCTTCACGGCCGTCTGAGCCCAGGCCCCGGGACTCCGGCCGGGTGGCCGCCACCACCCCGTTGCCGGGGAGCGCACACCCCCCGAGTGCGCTTCCCGGCAACGTCACGTCCGGGGCCGTCCCCGGGGTCTCTCGGACCGTCCTCGGTCCGCCCCTCCGGTGTCCTCCGCTCCGCGCGACCCGGCCCGCCGCGCGCGGGCGGCCGAATTCCGCAAGAGGTTTTCGTTATTCCCGTGCGGCCCGCCGCTCTCCTGAGTGCCGGAAGGTTCGGGCCCCGCTCCGCGGGGTGCCCGCACCTCGTACGAGGAGGGGAAACGCGATGGGACGCCGGAGCGCGGAGCCGCGCCCCCTGTAGCGGCAACTCGCCTCCGGTGTCGGCCGGTTCACTTCACGTCGGGTGGCGGCGCGCTGGTGCTCGGGCTCGACGGCCGCTGGTACTACGGTGGTCGGCTAGGGCGGGTCCGACGATTCTCGCAGGGCGCGAACCGTCGGACCCGCCCCGGGGGGAGTTCCAGCAGCCCGAACGGCCGGCCGTGCAACAACCGGCCGCTGCTGAAGGCCTCCTGAGACCGTCCGGCGGCGCCGGGGGCGGGCGCCGCCACCACCCGGCGGCGCCCGCACCCGGCGTCACCGCTCCCTGCCCCTCACCCCTCACGAGGATTTCCCGCCATGCGAACCCGACCCCTCGTCGTCGCCCTCGCCCTCGCCGGTGCGGCCGTGCTGCCCGCCGCCGTGCCGGTTGCCGCCCACGGCGACACCGTCCACCTGGACGTCTCCGGCCAGCGGAACGGCCGCGTCAGCACCATCGCCACCTGGGAGGACGACCACGACCCGGTCACCGGGGAGTTCACCGGCACGCTGGCCGCGACGGCCACCGACGGGCGCACGGTCGGCCCCTGGCGCCTGGTCGCCGTCCCGGGCGAGCCGGGGACGTACACCACCCGGGAGATCCTCCCGGCCGGGCACTGGCGGGTGAGCGTCGACTGCGCGTTCCCCTCGCCGGGGCACGGCGAGGGTGAACTCGACGTCGAGGCCGCGGTGATCGGCGATTCTCCGCTGTCGGGGGCGACGGGCGCGACGACCGGCGCCCCGGCCCCGATACCCGCGCCCGCTCCCACGGCCACACCCACGGTCCCGACCGCCCCGACGGCCGCCGACAGCGCCGCCCGGGCCCGCTCCGCTGCCCGGGACACCCCCTCCGACACCACGCCCGACGCCGCCACCTGGGCCGCGATCGGCACCGCCGTCGCGGCCGTCGTGCTGGTCGCCACCGGATTCTGGCTCCGCCGCCGGTGAGCCCGGCGGCGGAACCATCGAGCGCGAACCACCGTCCCAGAAGCCACCGGGCGCCACCGGGCGCCCGGCCGACCGCAAGGGAGCGTCCGCGCATGAAGAAGGTCCTGATCACCGGCGGCGCGGGATTCATCGGCAGTTCGGTGGTGTTCGCCCTCCTCGACCAGGGCATCACCCCGGTCATCCTGGACGACCTGTCCAAGGGCCGGGCCGAGTTCGTCGAGGGCAAGGTGTTCTACCAGGGCGACGTCGCCGATACGGCCCTGCTCGACCGGATCTTCGCCGAGCACCCGGACATCGACGCCGCCGTGCACTGCGCGGCCAGGATCGTCGTCCCGGACTCGGTGGCCAGGCCGCTGTACTACTACCGGGAGAACGTCGGCAAGACCGTCGAACTGCTCGACGCCCTCCAGCGTCACGGCTGCACCCGCGTCGTCTTCAGCAGCTCCGCCTCCATCTACGCGCCCACCCCGGACGCGCGGGTCGACGAGAGCAGCCCGGTCGAGGCCAACAGCCCCTACGCGCGCACCAAGCTGATGATGGAGCAGGTGCTCCAGGACTGGACCAGGGGGGAGGGCGCCGAGCGGCAGCGGGTCATCTCCCTGCGCTATTTCAACCCGATCGGTGCCGACCCGCGGCTGCGCACCGGACTCCAGGACCTCAACCCCACCCACGCCCTGGGCAAGCTGATCGAGGCGCACACCAACGGCACCCCGTTCACCGTCACCGGTGTCGACTGGGCGACCAGGGACGGCTCCGGCATCCGCGACTACGTCCACGTGCGGGACCTCGCCGAGGCGCACGTCGCGGCGCTGCTCCGCTTCGACGAGGTGATCGCCGAGGGCGCCGAGGACCGCTACCGGGTCATCAACGTGGGCACGGGCGACGGCACCACCGTGCGCGAGCTGATCGCCGCCTTCGAGCAGGCCGTCGGCGTGAAGCTCGACGTCCGCGAGGCGGGCCCCCGGCCGGGCGACGTGATCGGCTGTTACGCGGCCGTCGACACCGCCCGGGAGCTGCTCGGCTGGCAGCCGCGGCGGGGCATCGCCGAGGGCGTCGCCGACGCGCTGGCCTGGCGCGCGCAGTGGGCCGCCCGCCTCGGCGCCAGCTGATCCCCGGCGCGGGGGGGGCCCGGGGGGGGCCCCCCCCCGGGGGGGGCGGGCGGGGCGGGGGGCGGGGGGGGGGCGGCGGCCGGGGGGGGGCCAGGCGCGGGGGGGGGGCCGCCCCCCCCCCGGCCCGCTGCCCCCCGGGGGGGGCCCCCCGGGGGGCGCCCGCGCTACTGGACGGCCGTGCCGGACTTGGCCCAGTTGTCGTGCAGCCGGTCGAGGTAGGACTGCGCCTGGGAGCCCACCTTGACCCCGCGGGCGAAGGCCAGCATGTTGCCCGCGCCGGCGTTGTAGCCGAGGGCGAGGAGCTCGTCGTGGTTCAGCGGCGCGCTCGGCCGCGCCGGGAGCTGCCCGGCCAGGTCGTGCAGGTGCCAGGCGGCGGCCTGGACGGCCAGGTCGCGGTCGTCCGGCAGCTCCTCCCACTTGCGGTCGGCGAAGGGGCGGCCGGGTTTGGTGTCGTCGAAGGCGGCGCGGTGCATGTTGGCGATGCCGAACGAGGCTTCGGGCTTGCCGCGCTGCCAGGCCCGTTCGAGCTCCGGGTCGTGCGGCTTGTAGGACTCGTTGTAGAGGATCGCCATCAGCAGCTGCGGGTTGACCCCGGCCTCGGCGGCGTACCGGCGCACCGGGGCCGCGTAGTCGGCGGGGTCGTAGCGGCCGGACGGCTTCGACGGTTTCGACGGCGCGGTCGAGGCGGACTCGGACGGGGAGGACGCGGACGCGGAGGGCGCGGCACCGTCCGGGGAGGGGGTCGCGGACGGGGAGGCGTCGGACGACGCCGTGGTGGGGTGGTCGCCGCCGTGGACGATGCCCCACCCGGCCGCGACGAGTACGCCGACGACCAGCCAGCGTCCCCAGCGCGACCCCTGCTGCCCCTCGCTCATCGCTGCCGACCCCTCCCCGTGCGCCCGTGTCCTTGTTCGACCGTCGTACTGCCGATCGCGCCGGCGACCGTGCCCGGTGGCAGGCTACTCGGCCGGCTTCTGCTCGCCGTCGAGGTTGCGCAGGAAGCCCTTGGCCTTCTCGACGCCGGTGTCGATCTGGCCGCTGTACTTGCCGTCCGTGCGGTCGTCGATCACGTCGCCGACCTTGTCCAGGCCCTGCCCGAGCACGTCGCTGTGCTCGCGGGCGAGGTCGGTGGCCTTGTCCGCGAGGTTCTTCAGACTCTCAAACATGGTGACGCTCTGCTCCTCTGACGCGTTCCTGATGGTGTGCCGACGTGGCGGGGGATCATGACCATCCTAACGACGGCCCACCGGGCGCTCGGCCGCTGCCGAAGGACGGCGGATGACTTTGCTGAAATGGGTTTGTATGCTCCAGCCCAACTTCTACAGAACTGTAGAAGTTGGGAACCGCCACCAGGACGGAACGCGTCCCGGCACGCACGGCGGCGCGCACGCGCCGCGGCAGCCGAAACGAGCGAGGGAAGTGCGCATGGCCGGGCAGCGGGCGAGAACGCCGTACCAGGACGCGGGACCGCGCACCGAGGACCCCGCCCTGCCCGCGCAGCGCTCGCGCGCGGCCGACCGGGCGGAGCCCGCCGCGCCACCCGCCGCCCGCCCGCCACGGACCGCGGCCTCCCGCCGCCGGCCGCAGGCCCGCCGGGGAGGCCGGCTGACGGTGCTGCTCACCGCCGTCGGCCTGCCCGTCCTCGGCGGTGTCGCGGACGAACTCGGCGGCCCCGGCGTCGGCGTGCTCTTCGCGGTCGGTGCGGTCGGCGGGACGGGCGCCGCGGCGGCGCTGTGCAGCCGGGCCGGCCGCTGGTGGGTCGTCACCGCGGCCCCGCTCGTGGTGCTGCTCGGCGCCGCCGGCATCGAGTACCTGGCGAACCGGGACGCGTACCAGGGCAAGCAGCTCGGCACCGGCGCGCTGCGGTGGGTGGTGGGGGCGTTCCCGGTGATGGCGGCGGCGGTGGGGGTCGCGCTGCTGGTCGTCGCGGTCCGCGTCGCGCTCGACCGCCGACGGCCCCGCAGTGCGGGCACCCCGACCGGAAGGAGCCGTCGTGGCTGATCGCGCCGCCCGCCTCCGCCCGCGCGGCCGCGCCCCGCGCCGCGGCACCGCCCCGCTGACCGTCGCCGGGCGCACCCTTGCCTGCACCGTCTCCGTCGCCGTCCTCGGTGCCAGCGGCTTCACCTGGTACGAGTACCGCAGCCTCGACGACGGCATGACCAAGTCCACCGCGCTGAGCGAGGCCAAGAAGAACGCCCCGCCCCACCTCGACAAGTCCGTCAACCTGCTGCTGATCGGCCTCGACAGCCGCAAGGACATGGACGGCAACGACCTGCCCAAGCAGTTCGTCGAGGACGAACTGCACGCCGGGTCGAGCGAGATCGGCGGCTACAACACCAACGCCCTGATCGTCCTGCACATCCCGGCCAACGGCGGCAAGGTCACCGCGCTGTCCGTCCCGCGCGACGACTACGTGCAGACCGCCGGCGCCGACGGCAAGATGCACAAGATCAAGGAGGCCTACGGCATCGCCAAGGTGGCCGCCGAGCAGAAACTCGCCGGCAAGGGGCTCTCCAAGGCCGACCTGGAACGGCAGAGCCGCGAAGCCGGGCGCTCCGCCACCATCCAGACCGTGCAGAGCTTCCTCGACGTCCCGATCGACCACTTCGCCGAGGTCAACCTGATCGGCTTCTACGACATCGCCAAGGCCGTCGAGCCGATCCAGGTCTGCCTCAACCACCCCGTCGACGATCCGATCATCGCCCGTACCGCCGCCCACGAGGGCGGCGGAACCGGCCTCAAGCTCCCCGCCGGCATCAGCTCCCTCAACGCCGCCCAGGCCCTCTCCTTCGTCCGCCAGCGCCACCACCTCGCCAACGGCGACCTCGACCGCACCCACCGGCAGCAGGCGTTCATCTCCTCCGTCGAGTACCGGCTCAAGCAGCAGGGCATCCTCAACGACTTCGGGCAGATGCAGAAGCTGTTCGGGGTGGTGAAGAAGGACGTCGTCATCGACAACGAGTGGAACATCCTCGACTTCGCCCAGCAGGCGCCCAACCTCACCGGCGGGAACGTCGAGTTCAACACCCTGCCGATCACCGGGTTCAAGACCGTCGGCGGCCAGGAGGTCAACACCGTCAACCCGGAGCTGATCAAGAAGATCGTCCGGCAGCTGTTCAACCGCGAGCCGGCCCCCGTCCAGGCCGTCCCCGCGCCCACCGAGACGGCCGCCGAGACCGCCACCCCCTCGCCGTCCGCGGCTTCCCCGACCGTGACCAGGGCCGTCGTGGACGTCAACGCCGTCGCGGGCGCCGGCGCGGCCGCCACCGAGTCCAAGGCCCTCACCGAACTCGGCTACCAGCCGGGGAAGATCGGCGACGCCGCCGCCAGGACCAGGGCCACCACCGTCACCTACGGCAGCGGCGCCAAGGCCGACGCCCAGCAGCTCGCCACCCGCTACGGCGTCACCGCCACCGCAGCCGCCGTCGTCGCCCCCGGCCACATCGTCGTCACCCTCGCCGTCACCCGCACCCCCAGCCCCTCCGCCGCCACCGGGCCGGGCGACGCGACCACCGACCCCGCCGCCGGCCTCCCCATGCAGGGCCCCGCCGTCAAGGCCGGCGGCATCCCCTGCGTGGACTGACGGGCGGCGGCGGGCGCCGCGCGGCCGCACCCACGAGGCGGCGGGCGAACCGGCCCGGCGGCCGAACCGGCCGTCACGGGAGGGGAGTCCGGCCCCGGGCGCGCTGGACGAGCAGGCCGACCAGCCACAGCAGGACCGCCGTGGCGCCCACCGCGGCCAGCACGTAGGTCGCGGGCATGTCGTCGTTGGGGTAGTGGTCACCGGCCACGCGGACGGTGGCCGGGTCGTCCGCCGCCGCCTCCAGGGGGACGGTCATCCCGACGTGCGGCTTCTCGACCCGTTTGAGGCCGAGCGCCGACGTGCGGTAGTCGCGATCCCCCACCCGGTAGGTGACGGTGTAGAGCCAGCCGCCCTTGCGCAGGGCCACGGCGCTGACCGTCCCGTCCACCCGCAGCGGCGCGGCGTCTATCCGGCTCGCGGCCCGCCACTGCGCGGACGCGGCGAACAGGCTCCAGCAGAGCACCAGCAGCGAGACCACCGCGCCCGCCAACGGAAGGGACCACACCCGGCGTAACACTGCCTTCATGGCCGGGACGATACCCGCCTCGTGACGCGCCGTCGGATCAGGGGGAGGAGCGGTTCGGGGGTTTCGTCAATTCTGCTTCCTGGCAAGCCAGTAGAGCAGTGCGGCCAGGCTGGTGGCCGCGCCGAGGAGGCAGACGGCCGTCCAGCCCCAGCGCTCGTAGACGACGGTGGAGCCGATCGCGCCCGCCGCGCAGCCGGCGGAGTAGAGGAGCATGTACCCGGCGGTGAGCCGGCTCTGCGCCTCGGGGCGGACCTGGTACAGCAGGTGCTGGTTGACCACGTGCACGGACTGCAGGCCGTAGTCGATCACCACCATGGCGAGCACCAGCCACCACACCGAGTGCGGCAGCAGGGCCGCCGGGATCCAGGCGGCGAGCATGGCCAACAGGCCGATGCCGGCGGTACGTTCGGCCCGGCCGCGGTCGGCCTGGCGGCCCGCGTGGCCGGCGCCCAGGGCTCCGGCGGCGCCGGCCAGGCCGAACAGCCCGATCTGGGTGTGACTGAGGCTGAACGGCGGGGCGGCGAGCGGGAGCACCATCGGGGTGAGCAGGACGGTGATGGAGGTGAAGGTGAGCAGCGCGAGGACCGCCCGGGCGCGGAGCACGGGCTCCTCGGCGAAGAGTGTGAACACCGAGCCGATCAGCCGGGGGTAGCTGATCCGTGCGGTCTGCGAGGTCTGCTCGGTCTGCTCGGTCTGCTCGGTCTGCGCCGACGGTCGGTGGCGTTCGGCCGGGAGGACGACCGCGACGGCGAGGGCCATCGCGCCGGTGGCGACGGCGGACACCACGTAGACGGCGCGCCAGCCGGCCAGGTCGCCGATGGTGCCGGCGACGGTGCGGGCGAGCAGGATGCCGACCACGATGCCGCTGGTGACGGTGCCGACCACCCGGCCCCGGTCGGCGGGCGCGGCGAGCGAGGCCGCGTACGCGACGACGACCTGGGCGACCACCGCGAGGACGCCGACGGCAGCCATCGCGGCGAGCATCAGCAACGCGGAGGGGGCGAGCGCGACGGCGGCGAGGGCGAGCACGGAGAGCCCGAGCTGGGCGGTCGTGAGGGTGCGGCGGTTGACGCGGTCGCCGAGCGGGACGAGCAGCAGCAGGCCGAGCGCGTAGCCCGTCTGGGTGAGGGTGCCGACGAGGCCGATGGTGGCCGGGTCGATGCCGTAGTCCGCGGCGATGAGGTCGAGCAGGGGCTGTGAGTAGTAGACGTTGGCGACGGCGAGGCCGCAGGCGACGGAGAGGAGCCAGGCGGCGGCGGGTGGCAGGCCACGTGAGGGTGCTTCGGCGGCGGTGGCGCGGGTGGGCGAGGTCATGGGCGGGTCTTCCTGGTGGCGGGCACGGCCGACTGGTTTCAAAGTGCTACCACGCCACCCTGGCATAATGTGGTTTCAATAAGCAACCGCGCGACTCGCCGATAGGCTGGGCGCCGACCGGTGGAAGGTGGGAGAAGTGCCGAAGCGCACCACGCACGAGGAGTCGACCTGCCCGGTCGCCCGCCCGCTCGACGTCGTCGGCGACGGTTGGACGCTGCTGATCGTCCGCGACGCCTTCGACGGGCTGCGCCGCTTCGGCCAGTTCCAGAAGAACCTGGGCCTCGCCAGGAACATCCTCTCGGCCCGCCTCGCCAACCTGGTCGCCAACGGGGTGTTCGCGCTCGCGCCGGCCGCCGACGGCAGCCCGTACCAGGAGTACGTGCTGACCGAGAAGGGGCGCGCCCTCTTCCCGGTGATCACGGCGCTGCGGCAGTGGGGCGACCAGTGGTTCTTCGCTGAGGGCGAGCCGCGCGCCCGGCTGGTGGAACGCGGGACGGGCGCGCCGATCGAGGCGATGGAGGTCCGTGTGGCCGGCGGCCGGGCGCTGGGGCCCGAGGACGCCGAGGTGCTGCTGCCCTGAGGTGCGCCGCCACCGGCGGCGGATGGGCGGCGGGCGGTGCCGGGGAGTCGGGCGGATCAGCTGGGGGTGGCGCTCCCGGCCGTCGCGGTCTTCGGGGGCTCGGTGGTCGTCGTGGTGGTCGTCGCGGTGGTGCCGTTGGTGGTGTTCGTCGCGGTGGAGCCGGTCGTGCTCTCCGGGGCCTTGGTGCTCGGCGTCTGGGTCGGCGTCTTGGTGGTGGACGACCCCGTGGACGAGCTGGCCGAGGAGCCGGTGGACGCGGACGCGGTGCCGGTCGACCTGGTCGTCCCGGTCGGGGCGCCCGAGGAGGTGGACGACGTTGCCGAGGCGGAGCCCGTCCCGGTCGAGGCGCCCGAGGACGTCGCTCCCGAGGAGGTCGAACCCGAGGTCGTCGCCGAGCCGGACCCGGAGGTCGCCCCGGAGGTCGAGGCGGAGGTCGCCCCGGAGGTCGAGTGCGACGTCGAGGCCGTGCCCGCCGGCGTGGTGGGCGTCATCTTCCCCGGCGGCGGGATGCCGGGCGCCAGCGGCCCCTTGGGCGGTCCGACGTTCCGGTCGACCACGTCGATCCGCCCGGTCAGCCGGGAGAACCAGCCGCCCGTCTCGATGTTCACCAGGATGATCTCGGTCACCGGCTGCGGCGCGGGCACCACGACGACCAGCGTGGTCGGGTGGAAGCCGGCCCATGCCTTCCCGGTGTACTTGGCGTCGCTCACCAGCACCGGCGGCTTCAGCGGGTTGCCGCAGGAGCAGCGCACCCGGGGCACGCCCTGGGCGTCCACCAGGACGGCGGTGCCGGCCTGGAGCGCGGACTGGTACTCGACGACGGCGCCGCTCTTGTAGTTGTGGTTGGTGACCCGGGTGTCCACCCGCAGGTAGGCCGAGGTCAGCGAGCGCAGGTAGGACGGGACGTCGGACTGCTGGACGCCCGCGGCGGAGGCCCAGGCGCGGCCGGCGTCCCCGCTGGAGACCATCCCGATCAGGCGCTCGGTGTCGCAGCTGGGCTTGGTCATCGTCCCGCCGTACAGCCCGGCGGAGCTGCCCTCGACGCTGTGGATCACCGCCGGGGAGGCGGCCGTGGACCGGCCGCCCGGCCCGGACTGCGCTGCCTGGGCGGACTGCGGCGCCTGGGCAGGGGCGGGGGCGCTCACCCCCTGGGTTTCCACCGATGGGGTGAACGGGTCCGGCCCCGGGTCGGCCGGGGCCTGGAGGGCCACCTCGTTGGCGGCCGGCAGGGTGTCGTGGTGACCACCACCCTGGCTGTTCACGATCAGCACCGTGGCCACCGCGGCCACCGCCAGCGTGCCGGCGGCCAACGCGAGCCCCCGCCCGGAGCGCCACCACGGCGTGTGCGGCCCCCGACCGTCCCCGGAGGGCGGGCCGGGCGGACCAGGCGGCCCGGACGGGGGGCCGGACGGACCGGACGGGCCGGATGCCCCGGACGGCGGCCCGAACCGGCCGCCGCCCGACGGGGGACCGGCCAGCGGGCCGGACGGGGGGCCGTGGGGCGGTTCGCTCGGCGGGCCGGACGGCGGCGGTTGGGAACTCATCGAGGCTCCGTTTCGCAGGCGGCCGACGGACGCGCCGACCCGGGAAGCTCCTGCCACTGGCCTCCATTTCCCCCCGGCTCCCCACCCGCCGCAACAGCAGGTGCGGGGGCCGTCGCCGAGCGTGCCCGCCCGCTGTCGGCCACCCTGGAACGCGAAGCCCGACGCACCGAGGAGGCGCCATGCAGCAGCCCACCACCCGGGTCGCGGGCCCGCCCGGCGCCCTGCGCGGCTGGCTGGACGCACTCGCCGTGGTGCTGGCCGGGTTCGCCGCCATGGCGGCGGTGGCCGCGCTCGGTCTCTGGCTGGCCGGCGCCGACGACCTCCCGGGCGGCGGCTTCCCGGCCGTGCTGGCCGGGGCGGTGGCGCTGGCCGTCGGCGGATCCATCCAACTCGACGGTGGGGCTGGGCAGTTCGCCGCAGTGGATGCCGGGATCAGCGCCATGCCGCTGTCCGTCTCGCTGGCCGGCGCGGTGGTGATGGCCGAGGTATTCCTGCGTCAGCTGCGTTTCCGCGCGGTGGCCGGCGGCGGCGAACTGCTCGGCCGGATCGCCCGCACGGTGGTGATCTGGCTGGTCGCCCTCGCGCTGCTCACCCTCGGCGCCCGGCACACCTTCGACGTCCCGCTCGGCGGCGACCTGGCGCAGACCATCGGCGGCGCGCTCGGGCTCACCCCGGAGGTCGGCTTCCACGCGGATGCCCCGAGCACGGTCGGCATCGGGCTGGCCTGGCTGCTCGTCGTCCTCGCGGGCACCTTCGCGGTGTCCCGGCGGGCGCCGCTGCCGCGCGCTCTGCTGCCCTACCAACTGGCCGTCCGCCCGGCCGCGTTCGCGCTCTGGCTGGTCCTGCTGGCGTACCTGGTGATCGGGCTGGCGGCCGGGGTGCTGACCGCGATCGTGCACGGCAACGCCCGGCAGACCCTGGCCGTGCTGCTGCTCGCCCTGCCCGACCTGGTCTGGCTCGCCTTCGGCGTCGGGCTCGGCGCGCAGTGGCACGGGCGGCTCAGCGGCGCGCTCGGCCTGCCGGTGCCCAGGCCGCTCGCCGAGGTGCTGCGGGCACCGGACGGGCAGCAGGCCACCATCAGCCTGGGCACCCTCGCCGACCAGGACGCGCGCAGCTGGTGGCTGCTGCCGCTGGCCGCCGTGCTGCTGCTCGCGGCCGGCTTCCTCGCCGCGTACCGCTCGCCGCGCACCGTCCGGCTCTGGCAGCACGCCGTCCGGTTCGCCCTGGCCGGCGCGGTGACGGTACTGCTGGTCGGGCTCTGGACCAGGGCGGACGCCGACTACGGGCTGTCGGTGCTCGGCGTCGGCGTCGGCCAGGGCGGCCTCGGCGACCTGATCGGCTCGCTCCTCGGCGGCGCCAACCCGCTGGCCGGCCTCGGTGGCGGCAGCCTCACCCTGCGCCCGGTGCTGTGGACGGCCGTCCCGCTGGCGGCGGGCTGGGGCCTGCTGACCGGTGCGCTGGGCGCCCTGCTGGCCGCCCGCACCGGCCGCCGGGGCGAGGTCTCCAGCGGCGATGTCCCCGGCGGCGAGGTTTCGGGTGGTGAAGTGCCCGGCGGCAAGGAAGTGCCCGGGGCGGGCTGACGGCTGCCGGGCGGCGCGCGCTCAGAACGCCTCGGCGATGAGGATCGCCGCCGCCGGCAGCGCCTGGGCGAGGGCGCCGCGCCAGACCTTCGGCTCCGAGGCGAAGAGGGTGATCCCGCCGGCGACCATGAAAGCGGCGACGTAGCTGATCACGGCGCGGCCGGAGGCGGCGTGCCCGGTGTGCAGCAGGACCAGTCCGGCGACCAGGCCGAGCGCCAGGAACAGGTTGTAGAAGCCGACGTTGAAGCGCCACAGTCGGACCTCCGGCGCGTCCGCCGTGCTGCCGGTGAGCAGGAAGCGCACCCGCGGGTGGCCGTACAGGAAGCTCTCCAGCGGCCACGCGAGGAGGTGGACCGCGGCGGCGATCACGGCGAAGACCTGGCTCACGGCGTTCATGGCGGTCGGCTTCCTGGGGGTCGGCTTCCTGGGGGGCGGACGGCGGTGGACGGTACGGCGCTCACCACGGCGGCGGGTGGACGACCGGGGCGGCCCACGCGGGCGGCTCGGGCACGACGGCCGCCGCGGCGAGGCCGGGGACGACCGCCTGGACGACCCGGGTCGGCGGCCCGTTCCCGTTCCCGCTCCACGCCCTTGGCGCGGCGCCGTGGCCGGGCACGACGGCGGTGGCCGCGCGCAGCTCGGCGACGAACTGCAGGCAGCTGGCGTAGCGGTCCTGGGGGGCCTTGGCGAGCGCCCGGGCGACCACCGCCTCGACGGCGGCGGGCAGGTCGGGGCGGTGGTCGCGCAAGGTGGGCGGCGGGTCGTTGAGGTGCGCCCAGAGCAGCGCCACGTCGCTCTCCCGGCGGAACGGCGGGGAGCCCGCGAGCATCTCGAAGACCACGCAGCCGAGGCCGTACTGGTCGCAGCGCCCGTCCAGCGGCCTGCCGGAGATCTGCTCGGGCGCGGCGTAGTCCAGCGTTCCGACGATCTGGCCGACGCTGGTCAGGCCGCTCAGCGAGAGGGACTTCTTGGTGAGGCCGAAGTCCGCCAGGTACAGGTGCTCGGGGTGCTCGCTGTCCGTCCCGGCGGCGACCAGCACGTTGCCGGGCTTGACGTCCCGGTGGACCAGGTCGTGGTCGTGCGCGGCGTCGAGCGCGGAGGCGATCTGCAGGGCCAGTCGGGCGGTCCGCTCGGCCGAGAAGGGGCCTCCCCGGTTCATCAGCCCGCGCAGGTCGCCGCCCTCGACGTGGCGCATCGCGATGAACAGGATGCCGTCGTGCTCGCCGGCCTCGAACACCGGGATGATGTGCGGGTGGTCGATCGCGGCGGCGGCCTCGGACTCGTGCATGAAGCGCTGCCGGAACACCTCGTTGCGGGCCAGTTCGGGGGCGAGCAGTTTGACCGCGACGGTCCGGCCGAGCCGCAGGTCCTTGGCCCGGTACACCACGGCCATGCCGCCGCGGCCGATCTCGCGCTCCAGCCGGTAGCCCGCGATCCGGCGCCCGACCATGCCGGCCGGCAGGCCGGGTGCGGACGGCCGGTCGGGGTGGTCGAGCTGGTCGGGGTGGTCCGGCTGGTCGGCATGGCCGGGGCGGTCGGGGCGGTCTCCGGGCACCCGTTCGGCCGGCTGGGCCGCGGGCCGGGCGGCCGGCCGGTCGAGGGGGCGTTCGGGAGGTCGTTCGGCCGGGGTCACGGCGCGCCCGGCCGGGTGGGGGCGTACGGACCGGGCGCGGGCCCCGGTGGGGCGGCGGGGGCGGGCGACGGGGCGGAGGGCGGTGTGGGCGACGGCCCGGGCACCGGCCGGTCGGTGGCCGCGTACGTCTGGAGCTGGAGCCCGTCGCAGTAGCACCAGCGGTCGCGCACCGCGTCGAACACCCAGAGAGCCTCGGCGTCGACGACCAGGCCGATCCGCAGGCCACGGGTCCGCTCCCGGAAGGCCTCCAGGTCCAGGGCGCCCGCCGCGAGGTCCTCCAGCAGGGCGCGGTAGCGGGCCACCGCGGCCTCGGCCTCCACGAGCGCCGGGCGCGGGTCCGCCGTCCGGGTGGGCGGGCCCCCGGCGGTGGGCGGCGGCTCCGGGAGGGCGACCAGCAGGCGGCCGTCGACCCAGGCCGTCCAGCCGTTGGAGCAGAGGATCTGCGCCCAGTCGCCCTGCCGGGCGACCACCCGCACCGGCAGCAGCGCGTCCAGCCGGGTGGCGGGCCGGGCCGGGTCCGGGGCCGCCCAGGTGGCCATCCCGGCCGGTGGGGCGACGTGGGTGGGGCGGAACGCGAACTCGTCCATGGGCGGCTACATTTCCTCCGCCGCGCGAGCCCGCGGCTGCGCGCGGTCATAGCGATGGGACTCGCACCACAGGTCGCTTCCCATTGTACCGGCGCTGGTCGGCCGGGGCCCGGGGCCGCTGTTCGGGACTCAGCGCCGCATGATCGCGGGCTCGTGCCGCCGCAGCAGGGCCAGCACCAGCAGCCCGTACGCGACCGCGAGGCCGGGCAGCACCGCGATGTCGAGCAGCCAGCCGGCGCGCTCGTGGCGGAACATCGGGTCGGCGGTGATCGAGCTCGGGAAGATGCCGTGCAGCTCGACGGTGCGGGCCATCGCGGCCATGCCCCAGCGGGACGGGATCAGCCAGGCGAACTGCTCCAGCCCGGGCACGCCGTGCAGCTTGAGCATCAGGCCGCTGAAGACGATCTGCACCACCGAGAGGAGCACCAGCAGCGGCATGGTGGCCTCCTCCTTGTCCACGATCGCCGAGACCACCAGGCCGAGCATCATCGCCGAGAACGCCAGCAGCGCGACCGCGATGATCAGTTCGGGCAGCTGCGGCATCACCACCCCGGTCGGCACCGCCCAGGAGAGGTCCACCCCGGCCAGGCCGACCACGGTCAGCACGACGGCCTGGGCGGCCGTGACCGTGCCGAGCACCACCACCTTGGAGACCAGGTACGCGGATCTGGACAGTCCGACCACGCGTTCCCGGCGGTAGATCGCCCGCTCCTTGACCACCTCGCGCACCGAGTTGGCGGCGCCGGTCAGCAGGCCGCCGATGCACAGCGTGAGCAGGCAGTTCACGGCGTTGTCCGGGGTGAGCCGGGAGCCGGCCATCACCCGGCACATCAGGCCGATCACGAAGGGCAGCACCACCATGATGGTCAGGAACAGCCGGTCGGCGGCGAGCACCGCGGTGTACCGGCGTACCAGGGTGCCCAGCTGGGAGAACCAGCCCTGCGGCTTCTCCCAGCCGATCGGGTCCCGCCCGGCCACCGGTGCCCGCGCCGGCTCCGCTGCCGGCCCCGCTGCCCCCGGCGCTCCCGGTGCCGCGGCCGGAGTCAGGGACACCGCCTCGGCGGCGACGTACCGCTCGTACTGCGGGGAGGTGCGGAAGCGGCGCTGCCAGGCCTCGTGGTCCTCGTTCTCGAAGGCCTCGAAGGCCTCCGGCCACTCCGCGAAGCCGAAGAACGCCAGTGCCTCGCCCGGCGGGCCGTAGTAGGCCGTCCGGCCGCCGGGGGCGAGCACCAGCAGGCGGTCGCACACGTTCAGGCTCAGCACGCTGTGCGTCACCACGACCACCGTCCGGCCGTCGTCGGCCAGCCCGCGCAGCATGTGCATCACCGAGCGCTCCATGCCCGGATCCAGACCGGAGGTCGGCTCGTCGAGGAACAGCAGCGAGGGCTTGGTGAGCAGCTCCAGCGCGACGCTGACCCGCTTGCGCTGGCCTCCGGAGAGGCTGCCGATCACCTGGTCGGCCCGGCCGGCCAGACCCAGCTCGTGGACCACCTCGACGACCCGGGCCTCCCGCTCGTGCTTCGCGGTGTCGCCGGGGAAGCGCAGCTCGGCGGCGTAGCCGAGCGCGCGGCGGACGGTGAGCTGGGTGTGCAGGATGTCGTCCTGCGGCACCAGGCCGATCCGGCGGCGCAGTTCGGCGTAGTCGCGGTAGAGGTCGCGCCCGTCGTACAGCACGGTGCCCTCGTCGGCGGGGCGCAGCCCGGTGAGTGCGTTGAGCAGGGTGGACTTGCCGGCGCCGCTCGGGCCGGCCACCGCCAGCAGCGCCTTCTCGGCGAGCGGGAAGCTCACGTCGTCCAGCAGCACCCGGTGGTCGGACCCGACCCGGACCACCAGGTGCCGCACGTCCAGGGAGATCTCGCCGGTGTCGGTGTACTCGACCAGGTGGTCGTCGGCGAGGCAGAGCGCGGAGTGGCCGATGCCGACGATGTCGGCCGGGCCGACCGCTGCCCGCTGCACCGGGCGGCCGTTGTGGTAGGTGCCGTTGTGGCTGTCCAGGTCGACGATCTCGTGGCCGCCGCCGGGCAGTTCGCGCAGTTCGGCGTGGTGGCGGGAGACCACGAGGTCGTCCAGGACCAGGTCGTTGTCGTGCGAGCGGCCGATCCGGACCGTGCGGCCGGGCAGCTGGAGCACCGAGCTAGGGCTGCGGAAGGTGCCGGAGGCCTGCGGGGCGAGCAGGGAGGGCCGTTCGCCGGGGTCGGGGCGGGGCAGGCCGGCGAAGGTCGCGGACGGGCCGTCGGCCGGGTCGCCGAAGCGCAGCCGGGTGCCGGGGCCGATGTCCTCGCGGTCGACCCGGCGGCCCTGGTCGTAGGTGCCGTTGGTGCTGCCGGCGTCCTCCAGCAGCCAGTGCCCGTCGGTGGCCCGCAGCACGGCGTGGTGCCAGGAGACCCGGGGGTCGTCCAGGACGACCTCGCTGGTCGGGTCGCGGCCGAGGTGGTAGGCCAGGGCCGGGTCGATCAGCAGCGACCCGGTGTCGGTGACCAGGACGAGGGGCGGCGCGGTGGGTGCGCCCGGGCGCTCTCCCATGCTGGGCATTCTATCGCCGCAGCAGTCCAGCGGCCTTTCCGGATCCCGGGATTGGACTGGACCACTGTGACGGCGCGGCACTATCGTTCGGCGTGCCCGCACGCCACCCGCCGAACAATCGGGGACGGAACGCATGAGTAGTTGGCCGGTGTTGCGAAGATCCCGGACTGTCAGGGCCGGCCGTGCCCCCGGAACGGTGCTGCACTGCGGCCTGATGGACACCATGCTGGCGGACCTCGCCGTCTCGGTCGTGCTCTACTTCGACCAGGCGCTGGACGAGGACCGGCTGGCCGCCGGGCTGGCCCGCGCGCTCGACCGGGTGCCGGTGTTCGCCGGGCGGCTGCGCACCGGCGGGGGAGGCGCCCTCGAAGCGGTCTGCGACGACTCCGGCGTCCCGCTGGACGTCTACACCGTGGACGGCACGCTCGCCGAGGCGATGGGCCGGGTGACGGCCGCCGGCTCCGAACTGGTCGATCCGGTGGACGCCCCGGCCGCGCGCGGTGGCGGCGTACCACTGCTCACCGTCCGGGTCACCCGCACCGGAGACGGCGGGACGGTGTTGGGCTGCTCCTGGCACCACGCGATCGGCGATCTGCACAGCTTCATGCTGCTGCTGCGGATCTGGTCGGCGGCGGTCGAGGACGAGGAGCTGCCGGAGGCCGAACTGGTCGAGGATCAGGACGAGTTGCTGGACCGGGTGCTCCCCGCCGAGGACTGCGGACGGCCCGGCTTCCGGGTGCCCTCGACGGCGCAGGCGCAGCTGCTGGCCCGCGAGGTGGCGGTCGGTCCGCGGGCCAACCGGACCGTCCAGATCTACTTCGGGGACGCCGAAGTCGAGCGGATGCGCGCGGAGTTCAGCGAGACGGCCGGCCGACGGCTCTCCTCCGGTGACGTGCTATGCGCCCATGTCGTCAGCACCATAAGGGAGTTGGATGGCGACGAGGCGGAGCGCTGGCTGACCGTACCGGTCAACGCCCGGCGCTGGCTCGGACTTTCACCCGCCCTGGTGGGCAACCTGCTGGGCGACGTCCACGTGTCGTACCGGCCCGAGGACGGCCCGGCGGCGCTCGCGGGCGCGCTGCGGGCGGCGGTCGAGGAGTTCCCGGCCGCCCACCTCAACCTGCGTTCCAATCTCGGCTTCCTGGCCTCGCTCGGCCGCTCCCGGTTGCGGGACTGCGTGCCGCTGGGCTTCGACCCGCAGGAGCGCCGGTTCAGCTTCTCGAACTGGAGCCGGTTCGGGGCCTATCGGGTGAGCTTCCAGGGGCACCGGCCGGTGTTCTTCAGCCCGGCCGCCAACTATCCGCTTCCCTGGGTGAGTTGGACGGTCGAGGGGTTCGGCGGCACCGGATACCTGACCACCGTGGTGCTGCCGGCCCGGCTCGCCGCCCGGGTGCGGGGGGCGGAGGGCCGGGCCGCGCTGCACCGCTTCCGGAGGGCGGCGGACGAACTGCCCGCGTCGGCCGCCGCCGTCCCGAAGGTGATCTGAGCCGTACCGCACGTGGCGTGAGTCGTACCGCGACGCGCGGGGTGAGCCGCGCCTGGGCCGCGCCTGGGCCGCGCTACGCGAAGGCGGCCTCGATCGCCGTCCACAGCTGCACCCGGGCGCGCAGCGCGGTGCGGACGGTCTCGGCGCACTCGTCCCACTTGGCCTGGTCGTCGCCGCACAGGTCGATCAGCATCTGCATCGCCATCGGGGTGTGCTGCTCGCCGTCGACCTCGATGTGCCGGGCCAGGTAGTCCTTGAAGACGGTGAGCACGCCGTCCGGGTCGTCGATGCCGACCACCTGCGCGAACATGTCCGGGATCAGGTCCTCGCGGCCGAAGGCGAAGGCGGCGGCCCGGCAGTGCACCGGCGCGTTCTCGATGATCGACCAGGTGGTGCCGGTGAAGTCGACGGCGGCCTGCGGCACCGCGGCGGCCTTCAGCGCCTGCGGGACGGCGGTGCCGGTGCCCAGCAGCCCCAGGAACTCCTCCACCGGGCCCGGGTCGGCGCCGGCCTGCCGCATGCCCTCGACGTACAGCTCGAAGTGGCTGGTGTAGCCCTCCCCGAGTTCGTCGCTCTCCTCGACCAGCACGATCTCGTTGATCAGCCGGCGGCTGGCGGTCGGCCCGCTCGGGACCCACGGGACCTCGACGCTGGTGAGGTCGCGTTGCAGGCTCTTCAGCAGCGACATGAAGTCCCAGACCGCGAAGACGTGGCTGTCCAGGAAGGTGCGGACGCGCCCGATGCTGGTCAGCCCGCCGTAGACGCCGTGGCCGACCACCTCGCGGCGCAGCGGGTCGATGGCCTGCTGGAGGCTGGTCAGGCCGGGGTGCGAACGGTCCCAGTGGTAGCGGTTGGTGGACAAGGCGGCTCCTTCTGCTCAGGGGTGCTTGAGGACGGCGTGCAGGGCATGGCGCAGTTGCTCGCGGCCGGGCTGGAGGGCGCGGTCGAGGGCGGGGGCGAACGGCAGGACGGCGCCGTCGGGGCGGGTGACCCGGCGGGGCGGGGCGATCAGGCGCATCTCCTCGGAGGCGGTGGCCAGCACCTCCGCGGCGAAGCCGCAGCTGCGGTTGGAGTCGTCGAAGACGACCAGCCGGCCGGTGCGTTCCAGCGAGGCTGCGAGCGCGGCCCAATCTAGGGGGTACAGCGTGCGGGGGTCGAGGACTTCGACCGAGATGTCCTCGGCGACCTCGTCCGCCACGGCGAGCGCGTCGTGCACCAGGTGTCCGACGGCGACCACGGTGACGTCGGTGCCGGGGCGGTGGATCCGGGCCCGGCCGAGCGGGATCGGCGCGAGGTCCCAGGTGACGGTCTCGCGCACCGGGAGGGCGGCGGCGGGCGCGAACACCACGACCGGGTCCGGGTCGCGGATCGCCGAGCGCAGCAGCCCGTAGGCGTCGGTCGGGGTGGCGGGCACCACGGTCTTCACCCCGGCGTGCGCGAACAGGCTGTACGGGTGGTCGGAGTGCTGCCCGGCCCAG
This sequence comes from Kitasatospora sp. NPDC088160, assembly GCF_044741445.1. Classification (NCBI taxonomy): domain Bacteria; kingdom Bacillati; phylum Actinomycetota; class Actinomycetes; order Kitasatosporales; family Streptomycetaceae; genus Kitasatospora; species Kitasatospora sp. NPDC088160. The sequence goes on along the minus strand of NZ_JBIUSS010000003.1, from coordinate 158,447 downwards.
CCGTCCCGGGAGCCCGATCCGGGCACCAGGCAGGTCAGCGGGACGCTCGCCTGCCCGCCGGTCATCAGCGAGAACTTGTGTGCCTGGTTGACGAGTTGCTCGAAGACCAGGAACAGCAGCGAGGGGATCTGGAACTCCAGCACCGGGCGCCGCCCGGTGAGCGCCGCGCCGATCGCCATGGCGGTGAAGGCCTGCTCGGACAGCGGGGTGTCGACGATCCGCTCGGGCCCGAAGCGGTCCAGCAGGCCGAGCGTCGGGCCGGCCATCCCGGCGCCGATGTCCTCGCCGAAGACGCAGACCGCCGGGTCGTCGGCGAGTTCGTCGGCGATCGCCCGGTTGAGGGCCTTGGTGTACGAGAGCCTGGTCATGCCACCGCCCCGGCCCGGGGCCGCAGGCCGTCGGCGTACAGGTGGTCCAACGCGTCGGCCGGGTCGGGGTGTTCGGAGGCGAGGGCGAACTCCTCGGCGGCGGCGAGCTGGCGGGCCACCGCGTCGTCGAGTTCGGCGACGGCGGGCTGCTCCAGCTGGGCGGCGGCCCGGGGGAGCGGGTCGCGGGCGCGCCAGGCCTCGACCTCCTCGGGGGTGCGGTAGTGCAGCTTCATCCGGCGTTCCATGGTGTGGTGGCCCTCGTAGCGGTAGGTGCGGCATTCCAGGAAGCCGGGGCCGCCGCCGGACCGGGCCCGCTCCACCGCGCGCAGGGCGGCGGCGCGGACGGCCTCGGTGTCCATGCCGTCCACCTCCTCGGCGGGGATGCCGAAGGCGGCGGCCCGCCCGGTCGCGCTGCCCGCGACCGCGGTGGCGGCGGGCAGGGTGGTGGCGTAGCCGTTGTTCTCGCAGACGAACACCACCGGCAGGCGCCACATCGCGGCGAGGTTGAACGACTCCAGCAGCACGCCCTGGTTGAGCGCGCCGTCGCCGAAGAAGGCCACGGCCACCCGGCCGTCCCCGGCCTGGCGGGCGGTCCAGGCGGCGCCGACCGCGATCGGGGCGCCGGCGCCGACGATGCCGTTGGCGCCGAGGATGCCGAGCGAGAGGTCGGCGGCGTGCATCGAGCCGCCCCGGCCGCCGTTCAACCCGTCGACGCGGCCCGCGAGTTCGGCGAGCAGCCGGTGCGGTGCGGCGCCCCGGGCGAGCACGTGGCCGTGGCCGCGGTGGGTGCTGGTGAGCCGGTCGGCGGGGCCGAGCGCCGAGCAGACGCCGACCGCGACGGCCTCCTGCCCGATGTACGGGTGGATGCCGCCGGGGATCGCGCCGGCCTTCACCAGGCCGAGCGCCAGCTCCTCGAAGCCGCGGATCAGCCGCAGCATCCGGTAGCGCTCGGCCGGCGTGTCCAGCGGCGCGCTGCCGGGGGCCGCGGTGCCGGGGGGCAGGGTCGCCGGGGGAGCCGTCACCGGGCCCCCCGCCAGATGGTCGGGCAGAACTGCGGGTCCGCGTAGTCGGGCCGGCCGTCGGCGGTGCGGCGCACCAGCACGTCGTGGTTGTACACCACCGGGCCGCCGTCCGCCCGGGTGTGGCGGCGGTACTCGTTGGCGCCGTCCTGGAGGTGCAGCGAGACGGCCCGGCGGGGGAAGGAGGCCAGGTTGGGGCCGCTGCCGTGGTAGGTGCGGCAGTGGTGGAAGGACATGTGGCCGCGCGGGATGTGCATCGGGACGGTGCGCACCTGCTGCCCGTTGTGGGCGGCGTTGGCGGCCAGGATGTCGTCGAGTTGGGTGCGGTCGCGGTCGGCGAAGTGGCGGGTGGAGTCCTCGCCGGAGTCCAGCTCCCGCCAGCGGTGGCTGCCGTCCACCATGGTGATGGTGCCGTTCTCCTCGCGGCAGTCGTGGAACGGGATGAACGCGGTGAGCATCTCCTCCGAGGTGGAGGTCTGCCAGTAGTGCTTGTCGAAGTGCCAGGGCACCTGGTTGCTCGGCTCCCCGGGCACCGGCGGCTTGTAGATCAGGGTCGCCTGGAACACCCGGATCTCCTCGGCGCCGGCCAGCAGGGCGGCCACCGCGCCGATCAGCGGCTTGCGCAGGATCGCGCCGATGGCGTCGCTCTCGTAGTGCACGTAGTCGTTGTGCCGCTGGATCGGGCCCTGCGAGGGATCCCAGGCGGCCAGGCGCGGCGGGCGGGCGGGCAGTTCGCGGTCGCGGTGGCCGCCGTAGTAGAGCTCGGTGGCGGCCTGGAGGGTGTCCAGTTCCTCGTCGCTGAACAGCTTCCGGGACAGGTACCAGCCGTGCTCGCGGTAGTGGGCCACCTCCTCGGGCGTGGGCAGCAGGGCGTGTTCGGCCTCGCTGAGGCGGAACTCGACGGCGGTGGTCATGGGGTGTGCCCCTTCTTGAGGTGTGGGCGGCGGTCAGACGGCGGCGTCGGAGCTCTGCCGCTCGACGGCCTCGTACAGGGCCTTGATGTTCGCGGTGCCGAAGGTGCCGGCGCCCTGGCGCTCGATCAGCTCCAGGAAGTACGTCCGCCGGGGGTGGGTGGAGCGGACGAAGATCTGGAACAGCTGGCCGCCGTGGTCCTGGTCGACGAGCACGTGCAGGTCGCGCAGGGTCTCCACCGGGATCGCCGTCTCGCCGAACCGCTCGGCCAGGGCGTCGAAGTAGGTGCCCGGGGTGCTCAGGAACTCCACGCCGTTGGCCCGGGCGGTGCGGACGGCGGTGGCGATGTCGCCGGTGCGGAAGGCCAGGTGCTGCACTCCGGCGCCGTCGTGGGAGGCCAGGAACTCGTCGATCTGGCCGGGCCGCCGGGTGGTGTCCGGCTCGATCAGGGTGAAGGTGACCTCGCCGGAGGCGCTCTGCACCACGCTGGAGTCCATGGCCTGCCGGCCGACTTCGATGTACTCGCCGAAGATCCGGTGGAAGCCGAGCGCGGCCTCGCAGAACCGTACGGCGTCGGCGAGTTCGCCGGCCGGGACGCAGATCGCGACGTGGTCCAGGGCGTCCAGCAGGCCCGGCTCGTCGGCGGGTTCGGCCGGGCGCGGCGGTACGAACCTCAGGGCGGTGTCGCCGAAGCCGGCGATCAGCCGGCCGGCCCGGTCCAGCACGCGGGCGCCGTGCCGCTCGGCGCGCTCCAGCGCGGCCTGCGGGTCGGTGCAGGCGAGGGCGAGGGCGGCGACGCCGTCCCCGTGCCGGGCGACGAAGCCGGCCACCGGGTGGTCGGGGTCGGCGGCGGAGGCCAGGTGCATCCGGATCGAGCCCTGGCGCAGCCGGATGGTGCGGGCGCCGTCCGGTGCGGTCTCCGGGGCGTCGGCGGCGAAGCCGAAGTCGGCGCAGAGCCCGGCCGCGGTCTTGTCGGCGTCCGCGCAGTGGAACTCGACGTGGGTGATGGACTGGATGGACAACGGGATCTCCCCCGGAGGGATGGAAGGGCGCGGATCGGCGCGCTACTTGGCGGCCCGGGTGGACGCCGGGCCGAGGATCAGGCTGAGGTTGTGGCCGCCGAAGGCGAAGGCGTTGCTCAGCGCGGCGCGCACCGGTGCGGACCGGGCCCCGCCCCGGACGTGGTCCAGGTCGCAGGCCGGGTCGGGGTCGGTCAGGTTGAGTGTCGGCGGCAGCGTCCCCCTCGCCACCGCCAGGGCGGTCACCGCCGCCTCCAACGCGCCCGCGGCGCCGAGGAGATGGCCGGTGGCACCCTTGGTGGAGCTGACCGCGGGCGGGTGCGCGCCGAAGACGGCGCGCAGGGCGGCGGTCTCGGCCACGTCACCGAGCTTGGTGCCGGTGCCGTGGGCGTTCACGTAGTCGATGTCGCCCGGTGCCAGGCTGGCGTTGGCGAGCGCGGAGCGCATCGCGTCGGCGGCGCCGGAGCCGTCGGGGCGGGGCATGGTCGGGTGGTGGGCGTCGGTCGAGGCGCCCCAGCCGATGACGTCCGCGTACCCGGCGGCGCCGCGGGCGTCGGCGTGGTCGGCGCGTTCCAGGACGAGGACGGCGCTGCCCTCGCCGAGCACGAAGCCGTTGCGGCGGGTGTCGAAGGGCCGGCTGGCCTGCTCCGGATCCTCCCAACCCTGGGCGAGCGCACGGGCGTTGGTGAAGGCGGCGGCGATGGTCGGGTGCAGCGAGGACTCGGTGCCGCCGCACACCACCACGTCCGCGTCGCCGGAGCGGATCAGCCGCAGCCCCTCGGCGACGGCCTGGGCGCCGGCCGCGCAGGCCGTCACCACGGCCGAACTGTAGCCGCGGATGCCGTGTTTGATGGCGATCCGGGCGGTGGCCATGTTGGAGAGCATGCCCGGCAGCAGGTACGGGCTGACGCCGGGGCGGCCGCGTTCCAGCCGGCGGTGCGACTGCTGCTCGAAGGTCTCCAGTCCGCCGCCGCCGGTGGCCAGCACCACGGCGGTGCGGTGCGGGTCGGCGTCCCGGCCGACGACCAGGCCGGCGTCGGCGAGCGCGTCGTCGGCGGCGGCCAGGGCGAGCAGCACGAAGCGGTCCACGCAGCGGGTCTCGGTGGGCGGCAGCACCTCGCGGCCGTCCACGGCGGGGGCGATCCCGGCGGCGGGCAGCCAGCCGTGCGCGGCGTGGCCCTCGGGGACGGCGGTCAGTCCGGAGCGCCCGGCGTTGAGCGCGTCGAACACCTCGGCGGGCTTGCGGCCGAGCGGCGAGACCAGGCCGAGGCCGGTGACGACGGCGCCCTCGCGGCGGGTCATCGGGCACCGGCCGCGGCGTCGAGGTAGCGCTGGCGCAGCAGTACCTTGCGGACCTTGCCGGTGGGGCCGAGCGGGATGTCGTCCCCGGAGACGACCAGCACCTGGCGTACGGTTGCGGCGGCGGCCTCGTCCAGGGCGGCGATGACGTCCTTGGTCCGGTCGGCGGTCGGGTCGGCGTCGGCGGTGAGGATCAGCAGCACGTCGGTGACCACGCGCTCGCCGTCCCGCACGGCGACCACCGTGCAGTCCGCCACGTCCGGGCGGGCGGCCAGCACCCGCTCCTCCGACATGGCGGTGAACAGCCGCTTGCCGTCGCCGAGTTCGACCGAGTCGACGGCCCGGTCGACGTGGTAGTAGTAGCCCTCCCCGTCCCGGTACATCAGGTCGCCGGTGAGGAAGCGGCCGCGGATCCGGGTGCGGAAGGTGGTGGCCGAGTCGTTCCAGTAGCCGAGTGCCAGGGTCGGTGAGGAGGTGGCGAGTTCGCCGACCTCGCCGGGGCCGAGCGGCTCGCCGTCCGGGCCGACCACCTCGCAGTCGACGAAGGCGTGCGGGCGCCCGACGCAGCGCCCGTAGCGCTCGGTGCCGGGGCCGTGGGTGATGAAGAAGTGCGAGTGGCCCATCTCGGTGGAGCCCAGGCCGTCGACGAACAGCGAGCCCGGCGTCCGGGTGCGGCCCGCGCGGGTGACGGACTCCCGGCTGCCGGTGGCGATCAGGCGGCGGATGTGCACCTCGTGCGCGCAGTCGCCGGTGTTCCACCACAGGGCGACGGTGGCGAGGTCCCGGGCGGCGAGGTCGTGGTGGGCGAGTTCGGCCCAGGTGGCGGCGAAGCCGATCACCCCGGTGGGCCGCCACTGCTCGATCGCGTCCAGCACCCCGGCGCCGGACTGCCGTGACAGCACGGCGAGTTCGGTGTGCGAGCTGAGCGCCAGGTTGAGCGCGATCAGGGTGGCGGCGTGCGGCGCGGGCAGTGCGCTGAGCATCCGGTCCTGGCCCTGCGGGCGGGGCAGCCGCAGCCGGTGGCGGATCGCCGCGTACAGGCTCGCGTGCGAGTGGACGACGGCCTTGGGCATTCCGGTGGTGCCGGAGGAGTGGGTGATCGCCACCGGGTCGCCGGACCAGTGCCGGTACGGCTCGGGGGCGGCGTCCGGGTCGCCCGCGCCGAGGGTGGAGATCTCGGGCAGCAGCGGCGCGCCGGGGTCGTGGCCGGCCAGCGCGGCCAGGTGGGCCGGGTCGGCGAGGACGCCGACGGCGCCGAGTCGGGCGATGTAGCGGGCGGCCCGCTCGCCGTCCACGTTGGGGTTGAGCAGCGCGGGGATGGCGCCGAGCCGGGTCAGGGCGAGGAAGGCGAGCACGTGGTCGGCGGCGTCGCTCGCGAAGACCACCACCGGGTCGCGCCGGGTGATGCCGAGGGCGTGCAGGGCGGCGGCGCGGGCCCGGACGGCGCGGTCGAGTTCGCGCAGGGTGAGCGGTTGCCAGGCGGGGTGGTCGTCCACCGGGGTGTCGAAGGTCAGCAGCGGTTCGTCGAGGCCGAGGCCGAGTGCGAGCCGGGCGGTCAGGACGTTGCCGGCGCCCACGTCGGGGTCGTCCGCGATCAGGCTGCGGACACTGCGGATGGTCACGGGGTGGATCCCTCCCTCGGGGCCGGAGACGGCCCGGGCGGCTGATCGGTTGGCGTGGGTCGGGCGGCCGCGCGGGCGGCGAAGGGTGTCGGCGGGTGTCGGTGGGCTGTCGGCGGGTGCGACGGGGCCTGGGTGGGTGACGGGGCCGGGTGCTGGTCTGCCGGGTGCGGCTGCTTCAGTCGTCGGGCCTCGTTCGTGGGTACGGCCGGCGGTGGCCGGACGGTTCAGTCGGTGACTCGGTCGGTGACTGAGTCGGTGACTCGGTCGGTGACCGGGACGTCAGCCGGTGACCAGGACGGCCACCGCGTGTCCGGCGGCCTCGCCCGGTCCGTCGTCGCCCGGTTCGGCGGCGATGACCAGCACCTGGTCGGCGTCGCCGTCCGCGAGGAGCAGCGCTGCGAGGTCGAGCGCGTCCGAGGGCACCTGCCCGGGGACGGCGCGGGCCGGGCTGATCGCCACGACGGGGCCGGTCAGACCCCAGCGGGCGGCGATGTGCCCGAGGACGGCGTTGGGGTTGGACTGGAAGAACAACAGGGGTGCGGGGCGCCGTCCGGGTTCGGCGCTCCGGTCGATGGCCCGCGCGGTGGCGCGGTCGCCGTCGGCGCTGGCCAGCAGCAGTGCGGTCCGCCCGGGGGCGGGCGGGGCGCCGTGGTGGGCGCGCAGGCAGCGGTCGGCGGTGTCGGCGACCAGCGGGTTGAAGCCGGAGGCGGCGAAGCCGGGCAGCGGTGGTGGCGGGCCGGCCAGGTCGGGGTCGGCCGAGCCGGGGTCGGGTCGGCGGGCCTCGGCGAGGACCCGCAGCCGGGCGGCGGCCGGCGCGGGTGCGGCGAAGTTCGTGGCGTCGGGGTCTGTGGCGTCGGTGGTCATGGTGTGGGTGCCGGGGTACGGGGTCGGCGCCGTCGAACGGCGGGCGGGGGCCGGTGGCCGGTCATGCGGGGGCCACCAGCAGGGCGGTGTTGGCGCCGCCGAAGGCGGAGTTGAGGCTGAGTGCGTAGCGGGGGCGGGCGGCGCGGGGGCCGTCGAGGACGAGGTCCAGGCCGACGTCCGGGTCCGGGCCGAGCCAGCCGGCGTTGACCGGGAGCAGGCCGGTGCCCAACGCGCCGATGGTGACGGCGAGTTCGAGCAGGGCGGAGGCTTCCAGGGCGTGCCCGTGGACGGATTTGCTGGAGCTGACCGGGAGTTCGGCGGTGTGCGCGCCGAAGACCCGGCGCAGCGCGCTCGCCTCGGCCTGGTCGGCGAGGGTGGAGCCGGTGCCGTTGGCGTTGACGTAGCCGACCTCGGCCGGGGCGACGCCGGCGCGGGTGAGCGCGGCCTCGACGGCCCGGGCGACTCCGGCGCCGTCCGGTTCGGGGCGGCACACGTGGTGGGCGTCCCCGGCGCGGCCCCAGCCGGCCAGCCGGGCGAGGGCGGTGGCGCCGCGCCGTTCGGCGGCCGGGGCGGCCTCGACCAGCACGGCGGCGGCCGCGTCGCCGAGCAGGGTGCCCGTGCGGCCGGTGCTGAACGGGCGCAGCTCGCCGTCCCGGGCCAGCGCGCGGCCGGCGTCGAAGACGGCGAACACGCCCGGCTCGACCAGGTGCCCGGCCGCGACCAGGACCCGCTCGTGCCGCCCGGTGGCGACCAGCGCCGCGGCGTCCGCGACGGCGGTCGCGGCTGCCACGCAGGCGCCGGTGTACACCCGGGTGACGCCCGCGGTGCCCCAGGCGGCGCGGACGCCGGCGGCCACCGCGTCGGCGGTGCCCCTGGTCCGTTCGTCGCTGTGCAGGGCGAGCAGGACGGGCGTGTCCGCGCCGTCGGCGGCGGTCAGTCCGGCCTGGCGGCAGGCCTGGCCGACGGCGTCGAGCACCGCGCGGGCCAGCGGGAAGGTGTGCGCGAGCGGCACGTCGTCGGGCAGCAGGGCGGCCCGGGTGGCGCGGCGGGCGCTCACGTCGAAGCGGGTGACGGGGCCGAAGGCGGTCTTGCCGTGGGCGGCGGCCTCGGTCAGCGGGCCGAGTCCGCGCCCGGCGGCGCTGAGCACGCCGAGCCCGGTGACCACCGGCCGGCCGCGCGGCCGGTGTGCGGAGGGCGCGCCGGTGGTCATGGCCGGGCGCCCACACGTTCGGCCAGGACGGCCGAACGCAGCAGTTCGGTGGCGTCGTCGACCGTCCGGACGGCGCCGAAGCGGTCGTCGTCGAGGTCCACCTGGATGCCGTAGCGCTGCTCGAACTCGGCTATGAGCCAGGTGAGTTCGAGCGATCCGAGGTCGTCGGGCACGGTGTCGGCGGCGCGCTGCCCGAACGCCGCCAGCATCGCGCGGACCTCGGCCCGGTCGGGGAGGGCGGAGCCGCTCACGCCGGGCTGCCGGCGGTGGCGGTGGCAGTGGCGGCGGTGGTGCTGGCGGCGATCCGCTTGACGACGTCGGCGGTGAACTCGTCGAGCGTCATCAGCGCGGTGGTCTCCATCTCGTCGAGGTCGAACTTGATCCCGAACTCGTCCTCGACCTGCACCGACAGCTCGGCCAGCGCGAGCGATTCGAGGTCCAGCCCGGCCGGGCCGAGGTCGGTGTCCCCGGTGACCTCGGAGACGTCGTACTGCATCTCGGTGAGCGAGGCGAGGACGAACTCGCGGACGCGGTCCTGCATGGTGTGGCTCCTTGTCGGGGTGCGTGCGGTGGATCAGAGCGCGGCGGCCGTGGCGGTGCTGCGCAGGGCGGCCGGGTCGCGCAGGAGTTTTCCGGTGGCGGTACGGGGGAGTCGGGGCAGCAGGGCGAGCCGTCGCGGCCGCTTGTAGGCGGCGAGCCGGCGGGCCAGCCCGTCCTGGACGAGGGCGAGGTCGGCGTCGGGTTCGGTGGCGAGGTAGGCCTCGATCGCGCCGTCCTCGAAGACCACGACGGCCTCGCGGACCTCGGGCAGCGCGGTGAGCGTCTGCTCGACCTCGGTGAGGTCGACCTTGAGGCCGCCGATCGAGACCTGCGAGTCCAGGCGGCCGAGGACGGTGACCAGGCCGGTGGCCGGGTCGAGTTCGGCCGCGTCGCGGGTGTGCAGCCAGCCGTCCGACCAGCGGGTCGGGTCGTCCAGCCCCGGGTAGGGCGAGGATTCCGCGCCGATTCGCAGTTCGCCCGCGACCAGCCGCAGCCGCATCCCGTGGACGGGCTGCTTGGCCGGGTGGAGCGTGCCGGACAGGTCGGTGGCGATGACCCCGGTCTCGGTCATCCCGTACATGGTGCCGAGCGGGACGCCGTAGCGGTCGGCGAACAGCGCGGGCAGGCCCGGGCGGACCAGCTCGCCGGCCACGATCATCCGCCGCAGCCCCGGCAGCGCCGGGGGAGTGACGGCGCCGGCCAGCAGTTCGGCGTGGAAGGGCACTCCGATGACGGTGGTCGGCCGGTCGCCGGCGGCGACCGCGGCGAGGATGCCCGCCGCCGTCATCCGCTCGGGCACGGTGAGCGAGGCCCGGGCGTGCAGACTGTTGAGCAGTCCGCCGACCAGGCCGAGCACGTGCACCACGGAGGACAGCAGGACGACCCGCTCGCCCTCGCCGGGGAACTCCACCAGCCTGTGGTAGCAGTCGAGTTCGCGGAGCAGGTCGGAGGCCGTGCGGGCGATGACCTTGGCCGGGCCGGTGGACCCGGAGCTGAGCTGGATCAGCGCGTGCCCGGTGCGGGCCGGGCGCCCTTCCGGCAGCCGGACGGCCACCGGCTCGACCTCGGAGAAGCCGCGCAGGGCCGCCGCGGGCCGGTGGGCGGAGCCTACCAGGACCTGCGGGGCCAGCCGCGCCACCGCCGCGTCGACCTCGTGGTCCGTCAATCGGTGGTCGAGCAGCGCCACTTGGGCGCCGAGCCGCCAGCACGCCAGCAGCACCGTGACGAACGCCACCGAGGGCGGCAGCCGTAGCGCGGCCGTGCCGCCGGGGCCGAGTCCGGCCGCGGCGAGGTGCGCGGCCTGTTCGTCGACCAGGGCGCGCAGGGCGTCCCGGTCGAGTGGTACGCCGAGATGCAGGCACTCCTCGCCTCCAGGACCGGCCAGCAACAGCCGGTCGACCCAGGCGTCCGGGGCGTCGGCGTGCGGCGGTGAGGAAGGCGGAAGTGAAGAGGGGGAAATGCCGGTCAACACCGCTCCACACAAGTGAGGGGATTTGACATGGACGCCGTTCACAACCAAAACGGTCAATTCCGTTGCCAGACGATTGCACAGACGTTTGGTCAAATCAAGGTCTATACCAATGTGGTTGTTGCTCCTACGCTGCCGAACCGGGGCTGGTCCACGCGTGGCCGCCCGGAATCGAGGATGCCCGTGGGAGAACTCACGCTGGCCGGGATGGAGCGCGCCGCGCGCGCGCAACTTTCCCCGGAAATATGGGACTTCATCGAAGGCGGCAGCGGCACGGAACGCACCGTGGCGGCGAACCGGGAAATGTTCGCGCGCTATGCACTGCGCCCGCGCACGATGGTCGACGTCTCCGACTGCTCGCCCGCGAGCACGCTGCTCGGCGCGCCGCTCGGCCTGCCGGTCGGCATCGCCCCGATGGCCTACCACCGGCTGGTCGACCCGGAGGGCGAGACCGCCACCGCGCGCGCCGCCGGCCGCGCCGGGGCCCTGCTGGTCGCCGGCATGTTCGCCAGCCGCACGCTGGAGGAGATCGCGGCCGCCGCCACCGGTCCGCTCTGGCTCCAGCTGTACTGGCTGCGCGAGCGCGCCGCGCTCGCCGCCCTGGTCGAACGCGCCGAGGCGGCCGGCTACCGCGCGCTCGTCCTGACCGTGGACGCCCCCAGGATCGGCCGCCGCCTGCGCGACCTGCGCAACGGCTTCGCGATCCCGCCCGCCGTCCGCGCCGTCAACCTGGACCAGGACCTGATGTCCGCCAGCCACCGCGCGACGGACGGCGGCTCGGGCATCGCCGAGCACGCCCGCGAACAGTTCGACCCCACCCTGACCTGGGCCGACCTCGACTGGCTGCGCGCCCGCACCCGGCTGCCGCTGGTCCTCAAGGGCATCCTGACCGCCGAGGACGCCCGGCTCGCCGCCGAGCACGGCGCCGACGCCGTCGTGGTCTCCAACCATGGCGGGCGGCAACTCGACGGCGCTCTGCCCTCCCTGGCCGCACTGCCCGAGGTCGTCGACGCCGTACCCGCCGACCTGCCGGTGCTGCTCGACGGCGGGGTGCGCACCGGCGCCGACATCGCCGTCGCGCTCGCCCTCGGCGCCCGCGCCGTCCTGGTCGGCCGTCCGGTGTTCTGGGGCCTCGCCACCGAGGGGGAGGCGGGTGTGCACCGAGTCCTCGACCTGCTGCGCGACGAACTGGAGCACACCATGGCCCTGTTGGGCCGCCCCCGGCTCGCCGACCTGGACCGCACGGCCCTCGCCCCCTGGCCCTGCCCGGCCGGCTGAACCGCGCACCGCCTGCACCACGTTGTCCGTACTGGATGGAGAACAACAGATGACCGAACCGACCCCCGAGACCGAACGCAACGACCCCTTCCCCGGCTGGGACTGGGACGACCCCGACGGCCTCGCCACCCGCCTGGACGCCTTCAGCGAGCAGGTCGCCACCTGCGACACGCTCGAAGCGCACCCCGGCGGGCTGCCCCGCGACCACGCCGGATTCCGCGAACTCGGCCTCACCGGAATCGAGTTCGCCGCCTTCCGGACCGCCCACCCGGAAGGACTCGGCACCGACCTCACCACCCTGCGCAGCCCCGACGCCGCCACCGAACCCGGCACCCTCTACCGGGTCGACGGCGACCGCTGGTTCACCCAGCTCGACATCGGTCGGCCGCTGCCCTTCGCCGACGCCAGCGTCGACTGGGTCTACGCCGAGCACCTGATCGAGCACGTCACCATGCCGGTCGCGGTCGGCTGGCTGCGCGAGGTGCGCCGCGTCCTGCGCCCCGGCGGCGTGCTGCGCCTCACCACCCCGGACCTCGCCCGCTACCTGGCCGGCTACGCCAACGGGGACGGCTTCCTCGCCAAGCACCGCCGCCGCCTCACCACCCTCGGCTTCGGCCCGCCGATGCCCGCCCGCCCGGCCTTCCTGGTCAACCAGATCTTCCGCCACTACGGGCACCAGTGGATCTACGACCTGGACGAGCTGCGCCACGTCCTCACCCTCGCCGGCTTCGAACCCGAGCGGATCCGCCACTGCGCCTACCGCCAGGGCGCCCGCCCCGACGTCGCCGACCTCGACACCGCGTTCCGCACCGACGAGACCGTCTACGTCGAAGCCGACCGCTAGGCCCTCGTGTCCTCAGGCCCATGGACCCCTGGATCCTGAAGCCCTCAGGCCCTGAGTCCGCCCGCCGACGCCTCCGCACCGGATCTGTACCGAACGGGACCACCCATGCCCCTGCACCCCCAGGCCGAGGCGCTGCGCGCCCGGCGCGCGAGCGGCGGTGCGCCGCCGCTCTACACCCTCACCCTGGCCGAGGCCCGCGCCGCCGACCTCGCCGACATCCGCGCCGCGGCCGGGAGCCCCGAGCCGGTCGCCGCCGTCGAGGAGCACCGCATCCCCGGCCCGGGCGGCGAACTCGCCCTGCGGCTCTACCGCCCCGAGCCGCCCGGCCGTCAACTACCGGCCCTGCTGTACCTGTTCGGTGGCGGGTGGGCCCTCGGCTCGCCGGACACCAGCGACGCGATCTGCCGCCGGCTGACCAACGCGGCCGGCTGCGTCACCGCCTCCGTCGGCTACCGGCTCGCCCCCGAACACCCCTTCCCCGCGGCCGTCCACGACTGCCGCGCCGCGCTGTACTGGCTCGCCGCACACGCCGGCGAGCTCGGCGTCGACCCGGGTCGGCTCGCCGTCGGCGGCGACAGCGCCGGCGGCAACCTCACCGCCGCCCTCACCCTGATCGCCCGCGACGAGAACGGCCCGGCCCTGCGCCACCAACTGCTCGTCTACCCGAACACCGACCACGCCGCCGACACCCCCTCGCTGCGCGAGCACGACGACCCGATGCTCTTCAACCGCCGCTCGGTGGCCTGGTACTGGGGCCACTACCTGGCCGACCCCGCCGACGGCGCCCACCCGCACGCCTCCCCGTTGCGCGCCCCCGGCCTGGCCGGACTGCCGCCCGCGACCGTCATCACCGCCGAGTACGACCCGCTGCGCGACGAGGGCGAGCAGTACGCCGAGGCGCTGCGCGCGGCCGGCGTCCCGGTGGAGCGCCGCCGCTACGCCGGCATGCCGCACGGCTTCTTCGCCATGACCGGCACCCTGGACGCGGCCGCCGACGCCCAGCGCTACGCCGCCGAGCGGCTGCGCGAGGCCCTGCGGTGAGCGCGCCCGAGCCCCTGCCCCTGGCCGACCTGCACGCCAGCCTGGCCGACCCGCTGCTGGACGCGATGACCTTCCTCAACGAGGTCACCACCCGTTACCCCGACGCCGTCTCCTTCGCCCCCGGCCGCCCCTACGAGGGCTTCTTCGAACCCGAGGACGTCCCCGCCTACCTGGACACCTACCTCGCCCACCTGGCGGCCCGCGGCCTCGACCGGGACGCCGTGCGCACCGCGCTGTTCCAGTACGGCCCCACCAAGGGGATCATCGCCGACCTGGTCGCCCGCACCCTCGCCAACGACGAGGGCCTGGCGGTGGCCCCCGAGGCCCTGGTGCTGACGGTCGGCGCCCAGGAGGGCATGCTGCTCACCCTGCGCGCGCTGTGCGCCGGCCCGGACGACGTCCTGCTGGTCAGCTCGCCCTGCTACGTCGGGGTCACCGGCGCCGCCCGGCTGCTCGACCTGACCACCCTCCCCGTCCCCGAGGGCCCGGCCGGCGGCCCCGACCCGGAGGCCGTGCGCGCCGCCGCCCGGGCGGTGCGGGCCAAGGGCCGCCGCCCGCGCGCCCTCTACGTCGTCCCGGACTTCGCCAACCCCTCGGGCACCAGCATGCCCGTCGCGGCCCGCACCCGGCTGCTGGAGACGGCCGCCGAGGAGGGCCTGCTCGTCATCGAGGACAACCCGTACGGCTTCTTCGCCCGCGACCCGGGGGAGCGGCCGACGCTCAAGGCGCTCGACCGCCGCCGCCAGGTGGTCTACCTGGGCTCCTTCGCCAAGACCTGCTTCCCCGGCGCCCGCCTCGGCTACGTCGTGGCCGACCAGGAGGTGGCCGGCCCCGGCGGGCGGCGCACCCTGCTGGCGGACGAACTGGCCAAGCTGAAGAGCATGACGACGGTCAACACGCCCGCGCTCAGCCAGGCCGTCATCGGCGGCATGCTGCTGCGCCACGACTGCCGGCTGCGCGCCGCCAACGCCGCCGCCACGGCCCACTACGCGGCGGGCATGGACACCCTGCTGCGGGAGCTGGACCGGCACTTCCCGGCCTCCGAGCGGCGCCGTTCGGGCGTGTCCTGGAACCGGCCCGAGGGCGGCTTCTTCGCCGTGCTGACCGTCCCGTTCGCCGCCGACGACGCGGCGATGGAGCGCTGTGCCCGCGGGTACGGGGTGCTGTGGACGCCGATGGCGCCGTTCCACCCGGCGGGCGGCGGGGAGCACCGCCTGAGGCTCTCGATTAGTTCGCTGACACAGACTCAGATTATCGACGGTGTGGCAAAGTTGGCAGCGTTCATCGCCTCCCGGGCGATCGCTTCCTGAACGACGCTCGCAACAGCAGGAGGGGCCCGGCTCGTGAGCCGGGCCCCTCCTCGTGCACGTGTCCCCGTCCTCGTGCGTCGTGTCTCAGCGCACCCGGGTGGAGAACAACCGGGCCGACCAGTACACCGACAGCACGGTCATCACCACGACGACCAGCAGGCCCTGCCACACCGCACTGTCCCCGAGGTGGCCGGAGAACAGCGCGCGCATGCCCTCCACCGCCCAGTAGAAGGGGTTCCACTTGGCGGTCTGCTGCAGCCAGTGCGGCGCCAGGGTGAGCGGCAGCAGCACCCCCGAGAGCAGCGCGATCGGCTGCGCGATGGTGTTCACCACCGGTGCCATCGCCGCGTCCGTCGGTACCATCAGCGCGATGCCGTAGGAGATCGCCGAGGTCATCAGCGCCAGCAGCCCGAGCAGCAGGTAGGCGAGCAGCAGGTTCAGCGGGCTCACCCGCAGCCCGAACGGCAGCGCGATCAGGGTGATCAGGACGGCCTGCACCAGCAGCGCCACCATCTCCCGCAGCGCCCGCCCGAGCAGCAGCGCCAGCCGGCTCACCGGCGTCACCCGGGAGCGCTCGATGATGCCGGCCCTCAGCTCGCCGAGCAGGCTGAAGCCGGTGAACAGCCCGCCGAAGATGCACAGCACCGCCAGCAGGCCCGGCACGTACACCTGGTAGGCGTCGGCGTAGCTGCTGGCACCGTCGGGGGCGAGCACCTTCTTCAACAGCGGGGCGAACAGCAGCAGGTAGAACACGGGCTGGATGATCCCGACGGCGATCCAGATCGGGGTGCGGATCATCAGCAGCACCTGGCGCTGGAAGACCAGCCAGGTGTCGCGGGCGAGCTTCATGGTCTCCCCAGGAATGGGCGGATCAGGACTGCTGGAGCGAACGGCCGGTGCGGGCCAGGAACACGTCGTCCAGGCTGGGGCGTTGGAGCTGGACGGTGCCGGGCGTCACGCCCGCCCCGTCCAGTGCGCGCAGCAGCTGCGGGATGGCCGCCGCGCCGTCCTCCAGGTAGAGCCGCAGTCCGTCCTCCCCGCTGAACTCCAGCCGGTGCAGGTACGGCTGCGGGCGCAGCACCTCGGCGGCCCGCTCGGCGACGCCCTCTCCGGGCTCCAGCCCGAGCAGCACGACGTCGCCGGAGATCTCGCGCTTGAGCACCTCGGGCGTGCCCTCGGCCACCACCTGGCCGTGGTCGACGATCGCGACCCGGTCGCACAGGGCGTCGGCCTCGTCGAGGTAGTGCGTGGTGACGACGACGGTCATGCCCTCGGTGCGCAGCCGGCGGATCTCCTCCCACACGTACGCCCGGCTGGCCGGGTCCAGCCCGACCGTGGGCTCGTCCAGGAACAGCACCCGGGGCTCGTGGATGACGCCGAGCGCGATGTCCACCCGGCGGCGCTGGCCGCCGGAGTAGGTGGCGCACGGGCGGTCGCCGAATTCGGCCAGGTCGAAGGCCTTGAGCGCGCCCTCGGCGGCCTGGACGGCCTGCGCCTTGGCGACGCCGTACATCCGGGCCTGGAGCACCAGCTCCTCGCGGGCGCTGACGGTGTCGGTGGTGCCGCCGCCCTGGGCGACGTAGCCGATCCGGCGGCGTACACCGGCCGGGTCGGTGAAGAGGTCGGCCCCGGCGATGCTGGCCTGACCGCCGTCCGGGCGGATCAGGGTGGCCAGCATGCGCAGGGTGGTGGTCTTCCCGGCGCCGTTGGGCCCGAGGAAACCGTAGATCTCGCCCGCGTCGACGGACAGGTCGATGCCGCGCACAGCGTCGACGGTGGGGTTCTCGCCGCTCTTGCGGGAGGTCTTCTTGCGATAGGACTTGCGCAGTCCCGTGGTCTCGATCAACCGGAACTCCCGTGCGGGGATGGGCTGCCACGGCACCTGGGAAGGCGGTGCTCGGCACCTGCGAAGGCGGTGCTGGGCGCCACCCTAGGCCGAACTCCGGCCCGGAGACAATGGCCTAGACCAATGGACGTTGATCTTCCGGTCTGCTACAGGGTCCCCAGCCGCGGCTGTCGCAAGTCCTGCCCGGCTCGGGCCGCCAGGGCCTCCAGCCGGTCCGCGGCAGTGGCCGCCCCGCCGCCCGCGCGCAGCGCCTCGCCGACCCGAACCGCGTTGCGCCGGTAGTCGGCCGTGTCCAGCACGGCCCGCAGGGCCCGCGCCAGCCGCTCCGGCGTCACCCGGGCGAACGGCACCCGCAGCCCCGCCCCGGCCGCCGCCACCTGCGCCGCGACGAACGGCTGGTCGTGCCGGATCGGTGCGGTGACCAGCGGCAGGCCGTGCGTCAGGGCCTCGCCGACGGTGTTCATCCCGCCGTGGCACAGCACCGCGTCCAGCGCGCCGCGCGCCATCAGCTCCAGCACCGGCGCCCGGTCCACCGCGACGGCCTGCGGCGGCAGTTCGGGCAGCAGCTCGCGCGGGGCGGCGAACACCGGCTGCACGTCGTCGCCGCACAGCTCCAGCGCCCGGGCGGCCCGCGCGTGGAAGTCCGCGCCCAGCTCGCCGGCCAGTGTGCCCATGGTGACCAGCACCCGCCGGCGCCCGGGCAGCAGCCGCTCCCACGGGAAGTCCGGATCGGCCGGCCGAACGGAGTGGACCGGCCCGACCAGCGCGTGGTGCGGGGGCGGCGCGTCGTCACCGGTCAGCGCGGGACCGGTGGTCGCCAGCACCAGGGCGGGGGAGAAACGCGGGTCCACGTACTCCTGCACGGGCAGCCGGGCGCGCTCCCACAACCCGCGCAGCAGGCCGGTCATCCAGGCCTCCACCTGCGGCAGCGCCCGGTACGGGCGGCCCAGTTCCATCGCCCCGGGCGCGAAGCTCGCCCACGGCAGGCCGTGCCGGTGGGCGGCCAGCGCGCCCGCCGGGGTGTGCTGGTCGACGAGCAGGACGTCCGGCCGGAACTCCCGCACGATCGCGTCCAGCGGCTTCGCGGTGAACCGCGCGTACGGGACGATGAAGCCCTCCCAGAGCGAACGCAGCGCGGCGAGCCCGTGCCCGCCCTGCGCCCGGAACGCCCGGGTGCCGGTGCCGAGCACCTGGGCCCCGGGACCGAGCAGCGGGCGCAGCACCGACTCGGTGCCGGTCCAGGCGACGTCGTGTCCGCGCGCGGTCAACTCGGCGGCGATGCCCGCCGCGGGATTGACGTGGCCGGTCAACGGGGGCATCACCAGCAGGAACCGGGTCATCGCGCACCCTCCTCGGGGATCAGTTTCTGCAGGTCGGCGACGGTCAGCGCTTCCAGGGCGGCCAGGTCCAGCCCGGCGCGCAGCCGGGCCAGGTCGGCCGCCGGGCCGAAGCGTTCGCGCAGGCGCCCGGCGAGCGCGGCCAGTTCGCCCTCGTCGAGCAGCAGGTCGCCGTCCAGCCGGGCGTCCGGGGTCAGCCGGTCGGCCCAGCCGGGCGGCGCTCCGGCGGCCTCGACCAGCAGTGCGACCAGCTCCGGGTGCAACGGCGCGGCGGGGCGGTGCGGTTCACGGTCGGACGACGTGTGAGAAATGGCATCGGACATCGAAGGGGGTCTCCCACCTGCTCGACGGCACGGGGGTGAACGCGCCCGCCCAGGAGGCGGATTCGGCGGCCTCGGAGACGAACGCGATGCTGAAGGGGCCCGAGATCACTTGTGCGACCCGGCGGGCGTCGGAATACTAGCCCGCGTGACAGCACTGGAGGCAGTGGCCGTTCACCTCCCCCCGCACGCCGTGCCCATCGAGGCGGTTGGTGAGCGGATCGGCCTGACCCCACGTCAACTTCGACTCTTCCGCCGCTTCCACGGACTGGACCAGCTCCGCCTGGACCCGTCCGGGACGCTGCCCGACCTGCTTGACTCCGCCCTCGACAACCTGCCTGAGCTGCGCGGACGCGAACGGGACGTCCGCTTCGTGATCCACGCGCGCAGCATGCCGGTGGCGGTGCCCTACCCGCTCAACCCACTGCACGACCTGCTCGCCCCGCGCGGCCTCGCGCACGCCAACGCCTTCACGGTGACCCACCACGCGTGCGCGGTGGGCCTGCTGGCCATCGACCTGGCCGGCCGGCTGCTCGCCGCCGAGCCCGACCCGCGGGCACTGGCGCTCATCCTGGCGGGCGAGAAGACCTTCACCAAGGACGCCCAGGTGGTGCCCGAGACGGGTATCTTCGCCGAGGGCGCGGCCGCCTGTCTGGTGAGCGCCGACGGCGAGCGCCACCGGGTGCTCTCCTTCGCGGTGCGCCAGCGCCCGGAGTTCGACGGCCGGCTGGCCGAGGACGCGGACCTCCTGGCCCGCTACCAGCGCGAGTACCCGAACGTGATGGTGGAGGCGATCGAGGCCGCCCTGGACGAGGCCGGTCTGGACCTCTCCGACCTGGCCGCGGTGCTTCCGCACAACGTCAACCAGGCGTCGTGGCGGATGATAGCGCGCCGGATCGGCTATCCGCTCGACAAGGTGGTGCTGGACAACGTGCTGTCGGTGGGGCACAGTTTCGCTGCGGACAGCCTCATCAATCTTCACACCGCCACCACGCGGGGGCTGCTGCGCCGCGGCGACCACTACCTGATCGCCGCCGCCGGTGTCGGAGCCACCTTCTCCGCGATGGCGGTCCGCTGCTGACGAAGCGTCTACTTCGTCCATCTTTCCCACGCCAGACCACTCTCCCACGTACGACGGGACGGGACACCCATGTCAGAACCTGTGGTCCAGACCACTGACCCCGAGCTGCGCGAGCGGATCCGCACCGGCATCGGCGAGCTGCTGCCCCGAGTCCTCAAGCGCGAACTGCCCGAGATCCCCGAGAACGCCTGCCTCTTCGACGACCTCGGCCTCACCTCCGCCGGCACCATCGAGCTCATCCTGGAGCTGGAGGAGTCGCTCGACATCCAGGTGGACGTCGAGCAGATCACCGAGGACGACCTGCGCTCGGTCACCAAGCTGGCCGACTACGTCGCCGGACACGTCATCCCCGAGGACTGACCGGGTGGCCGACCACGGCCTGCGGATCACCCGGGCGCTCGCGCGGCGCTTCGACGGCCGCTCGGAGGCCTCGCTCCACCCGGACCTGCGGGTGTTCGTCTCCGACCTCGTCCGCCCCTACGGCCTGCCGCTGCGCGAGGACCTGCTGAGCGAGGGCGTCGGCCACTCCTACGAGGAGCTGGCCGCCGGCCTGGTGCGCGAGGCGCTCGCCGAGGACGAGCCCGTCGACCTGCTGATCCTGGCCTTCGACACCCCGGACGTCCGACCGGGTGCGCCGTCCTCGCTGGCGCTCAGCCGATCCTGTCCGGGCACGCCGCTCGCCTTCGCGGTCTGCGACCAGGGCGTCGCAGCGGCCTTCACCGCGCTGCGCCTCGCGGTCGACTACCACCGCACCGGATCCTGCCGCCGGGCGGTCGTGGTGCTCGCCGAGCAGACCGCGCTGCACCACGAGCCGGCCGCGCCGGTGGCGCTGCCGGAGCGGCACGGTGCGGTGGTGCTGGTCTGCGAGGAGGCACCCGGGCCTGACATGACCGTCCACCAGATGCCCGGTGCCGAGCTGTCGGATGCGGCGGTGCGGGCCCGGGCCGCCGAGCTGGGGCCCGACCCGGCGCTCGTGCTCGGCCCCGGGCTGGCCGGTGCCGAGGACTCGGCGGCCCAGCCGTTCACCGGGGCCTGGGCGGAGCTCGCCGAGCAGCTGCCCGCCTGGCGGGCGCAGGGGCGCCCCGTCCTGGTCGCCGACCTGGACCGCAGGCTCGGCGTGCTGAGCGCGTTGACCCTTCCGTAGTCATGGTTCGGTTCATGCCAACTCTCTTGTCTCACACAGGAATTGGCGAATCATCGGTTAGGTGAACGATTGGTCTGGACCAGCGCGCGAGGTCGCTGGTAGCGTCCCGATCGCACCCCGCTGAACCCTTCCCCGGCGAGCCGAAAGGCGCGTACGACGTGACCCCGTACGGCGAGACACAGACCAGTAGACGGATCGAGGTCCGGTACGCGGCCTCGGCCGACGACTCGGCCGGTGGTGCGGCTGTCGATTCGGGGCCGCTCACGCTCGGCCAGGACAACATGATCCGGTGCATCGGGCGCGATGCCCCCGAGCAGATCAACAAGGATTCGCTCTGGCCCGTCCCGGACGGCACCTCGGTGTCGGCCGGGCTGGCCGCCCTGCGCCGACTCGTCGAACGGCACGAGTCGCTGCGCACCTCCTTCCCCGCCGGCCCCGGCGCGGACGGCTTCCCGGAGCGCCAGGTGGTGCACCCGGAAGGCCGGTTCACCGTCACCGTGATCGAGGCGGGCGACCGCAGTGACCCCCAACTGGACGCGCTCGCAGCTGAGTTGGGTCGGGCCGACGTCGCCGTTCCGTTCGACCTGGCGGCCGCCCCGCGGCTGCGCTTCACCCTCGTCACGGACGGGGAGCGACTGCTGCGGCTGGTCGCGGTGGTCTGCCACGCGGGGGCCGACGGCGCCGCCACCGTGCTGCTGATCCAGGACTGGCTGGACCTCGCCGCCGGCAAGGACCTCCCGCCGGTCACCGCCCCGACCCCGCTGCGGATCGCGGACGCGGAACGGAGCGCGCAGGGCCGCCGCAAGTCGGCCGCCGCCCTGCGGTACTGGGCCCGCAGCCTCGCCGCCGGCCCGCAGGTCGTGTTCGCCGACGCGCGGATCACCGGCCCCCCGCACGACCTCTCCGCCGTCCTGGTCCGCTCCCGCACCGCCGCCGAGGACCTCGCCGCCGTCTGCCGCCGCACCGGTGCGAGCCCGTCCGTCGTCCTGCTCGCCGCCTTCGCCGCGCTCGTCGCGCACCGGTCGGGCCGCACCGGGCTGGCGCTCTCGGCGCTCTCCGCGAACCGTCAGCGCGCCGCCCTGGTCGACCACGTCGGCACCCTGGCGCAGGACGCCCTGATCCTGCTCGACACCGGGACTGCCGACCTCGACCAGCTGATCGGCCGGGCCAAGGCGGCCTCGCTGAGCGCCTACTGGCACAGCACCCTGGACGCCGAACAGGTCTGGCGGCTCATCGAGGACTGCGCCCACCTGCGCGGCAGCCGGTTCCCCCGCCACGTCGTGGTCAACGACCTGAGCCTGACCATCCCCGCCGCCGTCGCCGACGCCCAACCCGCCGCGACCGCCGACCCCGAACTGACCCGGCTGCCCGCCCCACAGCTGCCGGTCCGGCTGATGTTCACCATCCTGCGGATCAGCGGCAGCCTCGACTTCGCCCTGATCAGCTGCCCGCAGGTGCTGGACCCGGACGAGACCGACCGGTTCGCGCGGGCGCTGCTCGCCGTCCTGGCCGCCGCCGCCCGCGGGCCCGTGCCGCTCGACGCCCTGCCCGGCGTCGGCGGCGTGCCGACCCCCGACCGGAGCGGGGAGTGGCACCTGGTCGACGGCTCCTGGATCGACCTGGCCGCCGTTCGCGACCTGCTGGAGGCCGCCCTCGGCGCGCGGGCGGAGATCGAGCTGGCGCTGGACGAGGGAAGGCTGACCGCCAGGCTGACCAGCGCGGACCGCGAACTCACCCCGGCCGTCGCCCACCACGCGGTGGTCGCCGCTCTGCCCGGCCGCGACACGGCGATGGCGCCGCACCACTACGTCGTCCGGCACACCGGCTCCGGGGCGGAGGCCGTCACCTCCGGCGGCGGCCGCGACCCGGACATCGCCGCCCGGCAGGCGGTGCTCACCTGAACGGGGGAGCACGGGCAGGCGCGGGCGGGCTCACTCCAACGGGTCCTCGCCGTCCCACCGGACATCCCACGAACACGCCGAGGTCGCCCCCGAGGTGAGCCCCCACGGGCTCGGCACCTCCTCCTCGTCCTCGTCGCCCTGCAACGGCAGCCGGTCGATCACCGCGACCAGCCGCGGCGGCAGTTGCGGCGCCAGCCCGTGGTGGACCCGGGACAGGATGTCGCGCCGCACGTCGTCCGGCAGTAGCGGCCTGGTCATCCGCAACGGCATCGGCCCGGAGGGGCGTCCGGCCGCAACCAGCTGGTCCGACCAGGCCCGCCAGTAGTCGGCGTCGTCGTTCTCGCCGAGCTTCAGATGGTGCAGGTGCAGGCAGTACGCCGCCGTGCCGCAGCCCGATCCGGCGGCGAAGCGCCACCAGAACTCGGCGCCCTCCTCCCTCCCGGTCGCGTAGAGCAGCGCGGCGAACACCTCCGCGCCCTCGGGTTGGATCCGGCGGGCGTTCACCAGGAGGTCGAGCCCCCGGGAGGCGTCCGGTGCGCCCAGTACCAGGGCCACCACCAGGCCCAGTTCGAAGGCGGCCTGCTCGAACTCCGACGGCAGGTGTGTCGGCGCGGCCGTGAGCCGGGCCTGGCGCAGTGCTGCGATGCGCTCGGCGTGCGCGCGCTCCGGCCGGGGCACGTGGACCACCGCACGCCCCCCGCCGCTCGTACCCGCCTCGCCGCTCGTACCCGTCCTGTCGCTCGTGCCCGCCCCGTCGGGCGGGTCCGCTTCCTGCCCGGGCGTCACAGCTGACCCGCGTGGTCCGGCAGTTCACCCGCTCGGTCGGCCGGTTCACCCGAGCGGTCGGGCAGTTCGCCCACGCCGAGCCGGCGCGCCAGTCGCTCCCGCGCGTGCCGCAGGTTGGAGTGCACCGTCGCCACCGGCCGCCCCAGGTAGGCCGCGATCACCTTGACGTGCAGGCCCAGCAGGTACCGCAGGATGATCACATCCCGTTGTCGGTCCGGGAGTTCGAGGATCGCCGCGTACAGCCGCACCTCGTCCGCCTCGCTGTGCAGCAGCCCGTTCGCGACCTGCTTGAACGCGCCGATCACCGCGGCGAAGGTGACGGCCTCCACCGCCACCGGTTCCTCGGCGGACATCCAGTCCGAGACGTGCCGGTTCGCCAACCGCCAGGCGTACGCGGCCGGCTCCTCGAACCGCAGCACCTGAGGCCAGCAGCGGGCCAGGTCCGCCTTCACGGCCTCGACCACCAGTGCGGCGTCCGCCTGGCCGCCTATCCTGGTCAACGCGAGAGCGCGCCAAGCGGGTTCATGGGTCTCGCAGAACGACGCGTAGGTGAGGTCCAGCCGCAGGCCGAGGTCGCCACCGGCCTCCCGGTCCGACTCCGCGCCGTCGGCGCGCTCCAGCGTCGGCCCTCCCCGGTACCCGCGCACGGGGGCGTCCCTGTCGATCGTCATCGAGCCTGCTTTCCGTGGCCGCCGGCAGCTCGGCGGGCCACTCGAGGTTCGGGCTGTCTGCGCCCATCCTCAGTCCATCCGGCTCGTCACTCCAGGCCGCATCCCGAATACAGATCGTCATCCCATGGGATCGCCCGACTGGTTGGAGCGCGGCGGTCCGCGCTCGACCTCCGGATACGGTGGGCACCAATCGACAGGTGTCCGCGACGCCGAGGGGGAACGCGATGAGCCTCTACGACGGAGTCGACCTGCGGCTCAACATGCCGCACTCGGCCCGGATGTACGACTACTACCTCGGCGGCTTCACCAACTTCGCCGCCGACCGCGAGGCCGCCGGGCACGCCCTCGCGGTCGCACCCTGGCTGCGCGTCGCCGCCCGCGCCAACCGGTCCTTCGTCCACCGTTCCACCCGCGCCCTCGCCCGGGCCGGCATCGACCAGTTCCTCGACATCGGCACCGGCATCCCCACCCCGCCCAACCTCCACGAGGTCGCCCAGAGCGTCGAACCGTGCGCCCGCGTCGTCTACGCCGACAACGACCCGATCGTGCTCTCACACGCCCAGGCGCTGCTCACCGGCACCCCCGAAGGCCGCACCGCCTACGTCGAGGCCGACGTCACCGACCCCGCCCGCCTCCTCGCCTCGCCCGGCCTGCGCGACACCATCGACCTCACCCGGCCCGTCGCGCTCTCCCTCAACGCCCTCCTGCACTTCGTCCCCGACACCCGTGGCGCCCACGAGCTCGTCGAGCACCTCAAAGCGGCCCTCGCCCCCGGCAGCGCCCTGGTGATGACCCATGTCACCCCCGACTTCGCCCCGACCGAGATCGCCGGCCTGGTCCGGATCTACGAATCCGCCGGCACCGCCGCCCAGGCCCGCACGCTCCCCGAGTTCACCCGCTTCTTCGACGGCTGGAGCCTCATCGCCCCCGGTACCGTCCCCACCCCCCACTGGCGGCCCACCCCCACCGACCCGCCGGCCACCGCCCCCGACGCCGCCGCCTACGCGGCCGTGGCGCTCAAGCCCTGACCCCGCCCGCCCGGTCGCCCCCGCCCGGTCGCCACCCAACCCCCTCCACCCGTGCGGCCCCGCCGTCCCGGGGACAGACTGGTGGTGGATCGATGCTGCCCGTGAGGCTGGGAGAGGCATGCTGCTGGGACTCACCACCGCCTTGGTCGCGACCGTCTGCTTCGGGTTCGGGGCGGTGTTCCAGGCGCGCGGGGCGCGGTCGGCGCCGCAGGCGGACCGGGTGCGGGCGGGGCTGCTGGCCGCGCTGGCGCGGTCGTGGGAGTTTCTGCTCGGCACGGTGCTGGACATCGTCGGTTTCGCGCTGAGCATCGTGGCGCTGCGCAGCCTGCCCCTGTTCCTCGTGCAGGCCGTCACCAACGCGAGCCTGGCCGTGACGGCGCTCGCCGCCGTCCGGCTGCTCGGGGCGCGGCTGCGCCGGGGGGACGTGACGGGAATCGTCGCCGTGGTGGTCGGCCTGACGCTGCTGGCGTCGGGGTCGGGCCGGGAGGGCCGGGAGCACGCCCCGCCGCTGTTCCACTGGGCGCTGCTCGCGACGACCGCCGTGATGCTGCTGCTGACCCTCGTCCTGGTGCGCCGGGCCGGTACCGTGGCGGCGGCCGGGCTGGGGCTGCTGGCGGGGGTGGGGTTCGGGGTGACGAGCCTGGCGGTGCGGGTGATGGACGCGTCGAGCCTGGTCACCGTCCTCACCGACCCGGCGGCGTACGCGCTCGCGGTGGGCGGCCTCGGCGGCTACCTGGCGTACGCGCTGGCGCTTCAGCGCGGCACGGTCACGGCCGCGACCGCCGCCGGGACGGTCGCCGAGACCTTCGGCCCGGCGCTGGTGGGCGTGGCGGCGCTAGGCGACGCGGCGCGTCCGGGGTTCGAGTGGTGCGCGCTGGCGGGCTTCGCGGTGGCGGTGGGCGGCACCTTCCTGCTGTCCAGGTTCGGGGAGTTGGAGGGGCAGTCCGCGGAGGTGGCCGCCGCGCGGCCGGGCTCGGCGGACCGGGACCCTGAACCGGGCCCGGGCCCGGAGGCGGACGCGGAGCCGGCCGTCCCGCCCCGGTAGCCCGGGTGGCGCCGCCGTGCGAAGGTGACTTGCCGGACAAATCGGACGGTGACACGCCCACGGAGCGGCAGGTGCGCGATGGCGGACGAAGCCCAGCCGGGCCCCCGACGGCCGGGGCCCGCCGACCCTCCGGTCGTGCTCGTCACCGGCGCGTCCTCCGGCATCGGCCTGGCCACGGCCGTCCGCCTGGCCGACGCCGGCTGGCGGACCCTGCTGTCCGGTACGGACGGCGCCCGCCTGGACGAGGTCGCCGCCCGGACCGGCGGCCGCGTCCTGCCCGAGGACCTGAGCAAGCCGGACGGCCCGAGCCGGCTCGCGGAGGCGGCCCTCGCGGAGGCCGGCCGGGTGGACGCGCTGGTCGCCAGTGCGGGCCTGGGGTGGCGCGGACCGTTCGCGGACACCCCCTCGGACGTCCTGGACCGGATGATCGAGGTCAACTTCGCCGCCCCGCTGCGGCTGGTCCGCCTGCTCCTGCCGGGCATGCTGGAGCGCCGCCGGGGCCGGATCGTGCTGCTCGGCTCGATGGCCGGCCAGGTCGGCGTGCGCGACGAGTCGGGGTACGCGGCGACCAAGGGCGGGCTGGCGATGTTCGCGGAGAGCCTCTGGTACGAGCTGCGCGGCACCGGGGTGGGGGTGCGCCTGGTGCTGCCGGGTCCGGTGGACACCCCGTTCTTCGACCGGCGCGGCACGCCCTACCAGCGGGAGCGGCCACGGCCCGTGCCGGCGGAGCGGGTCGCCGACACCGTGGTCGCGACCATCACCACCGGGCGTGACCGGCTCTTCGTGCCGCACTGGCTCGGCTTCCCGGCCCGGATCCACGGCGTGGCGCCGGGCGTGTTCCGGCGCATGGCCTCCCGCTTCGGGTGAGCCCGGTGAACACCGCCACCCGGGTGCTCGCGACGGCGGCCGCCGCCGCGGCCGCGGCGGAGTTCGCGCACCTGGCCCCGGCGGCGGTGCGCCTCCCGGCACTGCGCCGCACGCTGGCCCGTCGAACCGCCGGCCTCGGCGCCGACCCGCACCACGTCGCCCTGACCTTCGACGACGGCCCCGACCCGCGCAGCACCCCGGAGATCCTGGACGCGCTGGACGCGCTGGGCGGTGTCCGGGCCACCTTCTTCCTGCTGGGCTCGATGCTGGAGCGCGCCCCCGCCCTCGGCCGGGAGCTGGTGCTGCGCGGCCACGAGGTGGCCGTCCACGGCTGGCACCACCGGCCGCAGTGGTACCCGGCCCCGGCCCGTGACCTGCGCGAACTGCGCCACGCGACCGAGGCGGTGACCGCGCTGTGCGGGGTGCGCCCGCACTGGTACCGCCCGCCGTACGGGGTGCTGACGGCGGGCCCGGCCCTGGCCGCCCGGCGGCTGGGCCTGCGCCCGGTGCTGTGGACGGCCTGGGGCCGGGACTGGACGGCGGAGGCGACCGGGGCCTCCGTCTACGCGACCGCCCGCCCCGGCCTCACCGGCGGCGCGACCCTCCTCCTGCACGACTCCGACTGCACCTCCGCCCCCGACTCCTGGCGGGCCACCCTCGCCGCCCTTCCGCTGATCGCCGCCCACTGCCGCGCCCACTCCCTCACCCTCGGCCCGCTCCGCGACCACGCCGTCCCGGGGGCCGCCCGCGGCTGACGGCATCGCGCCCGCCGCCGAGCGCCGGGCGGACGGCGAAGCCCCGCCCCGACGGCGGTTTCCCGGGCACCCGATGCGGCTCCCGCACTGCTTGCCCCGGCCCTTGGCTACGCCAGCCCCACCTGTGCCAGGGCCGCGGTGAACCCGGTGCGCCAGCGCTCCGGGGTGGCGCCGGGGGAGGGGGTGGGCGCTGGGCGGGCGAGGGCGGCGAGGGCGTTGCGGACCACCTCGGCGGGGTGCGCGGAGGCGACGTCGGCGTGGCCGAGTTCCAGCTCGTGCTGGAGGTTGTCGCGGCCGTGGCCCTGGACGACGTCGAGCAGCAGCAGCCGCCGCCCGAGGGCGCGGGCCTCGCTGCAGGTGTCGCCGGAGCTGGTGACGACGAGGTCGGCGGCGGCCATCAGGGCGGGGATCCGGTCGGTGTGGCCGAAGGGGTGCAGGCGCGGCTCCCGGCGGGCGGCGGCCCGCAGCCGCCGTTCGAGTTCCCGGTTGCGCCCGGCGACGGCGAGCACGTGCGGACCGGCGGCGGCGAGCGAGGCGGCGGTGCGGGCGAGCGGCCCGAGCCCCCAGGCGCCGGACATCAGCAGCACGCACCGCCCGCCCGCCGGGACGCCCAGTTCGGCGCGCGCCTCGGCCCGGCCGGGCGGCCGGTAGAACGGTTCCCGCAGCGGAGCGGGCAGGACGGTGACGGCGGCGTCCGGCCGGTAGCGGCGCACGGCGCAGGCGGCGACCTCGGAGGTGACCAGGAAGAGGTCGGTGCCCTCCTGCACCCAGAGCCGGTGCGGCGTCACGTCGGTGCAGAACACGAAGTGCCGGAAGTCCCGTCGCGGCAGCCGGTTGACGGCCGAGGTGGCGGTGGCGAACACGGAGACCACCAGCTGCGGCCGCTGCGCCGCGACCAGTTGGCGCAGCGCCGGGACGAGCCGGCTGCGGGCGGCCGCGTCGGCGAGCAGCGCGAGCCGGGCGCCGGGCCGCAACGCCGAGAAGTGGAAGGCGTCGTACACGCCGGGCAGGTCGAGCAGCCGCCGGAACACGGCCTCCCCGGCGGCGCCGGAGCGCTGCCCGAGCAGGGCCATCGCGTCGACCGTGTGGGTGGTCCAGCCGCGGGCCCGCAGGGTGTCGGCGCAGGCCTGGGCCATCACGTCGTGGCCCTGGCCTAGGGAGCCGGAGACGAGCAGGGCGTGCGGCATCGGGCGGCCCGCTCAGGAGGCGGCGGAGGCGGCTGCGGCGGCCCGGTACCAGTCGGCGTAACTCCGCACGCCGTCCGCGAAGTTGGTGTGCGGAGACCAGCCGAGCAGGCGCTTGGCCTGGGCGCAGGAGATCCGCCGCCCGGTGTAGTCGGCCTTGCGGCCGTCGATGTGCTCGATCGAGACCGGCCCCAGCAGGTCGTCGACGGTGTCGGCGATGTCGCGCACCGAGACGGCGGTGGAGCCCTCCAGGGCGAAGGTCCGGTCCTCGGCGGCGGGGGACAGGGCCCGGACGTGGGCGTCGGCGAGGTCCTCGACGTAGACGAAGTTGCGGCTCTGCCGCCCGTCGCCGGCGATGGTGATCGGCCGCCCGGTGAGCGCGGCCTGGACGAACCGGGCGACGACCAGCTCGTCGCGCATCCGGGGCCCGTACGGGATGCCGTAGCGCAGGATGGTGAAGTGCTGCCCGTACAGCTCGCGGTAGCTGTGCACCAGCATCTCGGCGGCGAGCTTGGTGGCCACGTAGAGGTGGCCGCTGTGTTCCAGTTCGATCGGCACGTGCTCGTCCAACTCCTGCTCTCCGCCGTCGAGTTGCTCGTCGGTGAGAGCGGCGCCGTAGACCCAGACGGTGCTCGCCAGCACGGTGCGGCTCAGTCCGCTGCGCCGGGCGGCCTCCAGGACGGCCTCGGTGCCGTCGATGTTGGTCCGCACGGCCCGCACCGGGTCGGCGGAGACCTGTTCGACGTCGGCCATCGCGGCGAGGTGGTACACCACTTCACTGCCGGCCAACGCGGAGGTGAGGGCCGCGAGGTCGAGGATGTCGAGCCGGGCGTGTTCGGCGTCGGGGTTGAGGTACTTGTCGGTCGTGTCCACCGCGAGGACGTCGTGGCCGGCCGCGATCAGGTGGTCCACGACGTGTGACCCGATGAATCCGCATCCCCCGGTGACGGCTATCCGCACGATCTCTCTCCTTGTCGGGCTCCGTGTCGAGCGCCTTCTCGCACTCCGTGTCGAGCGCCTCGGCGCGCCCGCCTGGTTGGGTCGACCCCGCCCCGGCTATCCGGCGAGTCTCCGGTGCACCGCCGAGACGGCCTCGATGACCTGCTCCGTCTCGTCCCCGGTCATGTCGGAGTGCACCGGCAGGCACACCTGCCGCGCGCAGACGTCCTCGGCGACCGGCAGCGGCCCGCGCCGGTAGGGGGCGAGGACGGGTTGCAGGTGCAGCGGCAGGTCGTACACCTCGCCGGAAAGCCGCACGCCGTACTCCTCGGCGACCGCCCGCTTGAACGCGGCGCGCTCCACCCCGGGCGGCAGCAGCGCCACGTACTTGTAGTAGTTGCCGCGGCAGCCGGACGGTTCGAGCACCGGCTCCAGGCCGTCGAGCCCGGCCAGCGCCTCGTCGTAGCGGCGGGCGACGGCCCGGCGGGTCTCGATGAACTCCTTGAGCCGGCGCAGGTGCACGGCGCCGACGGCCGCGCCGAGCTCGCTCATCCGCCAGGCGTGGCCGAGCCGGACGTGGTGGTTGGTGGTGAAGGAGCCCTTGCCCTGGTCGCGGTAGGTGCGGGCCTCGTCGCGCAGCTCGGGCGACTCGGTGAGGATCAGGCCGCCCTCGCCGCTGGTGGTGACCTTGGTCGGGTAGAACGAGAAGGCCCCGGCCAGGCCGAACGTCCCGGCGCAGCGCCCGTCGAGGCTGCTGCCGTGGGCGTGTGCGGCGTCCTCGACCAGCGGGACGCCGTGCCGGTCGCAGAGCGCGCGCAGCTCCTCGACCCGGGGGGTGATCAGTCCGCCGATGTGGACGAGTACGACGGCTGCGGTATCCGGGGTGAGGGCCGCCTCCAGCGTCTCGGGGGAGAGCGCCAGGGTGGCCGGGTCGACGTCGGCGATCACCGGGCGCCCGCCGGCGTGCAGGACGGCGCCGGCGGTCGCGTAGAAGGTGACGGCCGGTACGACGACGTCGCGGCCCCGGACGTCGACCGTGCGCAGGATCACCTCCAGCGCCGCGGTGCCGCTGCTCACCGCGACGGCGTGCGAGGCGCCGTGCTCGGCGGCGAAGGCCTGCTCCAAGCGCTCGGTCCACGGGCCCAGGGTGAGGGCGCCCGTGGTGAGCATCTCCATCACCGCCTCGGCGACGGCCGCGCGGTCGGATTCGTCGAACACGATGCGGGCGGCTGGAACGCCCATGGGCACCTCCGGCGGCGGGCTGGGGTCAGCACCGATCGGGTCAGATGGGTCCGAACCGTACGAAAAGTGTCGGTCCCGGCACATCACGCTACTTCGCCCGCCGGGCCGCGGCCCGTCGTCGCCGCCCGCCCGGGTGACGACGCCCGGCCCCGTCGCCGCCCTGCCGCTGCCCCGCCACCGCCCCGTCGCCACCGCCGGGAGTGCGCCCGACCGCTCCCACCACAGCTGATGCGCTTCCGCCGTCCGGGGAGGGGCCGTACTGCGTCCGCAGTACGCAAACGGCCTGCGCAGGGACGACGACGGAGGAGGGGCCGGCCGTCAAGGATGGGTCATGCTGCGGGCGGTCCGCGCCGAAAGGCGCCGGGGCGGCCGCGGTGCGCACTCTGACCGAGATCCGAAGGAGTCCACTCTTCCGTGGCCACGTTCCTGTACCGCCTGGGCCGCTGGGCCTTCGTCCGACGCCGGCTGGTGACCCTGCTCTGGGTGGCCGTGCTGGCGGTCTGCGGAGTCCTGGCGGCCAAGGCGCCCGCCGCACCCGACGACGGCTTCGCGATGCCCGGTACGGAGGCGCAGAAGGCCTTCGACCTGATGAACGAGCGCTTCCCCGGCGGCCACGCCGACGGCGCCTCGGCCCGCCTGGTGTTCGTCGCCCCGTCCGGGCAGAAGATCACCGCCGAGCCCAACCAGCAGGCGGTGGAGCGGACGGTCGCCGAGCTCGCCCACGCCGACGAGGTCTCCGGCGCGGTCAGCCCGTTCAAGGCCAACACCGTCTCCAAGGACGGCACCACCGCGTACGCGACCGTCAGCTACTCCGTGAAGGCGGGCGAGCTGTCCAAGGGCGCCACCGACGCCCTCGAACAGGCCGCCCAGCACGGGCGGGACGCCGGGCTCAAGGTCGAGGTCGGCGGCAACGCGTTGATGGCCAAGCCCGAGGCCGGCGGCAGCAGCGAGATGATCGGCATGGCGCTGTCCGCGGTCGTCCTGGTGATCACCTTCGGCTCACTCGTGGCCGCGGGCCTGCCGCTGCTCACCGCCGTGATCGGGGTCGGCCTCGGCATGGCCCTGATCACCGGGCTCGGCAGCACGCTCGGCCTGTCCTCCACCACCAGCACGCTGGCGATGATGCTGGGACTCGCGGTCGGCATCGACTACGCGGTGTTCATCGTCTCCCGCTACCGGGCCGAGCTCGCCGAGGGCCGCACCCCGCAGGAGGCGGCCGGCCGGGCCGTCGGCACCGCAGGCTCCGCCGTGGTGTTCGCCGGGCTCACCGTGGTGATCGCCCTGGCCGGGCTCTCGGTGGTCGGCATCCCGATGCTCGCCAAGATGGGCATGGCCGCGGCCGGCACGGTGGTCATCGCCGTCCTGGTCGCGCTCACCCTGGTCCCCGCGCTGCTCGGCTTCATCGGCCGCCGGGTGCTGCCCCGCAAGGCCCGCAAGGGCGCCGTCCAGCCGAAGAAGGAGAACGGCGGCTCCCGCTGGGCCAAGTTCGTGCTGCGCCGCCCGCTCGCGGTGCTGCTCGGCGGCGTGATCGGCCTCGGGGTGCTCGCCGCCCCCGCGCTCGACCTGCGGCTCGGCCTGCCCGGGGACGAGTCGAAGCCGACCTCCACCACCCAGCGCCGCGCCTACGACCTGCTGTCCGAGGGCTTCGGCCCCGGCTTCAACGGGCCGCTGACCGTCATGGTCGACGTCAAGGGCACGCCCGACCCGAAGGCCGCCGCGAGCGAGGTCGCCAAGACGGTCTCCGCGCTGCCCGGCGTGGTCTCCGTCACCCCGCCGATGTTCAACAAGGCGGGGGACACCGCCCTGCTGAACGCCGTCCCGTCCACCGGCCCGAGCGCCGCGGAGACCAAGGACCTGGTCCAGGCCATCCGCGGCCACGCCGCCGGCCTCAAGACGGCCACCGGGGCGACGGTCCTGGTGAGCGGCACGACGGCGATGAACATCGACGTCTCGCAGAAGCTCACCGACGCGCTGGTGCCCTACCTCGCGGTGGTCGTCGGCCTCGCCGTCGTCCTGCTGCTGGTGGTGTTCCGCTCGGTGCTCGTCCCGCTGAAGGCGGCGCTCGGCTTCCTGCTCTCGGTGGCCGCCGCGCTCGGCGCGGTCGTCGCGGTCTTCCAGTGGGGCTGGCTGGCCAACCTGATCGGCGTCGAACAGACCGGCCCGGTGATGAGCATGATGCCGATCTTCATGGTCGGCGTGGTCTTCGGCCTCGCCATGGACTACGAGGTGTTCCTGGTCACCCGGATCCGCGAGGGCTTCGTCCACGGCGAGCAGCCCGACGAGGCCATCGTCACCGGCTTCCGGCACAACGCCCGGGTGGTCACCGCCGCCGCGTTCATCATGATCGCCGTCTTCGCGGGCTTCATCGGCATGGGCGAACCGATGATCAAGATGATGGGTCTGGGCCTCGCCGCGGCCGTCGCCTTCGACGCCTTCGTGGTCCGGATGACCATCGTCCCGGCCGTCCTGGCCCTGCTCGGCCGCCACGCCTGGTGGCTGCCGCGCTGGCTGGACCGGCTCATGCCGGACATCGACGTCGAGGGCAGCAAGCTGCAGACCGCCGCCCCCGAACCGGCCCCGGTCCGGGAGTCCGTCGGCGTCTAGGGCCGACCCCCCGCGGACCAGCCGGGGCCCGTCCCGATCCACGGGGCGGGCCCCGGCCCGGACAATGGTTCGATCCCTACCGTTACCGTTGCTGTCGGGGTCCGCCACGCACACGGCGGCCCCCGACCCGGCCCACCCCGCCCGGCAGGGCGCGGTTCGGCACGAACTGGCAGAACCCGGCGAGGGTGCCGCCAGGGCACCCCCGACCCGGAGAGCACCACGATGAGCGACACCTGGCAGCGGCTGCGCCGCGACCACCCCCGGCTGCTCGACGCCGTCGGCGGCGCCGTGCTGATCGCGATGACCGGCATCGGCGTCACCGTCGACCAGACCGGCCACGTCATCTCCTTCAGGCCGCTCAGCGCCACCATCGCGCTGGTCTCCGCCGTCACCGTGTTCGCCCACCGCCGGCACCCGCGGGCAGTGGTCGTCATCACGCTGATCTGCACGATGGCCCTCATCCTCACCACCCCCCGCCTCACCCCCGGGCTGGCCACCCCGCTGCTGCTCGCCCTCTACTTCCTCGCCGTCCGGACCGACCGCGCCACCGCCCTGCGCGCCTCGATCGCCTCCGCCGTCCTGCTCACCGGCACGTCGCTGATCGGCGACGGCGGCGGCCCGATCGGCCAACGGATCGGTGTCCTCGCCTGGGCCCTGCTGCCCGGCGCCCTCGGCGACTCCATCCGCAACCGCCGCGCCCACCTCGCCGCCATCGAGGAACGCGCCGAACGCGCCGAACGCACCCGCGAGGAGGAGGCCCGCCGCCGGGTCGCGGACGAGCGGATCCGGATCGCCCGCGACCTGCACGACGTCGTCGCCCACCACATCGCCCTCGCCAATGCCCAGGCCGGCATCGCCGTCTACCTCATGGACCGCCACCCCACCCAGGCGCGCGAGGTGCTCAGCCACATCACCGACGCCACCGGCTCCGCGCTCCAGGAGCTGCGCGCCACCGTCGGCCTGCTGCGCCGAGCCGAGGAGCCCGCGCCACTCGAACCGGCCCCCGGCCTCGACCGGCTTCCCGAGCTGATCAACGCCTTCGAACGCACCGGCCTGCCGGTGCGGCTCACCGTCGAGGGCGAGGCTCGCGCGCTCTCGCCCGGCGTGGACCTCACCGCCTACCGGATCGTCCAGGAGTCCCTGACCAACGTCGCCAAGCACGCCCAGGGCGCCGGCGCCGAGATCACCCTCGCCTACAGCGGCAGCCGGGTCGCCGTCAGCGTCGCCAACGGACGCCCGCCGACCAGCGCCCGCCCCCGGCAGGCCCTGCTGCCCCACCCGGCCCCCGGCGAGGGCGGCTTCGGACTGATCGGCATGCGCGAACGGGCCGGCGCGGTCGGCGGCCGCCTCACCGCCGACAGCCGGCCCGACGGCGGCTTCCTGGTCACCGCCGAACTTCCGCTGCGCACCGGCGCCCGGGACGACGGCGCCGGTCGCGGTGGCTGTGCCGTACGGGCGGACCGGGCCGGCCGGGAAGACCGTGCCGTTCGAGTAGACAAGGACCACGCATGACCATCCGGGTACTGCTCGCGGACGACCAGGCGCTGCTGCGCGGTGCGTTCCGGGTGCTGATCGACGCCGAGGACGACATGGAGGTGGTCGGCGAGGCCGCCGACGGCCACCAGGCCGTCGAACTCGCCCGCGCCACCCGCCCCGACATCGTCCTGATGGACATCCGCATGCCCGGCGCCGACGGCCTCGGCGCGACGGCCGCCATCTGCGGCGACGAGGAACTGGCCGGCACCCGGGTACTGATCCTCACCACCTTCGAGATCGACGAGTACGTGGCCCAGGCGCTGCGGGCCGGCGCCGGCGGCTTCCTCGGCAAGGGCGCGGACCCGGCGGAACTGCTCGCGGCCGTCCGCGCCGTCGCCGCCGGGGACGCCCTGCTCTCGCCCGCCGCCACCCGGGCCGTCATCGACCAACTCCTCGCCCAGCCCGATCCGGCGGCCGGCGGCACCGCCGAGCGGCTGTCCGTGCTCACCGCGCGCGAGCGCGAGGTGATGTCGATGGCCGCCACCGGCCTCACCAACGAGGAGATCGCCGAGCGGATGTTCGTCAGCCCGTTCACCGTCCGCACCCACGTCCACCGCGCGATGGCCAAGCTGGACGCCCGGGACCGGGCCCAACTCGTCGCGATCGCCTACCAGTCCGGCCTGGTCCCGCCGGGCCGTCCGGCCTGACCGGCGAAGGCCCGCCCGCCGACCCGTCCGCCGGCCCGCCTGCCGATCCGTCCGTCCAACTCGCCTGGTTTGCGGCGGTAGCAGGACTGATCGACCGTCAAACTCCGGCCATATGTCGGTGATCTGAATTCCAGCCTGCCCGAAAACGACCTCCGAACTGGTGTATCAGCGAGTAGTCTGCCGATGACTCAGGATGAGGAGGGTGTTCGTGGAAACCAAGGACACGGCAGGCGAGGTGCGGATTCTCCAGCCGTTGCCCGGGCGCACGGCGGACGGATCGCAGGAGTTCGACCTGCGGTTGACGCGTTTGCTCCGCCTGCTCGGGGCTGAGGCCGCGCACGGGGCGGACTTCCCGAGCGCGGCCCGGTGGGAGGTCCACAAGGCGCTTTCCGGGCGTACCGACCTGCCCGAGGAGTACTTCGAGGCACTGCTGGAGGCGGCGGTCTACGACCCCAACCCGAGCTTCAACCGGCGCTTCGTCGAGCCGGCCCTGCTCGCTTTCGGCCAGCGCCGGGTACGGCTGACCCTGCTCGGCTACCTGCACACCGGCACCGACGCCGAGCGCGCCGGCGCCGCCCGGGCCTGGTACTGGACGTCCCTGTCGGTCGGGGACGGCCGCAGCACGGCCGCCGCCGACGAGGGGTCGACCGTGCGGGACGCCTGGTACGAGGCCGCGCTGCGGGAGTTCGTCGCCAACGAGGACCTGGACGTGCGGCGCTGCATCCTCCCCGGGCTGCCCCTGGTGCCGCGTGCCTACCCGTCGCGGCTGCACGCCCTGGTGGAGGCCGCGGTGGCCATCGCGAGGGCGCACCCCGACGAGTACATCCGGCACCGCGCCGAGGTCCAGGTCGGTCTCTGACCACCCCTGCCCCCGGCCCCGCTACGCCCCCCGGCGGGGCCGGGGCGGTCAGCCCGTCTTGACGGTGATCTCGCCGATGTTCGTCCCGAGGTCCAGCTTGTACTGGCCGTTCGGGTCGTTCTGGACGCCGATGTGCTTCTCGCCCAGGTCGGTCGAGGCGGTGACGTGGTAGGAGGCGGTCGGCACGGTCACGTTGATCTCGCCGTTGGAGGTCTTCGCCGTGATGTTCTGGGCCTTGCCGGGGGTGAGCTTGATCCCGCCGTTGTCGGTCTTGGCGCTGACCCGGTCACCCTTGAGCGAGGTGCCCTTGATCTCACCGTTGTCGGTGCGCACGTCGACCGGCCCGGCCACGTCGTCGAGCGTGATGTCGCCGGAGCTGGTGTGCACCGAGACGTCGCCGACCTGGGTGAGCTTGATCCCGCCCGCCGACGTCCCCCCGGTGATCGGCAGCCCCGGCGGCAGCTCGACGGTGTAGTCCACCGAGCAGTTGCGTCCGCAGCCGCCGAGCACCAGTAGGCCGCCGTCCACCCGGGTGCTCGCGCCCGGCTTGCCGCTCCGGTACGTGATGTTGCGGTGGACGGCGGCCTGGGTGGCGCCGGCCTTGCCGCGCACGGTCACCTCCCCGGCGTCGCTGTCCAGGCGGATGCCGGTGATCTTGTCCGTGACGGTGGCGTCGTCGGTGAAGTTGGTCCCGATCGGGTTGCAGGCGCTGAGCACCCCGGCGGAGAGCCCGGCGACCACGAGAGCCCCCGCGAAACGGTGGTACCTGCCCATGTTCGTCCCCCATGTGTCCTGCGCTGCTTGTTGCGCGATAGCCCCTGATGACCGCCCCCGTCCGGAGCCGTCCCGACGACAGTAACCGCACGTGGTGGCCCCGGTCGGTGGTATTAACCCCCCTAAAGCGACTCCAGCCAGCCCCCCGGCGCCGCTCCACCCACCCCCACCTGGGCCTACCCGCGCCCGCCGTCGCCCCGGGATGAATCTGTAGACCGGTCGGTATATTCGTTCCGGGGAGCTGTCAGGGCTTGCGACCCACCGCGCCGTAGATGCTGACGCGGTCGGCGCCGGAGGCGGGGGCGGTGTCGGGGCGCCAGAGGGGGACGGTGGTGATGCCGGGGTCGAGGAGGTCGAGGCCGTCGAAGAAGGCGCGGACCTCGTCCCGGGTGCGGCCGACGAGGGGGGCGGTGGCCTTGTCGTAGATGCCGGTGACGCGGTCGCGGACCTCGGCGGGGATGAAGTCGGCAGTGCCGTGCGAGAGGACGAGGTGGCTGCCGGAGGGGAGCGCGTCCATCAGTGTGTCGACCGCCTGATGGGGCTTGTCCTCGTCGCGCAGGAAGTGCAGGACGGCGGCCAGGACGAGGCCGACCGGTCGGGAGAAGTCGAGGAGCCCCGCGGCCTCGACGACGGCGAGTACGGCGGACGGCTCGCGCAGGTCGGCCTGGAGGACGGCGGTCCGCCCCGGGCCCGTGCCGGACATCAGGGCGCGGGCGTGGCTGAGCACGATCGGGTCGTTGTCGACGTAGACGACCTGCGCCCCGGGATCGGCGGCCTGGGCGATCTCGTGGGTGTTGCCGGCGGTGGGGATGCCGGTGCCGACGTCGAGGAACTGGTCGATGCCGAGGTCGGCGACGCAGCGCACCGCGCGGGTGAGGAAGCCCCGGTTGGCCCGCGCGGTGGAGCGGAACTCCGGATTGGCGGCGAGCGCCTTCTCGGCGGCGGCCCGATCGGCGGGGAAGTTGTCCTTTCCCCCGAGGTAGTAGTCGTACATCCGGGCCGGGTGCGGGATGTCGGGCCGCAGGTCGGCCGGGGTTCCGGCCTCGCCGGACTCCCACAGGTCGTCGTGTCCCACGGCCGCTGCCTCCGTCTGTTGACGATCGGGTGATCTGCTTGCAACTCCCTCGGCGGACAGCCTAAAGCCCAGGTCACGGCCCTGGTGGCGGTTGGTCAGGTCACCCCTGTATGTCCGTTTTCGTCGCCCATCGCGCGCCCCTGGTCGTCCCGGCGGAGGATGGGAGGTCCCGGCGGCGAACCGTTGTCGGGCGACGGAAGCGGAAAGACCGGGGAACAGGAGGTCCGACGCTGTGGTGATCGCTATGGCAGACATCCGCGAATGGCGCGGCCACGCCGTGGTCGACGAGAAGAGCCATCGCATCGGCTCGCTGGAGTCCGTCTACGTGGAGACGGCCACCGACCAGCCGTTCTTCGCCACCGTCGCGGTCGGCCTGGTGACCAGGCGCCGCCTGGTGTTCGTCCCGCTCGACGGGGCGGTCGTCGGGCCGGACTACGTCCAGGTGGCGTTCCCGAAGAACCAGGTCAAGCAGGCGCCGTCGATCGGCACCGACGACGTCCTGCCCGCCGAGGACGAACCGACCGTGTTCGCGCACTACGGGCTCCCGTACGAGACCGGCGCCGGTGGCGAGCGCCGCCTCGCCCGCCGCTGAGCACAGCCGCCGAGCAAAGCGGCTGAACACCGTCGCTGAACCGCCGAACACCCCAGTGCCCCCGCCCGCATCGCCCCGCCCGGGAATGGATACCCCACCGGGTACAGTTGTCAGTCGACAGTCGATGCGAAAGGCGGCCCGGACATGCAGGTGGACGAGGAGTCGGTCGGCGCGGTCCTGAACCGGCTGCGCCGTGCCCAGGGCCAGCTGGCCGGGGTGATCGCGATGATCGAGGCGGGCCGTGACTGCAAGGACGTGGTCACCCAGCTCGCGGCGGTCTCGCGCGCCCTGGACCGGGCCGGGTTCAAGATCGTGGCCAGCGGCATGCGCCAGTGCATGGCCGCCTCCGACGAGGACACCCCGCCGATGAGCGAGGCCGAGCTGGAGAAGCTGTTCCTCGCCCTGGCATAAGCCAAGAAGTCAAGAAGCCGAGAAGCGCAGAAGCCGAGAGGCGCAGCAGCGCCGGAGGGGGGGGGGGGGGGGCCCGGCGGGCCCCCCCCCCCCCGGCGCGCCCCCCCCCCCCC